>NZ_CAJHBC010000001.1:0-570616 GCF_904846535.1 Psychrobacter muriicola 2pS
TAAAGACGTCGACGATGATTTGCGAGCGTTCGACAAAAGCGGCAAAGGCGGCCAGTAGGGCAAAAAGCATAAAGTAGGAGACGATCTCTACACTGCCTTTGACGGTAAAGCCAAACTCACCACCAGTGAGCTTAAAGATATAACGGGCGACGACGTCTAGCATGGTGGTGAGAACAATAATGATAAGACTGATGCCGCCGATAAACTGGCACAATCTGGAGATTAGGACGCTGAGCTTGATTAGTAGGGCCATGTTGCACCTACCGCGTTACCAAAGGCAGATACATAATGAGTCGACTCATTATGTATAAGCGGCCAAACAGTCTGCATGACTGCTATAGATAATTTTTTTTTCATCATGAAATCCCTTCTTGATGGTTAAGCACTTTACGTATGATGGAACACTAAGCGTTTATCTAAATTATGGCTGTTGCAATGCGGCACCTGTTTTTGCTTGCAACTCATCAAAAGTTAGTCCATCGACCATGTCACGAACCATCAACCCTTGCTCAGTGATGTCAATCACCGCAAGATCCGTATAAATTCGATTGACACATTTTTCGCCAGTGATAGGTAGCTTTAAGTTTTCGACGATTTTAGGATCACCGTTTTTGCTAACATGATCCATGATGACGTACACCTTTTTAGCACCAACTGCCAAATCCATGGCACCGCCAACGGCTGGAATGTCTTTTGGACGACCCAAAAACCAGTTGGCAATATCGCCATTTTCAGCCACTTCAAATGCCCCAAGAACACATAGGTCAATGTGCCCTCCACGGATCATGGCAAACGAGTCACCATGATGAAAATAACTACCACCTTTGAGTAAGGTGATATATTGTTTACCGGCATTGATCAAGTCGCCATCTCTGTCCGCTTCCTCAGGCGCTGGCCCCATACCTAGTACACCGTTCTCACTGTGCAAAAAAATATCTTTGTCTTTCGGGAGAAAATCAGCGACTCGAGTAGGCTGTCCGATGCCTAGATTGACATACATGCCCTCTTCGATATCTTGGGCGACGCGCTTGGCGATCTCATCGACTGAACGTGGGGTGTAATCACTCATGATGCCTCTCCTTCAATACAGACGACTTCGTGGACAAAAATACCTGGGGTAATAATGTGTTCTGGATCGAGCACTCCCAGCTCAACCACTTCGCTGACTTGAGCGATAGTATGGTTGGAGGCTGCCGCCATAATCGGACCAAAATTACGCGCGGCTTTGCGATAAGTTAAATTACCCCAGCGATCACCCTGAAACGCTTTGATCAATGCAAAATCTGCTTTTATTGGATATTCCAATACGTAATTTTTGCCATCGATCGTCCGTGTTTCCTTACCTTCAGCAAGCAACGTACCATAAGCCGTTGGCGTATAAATGGCACCAAGACCACTGCCACCTGCTTGCATACGAGCTGCTAGCGTCCCTTGCGGTACCACTTCCAGCTCAATTTTCCCCGCTCGGTAAAGATCATCAAAGATGTACGAGTCGTGCTGACGCGGAAACGAGCAAATAATCTTGCGCACGCAACCTGATTTGAGCAATAGTGCCAATCCCGTCTCACCGTTGCCTGCATTATTGCTAACGATGGTTAGATCCTTAGCATTGCGTTCAATCAGTGCGTCAATCAATTCTGCTGGTTGACCTGCCAAACCAAAGCCACCTATCAAGATGGTTGCCCCATCATTGATATGGTTCATGGCGTCGATGGCAGATGCTGTCACTTTATTTAACATTAGATCATCCTATATAAAAGCGTTAAGTAGCCAGATACAAATAATTGAAACGCAGCTATTTACTCTAATGCTTCAAATGGTAAGCCGACGTAGTTTTCAGCAATGGTTGCTTTGCCAGCATCCGAATGAATAAAGTAATCAAACTCAGCCTGCTGTACCCGAAAATCAAAACGACCTGCACTCTGAAAACGGTGTAATAGCATCGTCATCCACCACGAAAAACGAACCGCTTTCCAAGCACGTGCCAAACAGATTTCTTGATAACGAGGAATCAGGTCAGTACGCTGTTCTTCATAGATTTTTACAAATAAACGAAAGGCTGTGTCTACGTCACTTGCAGCAAGGTTCAAACCCTTAGCACCCGTTGGTGGAACGATGTGCGCGGCATCTCCTAATAGGAACACTTTGCCGTATTGCATGGTTTCGCAGACATAAGAGCGCAGTGGTGCGATACTCATCTCGATAGCAGGCCCAGTCACCAATCGTTCTGCCATTTCTGGTGGAATACGACGTTTAAGCTCAGCCCAAAATTTTTCTTCGTTCCAGTTTTCGATCTTATCTGTATCGGGCACTTGAATATAGTAGCGGCTGCGGGTTGGAGAGCGCATCGAACATAGCGCAAAGCCACGCTCATGGGCACAATAAACCAGCTCATCATTCACAGGCGGGGTGTCACTCATGAGCCCAAGCCAGCCAAACGGATAGATTTTTTCGTATTCTTCTAGTTCGTTAGAGGGAATTGATTTGCGTGAGACACCATGAAAACCATCGCAGCCCGCGATGTAATCACAGTCCAGATGGAACAATTCGCCATTATGCTGATAGGTCACATAAGGATTGTCTGATTCAATATCATGGAGCTCGACGTTTTCTGCTTCATAAACCGTCGTGCCACCGACTTTTTCACGTGCTTCCATCAAGTCGCGCGTTACCTCAGTCTGCCCATACACAACGACATGCTTGCCGCCACTGTGTTTTTCTATGTCGATGTGGTAGTGCTCGCCCTGAAAACTAAAATCCGTACCAGTATGAACCAATCCTTCTTTATCCATGCGCGCTCCGGCCCCTGACTCGCGAATCAGGTTGACCGTACCCTGCTCTAAAACGCCTGCGCGAATACGACTTAGGACATACTCGCCCGTTTTGCGCTCTAAAATGACATTGTCGATACCCGCTTTCGTCAGTAATTGCCCAAGCAGTAATCCAGATGGGCCTGCACCAATAATCGCAACTTGTGTTTTCTGTTTCATGAAATCCCTCTCACTTGTTATTTGGCAAATTCCACTTTGCCTAAAGACGTTGAATAAAGAATACTAACGGTCTAAAAACACCTCTGTATTGCAAAATGATTCGCTAAAAATCAAAGAAAACCGTTTCATTGTCGCCTTGTAAATAAATATCAAATCGATAGCGGGGCTTACCATCGCCTTGCTCTTTTTTGGCAATCAGCGTTTTACGACGTTCTACTGAAGGCACGCTATTTAATATAGGACACTCGGCATTGGCCTCTGGTTCGTCATCGAAATAGGCACGGGTTTGTAGATGCAAATTGATACCACGAGCAAAAATGGCAAGGCTGACGTGCGGCGCCATGGGCTTACCGTAAAAACCCACCTGTCCTGGTTTTACCGTATGGAAATGGAAATCGCCATCTAAGGCACAAGCACTGCGCCCAAATCCACTAAAAGGTTGTTTATTGTCAAAATTGGCAACATAGTTACCATCGCTATCGGCTTGCCATATTTCAATCAGGGCATCATGAACCGCTTCACCATTACCGTCGTATACATGACCCACTAACTCGATATGCTCGCCTTTAGCACCTTCTTTGGCCAAATCTTGCCAAATCTCATCTGAACGAGATTCAAAACCTGCGATTTCTAATGCCAAACCGATATGCACAAACGGCCCTGACGTTTGAGAGGCTGTCTCACGCAGCAAACCGCTATCATCTTGTAATTTGTATTGGCTATACATGATCTACTCCTCAAAATACGTTTGTAATGCACCGCGCACCACGATATCAAAACGATAGGCCAGACAATCCATTGGCTTGCTCATAGTCATATCTAAGCGGGCAATCATCGTTTCAACCGCTTCTGGGTCTTTTAAGACCTGTACAATCGGACATAGCGGAATGAGCGGATCCCCTTCGAAGTACAATTGCGTAATCAAGCGCGTCGAAATAGAAGGTCCCATCACTGATACGTGGATGTGCGCTGGACGCCACGTATTAACACCATTTGGCCACGGATAAGGTCCTGGACGTACGGTACGAAAATGATAGCGTCCGTCGGCATCGGTGATAAAGCGACCCACACCACCGAAGTTCGGGTCGAGTGGCGCCAGATAATTGTCTTTTTTATGACGATAGCGGCCACCAGCATTTGCTTGCCACATCTCAACCAAGGTATTGGGCACAGGCTTACCAAACTGATCAATGACGCGGCCATGCATGATGATGCGCTCACCAATGGGTAGACCCGCCTGCGTTCCCTCTGTGCGAAAATTCATGAGCAAGTCATTGTCATATTGACCAATCTCTAAACCGTCAAATACAGGACCACTACGCTCTGAGTCACTGGCTCTTTGGATACTGACTAACGCCTGACTGGGTGAACGCGCCACCGAGGTTTTGTAGCCAGGCGTATACTGTGCAGGCTGCCAAGACCGATCACGTGGAAGAAAAGAAGGGTATTTATGACTCATTACGGTATTCTCCATTGCTATAACGCAAACCTTATTGATAATCAGTGCTTATGGTTTTGAATATTAATTGATTGGATTGCCCCAACCATTGTCTTTGGCCAAAGAAAACGCATGGTTGGCCGCTGGCACGCCAGCATAGATAGACACATGCATCAATACTTGACGCAATTGATCTTCAGAGATGCCCAAGCGTTTAGCCGTACGCAGATGCAGACCCAGCTCGCCGTCGCGACCAAGCGCGGCTAATATGCCCGTGGTAATCATGCTGCGCTGCTGTACGGTGAGGCTTGGATCACCCCACAGCTCGCCCCATGCATTACGAGTGATAAATTGCTGAAATGGGCTGTCTAATGTCGTGGCGTTTTTGGAAGCGCGCTCGACATGCGTGTCGCCTAAAATACGCTTGCGCTGTGTCAAACCCTGCTCATAGCTGATGCCTGTTTCGCCAACGGTGGCGCGTCCCGCATCAGTCTGAATATGCGCAACCAAACGATCAGGCGTTTCAATAGCGGGTACATGTCCCACGCTATCGAAAATGCTTAAGCTAGCATCAGCGAACTGTGCTTGTAGGGTTTCTAGTGCCGTAATCGGCGTGGAAACATCCTCTGCACCTGCGATTAATGCGACATGATTTTGATAATCAGCAAGCTTTCCGCGGTTATCCACTTGAGCCAATACCTCACACAGCTTGGCGTAGCTTTCGTCATCATTGCGTCCAAGCTGCACTTGCCAGCCTTGTGATACTTCAGGGTTTTTCTCGATATAAGCAGGTGCAAACCAGCGCGGTACGATGGTTGCTGCCATCTCGCTTAAACCCAACTGGCGCACGTTAGCAGCACGTTCAGCCCACGCATCCGCGGTACCGATGACTGCACCAGTATTGGTCAGCCATACTTGCTCTAAACGCTCAGCGACCAATTGGCATAACGACTGACCAATCACGCCGCCGATTGATGTACCAATAAAACTGAAACCTTCAATATGTAAGTGATCCGCCAACGCTACGACATCCAACGCCAACTGCTCAGCACTCAGTCCTTCTGCGGCTGCACCACTGCTACCATGACCAGGTAAATCCCAGCGAACGCAGCGGTAATGTCCATGCAGTTGATCGCACACGGTATCCCACACATCACGGCTCATACCGAGTGGATGCGCCATAAAGAGTGCAGGTAAATAAGTCTCACCACTGTCTTGGTAAGCAATCAAATGCGCGTCTGTTTTTAAAAACGCCATCATTCTTCTCCTACTCGTGAAACGATGAGCGCGATACCCTGCCCCACGCCAATACACATGGTGCATAGCGCCCGCTGTGCATCGGTACGTTGTAATTCGTGAACCGCTGAAATCAAGATGCGAGCACCTGATGCGCCTAGCGGATGACCCAAGGCAATTGAGCCGCCTCTAGGATTGATACGTGGATCACGGTCATCCAGCCCAAGGGCACGTGAGCAAGCCAGTGCTTGTGCAGCAAACGCTTCATTTAGCTCAATAATATCCATATCATCCAGCGTCAAATTGAGTTTCTTTAACAGCTTTTGAGTGGCTGGTACGGGGCCAATACCCATGATTTCTGGCAGCACACCTGCTGTTGCCATCCCTTCTATTTTAGCTACAGGGGTTAAACCGTACTTTTCAACGGCTGCCGCGCTCGCAATCAGCATGGCAGCCGCGCCATCATTGATACCTGAAGCATTACCAGCCGTTACCGTGCCGTCCTTATATATAGGACGCAGTTTTTCTAAGGCTTCTATGGTTGAGTCTGGACGTGGATGCTCATCTGTATCAACGATGAGTGCTTCCTTCTTGCGTCTCTCGATGGTGATAGGCGTGATTTCAGCCGCCAGTTGTCCATTATCTTGTGCAGCCGCTGCTTTTTGTTGCGACCATAGCGCGAAGCTGTCTTGATCCTCGCGTGAGATGTTGTATTGTTTTGCTAGATTTTCGGCAGTTTGCGGCATGGCCTCTGTTCCATACATCGCATCTAGCTTTTTATTGATAAAGCGCCAGCCCATGGTCGTATCTTGCAACGTCTGGCTGCGACCATAGGCTTTTTCGGGCTTGCCCATGACAAAGGGCGCACGAGTCATTGACTCAACGCCGCCTGCTAGCACCAGATCCATCTCACCGCTGGCAATCGCGCGAAACGCGGTGCCGACCGCATCCAGACCTGAGCCGCATAATCGATTGATGGTATTTGCAGGTACGGTCTCTGGTAGACCTGATAGCAGCACACTCATGCGCGCCACGTTGCGATTGTCTTCGCCGCTTTGGTTGGCACAGCCTATAAAGGCATCTTCAATCGCGCTGTGATCAAAGTCAGGCGCATCATCGATCACTGCTTTGATGACTTGCGCTAACAGATCATCAGGACGAATATCAGCCAGAGCGCCGCCGTAGCGACCGACTGCTGAACGTTTTGGATGACAAATATAGACTGCGGCCATGCTGCTCTCTCCCTAGAGACGATATGAGTACACTATGCGAGTACATTGTATCCTTACAATCCAATATTGATTACTGCCAATATTGTTCTATATAAGAATTATTGTTCGTATAATGAATTAAATTACACCCTTTTTTTTCGCTTGTCAATCGAGTTATTCCGTATTCTCTTCAATTGAAAGTCGTATCCAGCATTTCCTTTATCGCGGCAAATCTCAAGAACATGACGGATGACTTTTCCAAAAACAAAAAAGACCCGATTGGGTCTTTGTTTGATCGTATATAGGGGATATGAATAGCTGCCAATGCATCCAATAATCGTCAGTGGCATACTAGCATCAGCTGCTTTTTAGTCATCAAATCACATCATCCTCTAATCATCATTTGCATCGCCACTGATGATCCGTATCGTATCGGGATCCTTTAGTTCGGAGTTGAATATCTGTGCATAACGCAGGGTGGCGTTGGCATGCTCTCTCATTATTCCTTCAGCCCTTGCCCCTTGACCATGGCTGATCGCATCAAACACCGCGTGATGCTGCATATGGGCAAAATTAAACCGCCGATACTCGCCTGCCAAGTTGTCACGATCAATAGCCAATGAGCTGACGGATGCAAAGGGCATGTGTTCACTGCGTGTTTTTGCGATATCGATGGCAGGATTGTGACTGGCTTCAATGATTAACGCGTGAAAGCGTTGGTTAATCTCATGATAGATCTCAAGATCTTCTTCCGTCACATGCCCTTTGGCAAACAACGCATCCCCTCTTACCAGACATTTCACCATGCTTTGACGATGTTCTGCTGTCAGCCCCCTTTCCGCGGCCTGCCTTGCAGCCAAGCCTTCTAACACGCCTCTCACTTCAACGGCGCCATTGATTTCTTCGGTGGTTACTTCGCGCACGCGATAGCCGCGATTTTTTAGTTTAATCAATAACCCTTCTTGCTCAAGCGAACGAAAAGCGATGCGTATGGGCGTACGAGAGACCCCAAGACGTTCAGCCGTCGGTATTTCAGCGATACGCTCTCCCGCGACCAGCTCACCTGAGAGGATCATTTGCCGCAATGCGCTAATCACACGTTGTCCCGCTTTACTCATTCAAACCTCACCATCCATTCACATTTTTAAAAGACCAAACAAGCCAGCCATCGACACCAACATCAAAATTGACATCAGTTAGCTCAGCATCAGCATAGCACGCTAGCAGCATAAACAAACAGTGCGCGCCCATCATAGACCAACCATACTGTTTTTTATTGGTTATGTCTGCTCAGGTATACTTTCGATAAGAATGACGGAGGCAAAGTAATACCTAGCAGTAAGAATAAATACATCACTGCTGATCTGTATAAAATTCACATGAAGAAATAGATAATATTAACTTATTGGATCCAATATACCCAAATTATAGTAGACAAACGCTATTTTTATGATAAATTGGATCCAATTAAAGGGATTTTTACACACAAAAGGAGTTTGAGATGTTTCCAAAAAATTGCTGGTACGTCGCCTGTACGCCAGATGAATATCAAGAAAAGCCACTAGGACGCACCATATGCGGCGAGAATATTGTCTTTTATCAAAGCGACACAGGGGTCGCCGCCGTCGAAGACTTTTGCCCGCATCGTGGTGCGCCATTATCACTCGGTTATGTAGAAGATGGCCTGCTGGTGTGCGGCTATCACGGCTTAAAAATGGGCAGCGACGGCAAAACCGCCGCCATGCCAGGCCAACGCGTCAGAGGCTTCCCTTGCAACCGCAGCTACCCTGTTGTCGAGCGTCATGGATTCGTATGGGTGTGGACGGGTGATGCTGAGCTTGCCGATGAGTCCAAAATTCCAGAACTAGAATGGGCAAACGATCCTGAATGGGCGTATGGCGGGGGTCTGTTTCACATCAACTGCGATTACCGCCTTATGATCGACAATCTAATGGATCTCACCCATGAAACCTATGTCCATGCCAGCAGTATCGGACAAGAAGAAATCGACGAAACCCCTGTCCATACTACCTCCGAAGACGATATGGTTATCACCAGTCGCTTTATGGAGAACATCATCGCCCCGCCTTTTTGGCAGGCGGCCCTGCGTGCCAATCAACTGGCTGACGATGTGCCTGTAGACAGATGGCAGATATGTAAGTTTAGCCCGCCCAGTCACGTTATGATTGAAGTCGGGGTTGCCCATGCTGGAAAAGGCAGTCACGACGCGGATCCTGAGCACAAGGCAGGCAGCATCGTCGTCGATTTTATCACCCCTGAGACGGAGACCTCTATTTGGTATTTTTGGGGCATGGCGCGTAACTTCAAACCCGAGGACACCGAGCTGACAGAGCAGATTCGTCAAGGACAGCATCAGATCTTCAGCGAGGATTTGGAGATGCTAGAGCGTCAGCAACTCAACCTATTAGCGTATCCTGAACGCAAGCTCTTAAAATTGAACATTGATACCGGTGGCGTCAAATCACGGCGTATTTTAGACACGCTCATCAAAGAAGAAAACCAATTGATAGAGAACGTCAATCTATAGACGCCGATGTTAATACCCTTATCAAATGACAAATCAAATGACAATTTAATGAACAACTGGCTAAACACGCTGGCATGGTGTTTAGCCAGTGAAGGATACCTATCATGATGGAAGTTTTGGTAAAGTCAAAAGAAGTGATCGCGAACGATATCTGTCTTTTTGAGCTGGCAAGCGCAGATAATGAAGCACTGCCCCCCTTTAGTGCTGGCGCCCATGTTGATGTCAAAATGCCTAACGGCATCACGCGCCAATACTCGCTATGCAATCATCCCCACGAAAACCATCGTTACCAAATAGCGGTACTCAAAGACCCAGCCTCACGTGGTGGGTCGGTCGCGATGCACCAGCAAATAAATATCGGCGATCGCATAGAGATCAGCGAACCCAAAAACCTTTTCCCACTGGCTCACGATGCCAAGCGCAGCCTACTGTTTGCAGGTGGTATCGGCATCACACCGATCCTATGTATGGCAGAGCGACTGGCCCATACTGGCGCAGAATTTAAGCTGCATTACTGTACGCGCAGCCCAGAAAAAACCGCTTTTATGCAGCGCATTCAAGCATCGGCATTCGCTGATCGGGTACATTTTCATTTTGATGATGGAGATGCCGCGCAAAAGTTGGATACCGCAAGCATCCTTGCCGCACCTCACTCTGACACGCATGTATACGTGTGTGGCCCCGGTGGTTTTATGGAACACGTTCTTGAAACGGCAAAAGCACAAGATTGGCCGTCTGCACAATTACATCGCGAGTATTTTTCTGCCACGCCGATCAGCACTGCTGATAATGGCAGTTTTGATGTTCAGATCAGTAGCACAGGGCAAATAATCAACGTGCCAGCGGACAAAACGGTCATCGAAGCCTTAGAAGCGTTCGATATTGAGATCCCTTTTTCTTGCGAATCGGGTATGTGCGGCACGTGCTTGACTCGTGTGTTAGACGGCGTGCCAGACCATAAGGACGTCTTTCTCACAGAAGAAGAACAAGCAAAAAACGACCAGTTTACCCCGTGTTGTTCGCGGGCGAAAAGCGCTCAGCTGGTACTGGATATTTAGGGCCTGTTACCTTTAAATCAAGCCTTAAAAAAGACCCAAACAGGGTCTTTTTTTATTGCCTATTATTAAGGCATTTTTTCAATCTGAACGAAAGCCTCTAAATAGACTAAAAGCACGGACACATCCTGGGGTCTATTGAAGATTCAACAGACCCTAGTAAACGTTTGTTAGTTACACTTTGCAAGCCGCACTGGCTTCTTGCGCTTTTTCATACACCATTTGTGCATCTAAACCCAAGGCGGTGACATCGTTTAGATACTTTTCAGTGCCAGCCTTTAGTCGCCCTTTCCAATGCGGGTCATTTAAGGGGTCAGGGATGTCGATCATGGTATCGCCTTTGGCTTTGGCTTCAGCCATATATTTGGCATCCTGAGCATCAAAGACTTTACCAGCGCTCGCTGCCATGGCTTTACCTGAGTTATCATCGATGACTTTTTTAAGGTCGTCAGGTAGGCTCTCATACTTGTCTTTGTTCATCGTGACCATCATAGCAGAGCTATAAAACGGAATATTGGTATGCGTGTTGGTCAGCTCGATCAACCTAAACGGCCCCATCGCATCCCACGTCAGGCTTACCCCATCTAACACGCCACGCTGCAAAGAGGTATACAAATCCGTGGCAGGCAGACCGACGGGCGTACCGCCTGCTGACTCAATGATATCCCCTGCGATCGCTGATGGTCGGCGCATACGCAGGCCTTGTAAGTCATCTGGCGTACGGATAGCTTGGTCAACGGTATGCATCCCGCCAGGGCCAGTACCCATCATAAATAACAAATGGGTATCATCGTACTCACTGGAGATCACTCCATCATCATACAAGGTTTGCAGCATACAGTTCATTTGCGTGGCTGAACTGGACAGCCCTGGTAGCTCGGCGACTTGAGTCAAGGGGAAGCGGCCGTTGGTGTAGCCTTGTAACTGTGTGCCAATATCAATAGTGCCTTTGGCAGCGGCCTCATAGGTGGCATCGGGTTTGCTTAGGGTGGCGGATGGGTATATTTCGACTTTTAAGCGGCCGTTCGAGTCTTCCTCGATGTTTTTTGCCCAAGGCTCTATCACCTCTGTATGCGCGGCGGCTGTCGCTGGCCATAAATGTGACAGGCGTAAGGTGGTGACCTCATCATTACTCGTCTCAGCACTTGTCGCGGTCTCATTTGACTGCGAGCAACCCATCAAGCCCATCAAAGCTGCCAATGTCAGGCTCAGAGGCAATATCTTTTTCATCGTAAAGTCCTTTTTTGATCGTTCAAGTACCGCAGATTCCATATATGCTCAATGAATGTTGTCTTGTAAGCCCATGGTCTGAAGTAAAAACAGTAAATATCCATATTCATATGGTCAAATTTTTATAGTCAAATTACCTATCGATACGATTACTTTTGTTCTATAATAGAATTAATGTTCGTATAGTGAATTAAATTAAACTTTTTTTATTCTTCTGTCAATGGCTTATGCTAGTACGGATGCTGTCTATGCCAGATAACATCAAGCATGACCTATGACGTCAATTGACCTCATAGGAGCTAGGTATCACCTGATAAAAAAGGCTGCCAACGCTATAAAGCGTTGGCAGCCTTGATGTCGAGATAAGAACCTTTTTATGAGCTATCAAATATAATAGGTTTGGATTTTTTCAGCACAATCACGCAATATAGGCAAAAACTCTTCGATGAGCATCTCTTTTGACACGCGCATGGCGTTGGTACTGATATTGATTGCACCGATTAATTCATTATTTGATTTATAAATGGGTAGTGCAAGTGATCGCAGACCGGTATCCAGCTCTTGATCGACAACCACGTATTGCTCATCGTAAGCGTCGCTTAACATTTTTTTGAATTGTTCACGATCAGTGATACTAAATGGCGTATACGCGTTTAGCTCTATTTTGTTGACGTAGTCTTCACGCTCATCTTTGGGCAGATTGGCCAAGATAGCACGGCCCATAGAGGTGTAAGCAACAGGCAGCCGAGTACCGATAGAGAGTGCAATTGATAATAGGCGATGTTTGGCAGCAGAGCGTGCGATATACACCACTTCATCATCATCCAATACCGCAAATGAACAAGATTCACCCGTTTTTTCGGTCACCCGTTCTAGATAGAACTGCACAATATCGTGATGATGCGCACTGCTTAAATAACTGGATCCAATGCTGAGTGTCTTGGGAGAGAGTTTGAATTGACGCTTATCTTTATGGACATAGCCTAATGCATGTAGCGTCAGCAGATAGCGCCGAGCCTTTGCTCTGTCCATATCCGTACATTCGGCGACCTCACTTAACGTCATGGTCGAATGGTTGTCATCAAACGCCCGCAGAACGCTCAAACCGCCTGCAAGAGACGTCACGAAATCTGGACTATCAAAGGGTATTTTCTTATCTTGTGTCATAGAAATATTTTTTACACTTACCAAAGTTAGGGATTCTAAATGAAAATCAATCGATTAATCAATCAGCCTTTTGTACATCTTGGCGTTGCCGAAGCGCTTTCTGATCGAGCTTTTATTCAAGCAATGATAAATTTTGAGTTAGCCGTTTTAGAACATAGGGAGCAGAATCAGCTTATCCCAAAAAACACGTTTCAACAATCTAAACAAGCATTAGACATAGAGTTGTTTGATATTGATGCCATTGGGGCCCAGACTTATTTGGGTGGTAACGCGGCTATTCCTTTTGTGGCACAAGCAAAGTCTTTGCTACCGTCAGACGTAAGGCCTTTTTTTCATCAAACACTGACCAGTCAAGATGTGATTGATACCGCCATGATGATGATGCTCAAGCCCTCACTTGAGCGTATCACACAAGATTTGGAGGAGGTACTCACCGCTTGCTCGGTACTGATTAAAGCGCATCGCTCGTCACCTATGGCAGGTAGAACCTTGATGCAGCAAGCCTTGCCGATCACTTTTGGCACAAAAGTCACCCAGTGGGCAGCCCCGCTGACCGCCATCATACCTGATTTATCGCAGTTAGTGCAGTCAGGATTTTACTTGCAATGGGGCGGCCCTGTGGGGGTAAGCAACGAAGATAACGAAGATAACGATTTGCCACAACAAGTGGCAGCATCGCTTGGGCTATCAGCCCCCCTGCTCCCTTGGCATACCAATAGACAGCCTATCCATGCGATTGCTTCCCTGTTGGATGCTTGTGCAGGCACGATAGAAAATATTGTCGATGACATTGCCTTGATGTCTCAATCTGAGTTGGGTGAAGTGGCTGAACCTCCTATCGAGGGCATGGGCGGCTCTTCATCTATGCCGCACAAACGCAACTCAGTACTATGTGCGTTGATAAAAACCGCCGCGCTTAGAATGCACGGGCACTTGAGCGTCATTAGTAATACAACCGCCCAGCCCTTTGAGCGCGCACTGGGACAATGGCATGCCAGCTGGGTACCTTTGACGGAAGGCACAGCGTTGGTAGCAGGCGGGATGTCGTACTTAAAGACCTTATTACAAGGGCTGCAAGTGTATCCTGAGCGTATGGCCGCCAACCTTGATTTAAATAGCGATGCTTATTTGAGCAAAAGCTTAAAGGCCTACTTTGCAGATAACAAAGACGCCATCTATCCTTTGATAGCGCAAGCGAGCGAGGAGGCGCATAGCAAACACCAAGGGTTTGTCACTACATTTCAGGCCTTGCTAGCAGAGCAATCTGTCGACCTGAGCGAGGATGATGGGCTGACAACTATTTTATCTCCACTCAGCTATTGCGGCGCGGCGCAAAGACAGTGCGACACGATATTGCAAGCCATTGAAAATATGACCTTAAAAAATGAGTCAGCGTGATGCATAACAGCCATCGGATGGATTGACAAAAAACTCAAAAAAAGGTATTTTAAATTCACTATACGAACAAGAGTTCTTATTTAGAACAAATATTTTATAATGCAGCATCAAAAAAGGGATTTTATGATGAAAAAAATATTGCCTCTGAGCCTGACACTCGCCGCTTTGATCGGCTTGTCGGGTTGCTCGCCATCAAACGATACCGCTGCCACAAGTACAGAAGCCGTCACTACCCTGCGCTTCTCGCACTTTTGGCCTGCCACAGCAGCAACGCATACAGAGATATTTGAACCTTGGGCGCGTAAGGTCGAAGAAGAGTCTGGCGGTCGCCTCAAGGTTGAGATATATCCTTCAGCGACTCTCAGTAAATCTGACGCTACTTATGATGCCACTGCCAAAGGCACCGTCGATATCGGCTCTCAGTTGCAGGGCTACACCAATGGCCGATTCCCCTTGACTCAAGTGGCAGAGCTACCGGGTCTGTCTAACTCCGCCACGCAAATGAACTGCATCTTGCAGACGCTCTATGATGATGGGGTGATATCGGATGAATATGAAGACACCCATTTGCTGTTTATGATGGGTACTGGCCCTGGGGGGATGCACACCATCGATAAAGCCATTCGTACGCCAGATGATTTAAAGGGCCTACGTATGCGTCGACCATCAGCGATCGCAGGCGACATCATTGAAACTGCAGGCGGCACACCAGTCGGACTACCGGCTACCGATATCTATACTTCGCTCCAGCGCGGCGTGTTAGATGGGCTTAGTTTGCCATGGGATGCCACAGGCTCTTTTCGATTGATCGAGCTGACCAATACCCATACCAATATTCCTTTTTATAGCTCTGCCATCATGGTAACGATGAATAAAGACAAGTACGAAAGTCTGCCTGATGACCTCAAAAAAGTCATCGATGATAACTCTGGCAAAGCCATGGCAACGAGCGCTGGTAAAGTATTCGATGCTGAAGATGCCAAATACATGGCCGAAGCCAAGGCCAAAGGTGACACCATGATCGATATCCCTGACCCCCTAAACGATCCGCAATGGAAAGGCCCATTAGAGGCAGGCACGCAAAAATATCTAAACGATGTTGCAGCATTAGGCCTCGACCCACAAGCGGTATATGAGAAAGCACAAGAAGCCAGCGCCGCGTGTAAGCTTTAATCCACATCACGGTTTATAAATGATCAAGGAAGATCAAACATGAAAATAAAAACACTTATGACATGGATATCATTGCTTACTGCTGCTGTCTTATCGACGGTCGCAGCGAACGCAGAAACACGGGTCATCATGCTGGGCACAGGAACACCAGTGCCCAGCGCCGAACGCGCAGGTTCGGGTGTCGCTATCATTTATAATAATGAAGCATACTTGTTTGATATGGGGCATGGAACAGTACAACGATCGATCCAAGCTTGGAAAAAGATGGATGCCCCTGAATTAAATCCAACGAAGATTAAAAATGTGTTTCTGACGCATTTACATAGCGATCATACTTTGGATTATCCAGAATTGGCGGCGACTTACTGGTGGCGACGTGACCAGCAGCTACATGCTTACGGGCCAACAGGTCTTCAGGACATGACCAATGGCTACTATGATATGCAAAAAATGGACATTTCCCTGCGCCTCAATGGCAATACGCCTGTCCGCGATACCAATATGTACAAAGTCGCCATCACGGAAATATCAAAAGACGGTATTATTTTCGATAAGAACGATGTCACGGTAGAAGCGTTCACAGTAAGTCATGGCGATATCGAGCCTGCTTATGGCTATAAAGTCACCACGCCTGATAAAACGATCGTCATTTCAGGCGACACCACCTATAACGAGAACTTAGTCAAAAAGGCTGAAAACGTAGACATTCTGATTCATGAAGTGATCAGTCATGAAGGCTGGAGTGCGCTGGATAAAAATTGGCAAAATTACCATCAACTATCCCACACATTGACGACAGATTTGGCTAAAGTTGCAAACAAGACAAAGCCTGGTCTATTGGTCTTGACCCATGTATTGCATTACGGCGCTCCCATCGAAACTGCTTATACTGAGATTTCAGCGCTTTATGATGGAAAAGTGTCATTGGCAAACGATCTTGATGAGTATTGAATTATTAATAATATTGAGTTAATAGTATTTAAGCTCATCAGACCGTTTGCCAAAGCACTTTTTGGAGCTGTCCTAGATAAGTAAAATAATCTAGGATAATCAGATGAGAAAGAGTAGATTAAGTTGGTACAAACAAACCAGACTCATTGAACTATTTGTTGCTGGTTGTACAGTAAGAACAGCACCAAGCTTATTGGCTGTTAATAAAACGACAGCAAGCCACTCCTTTCATCATCTTAGACTACTAATTTATAAAAATAATCGCAGACGCAAAGGCAAACGTGGTCGCGGTGCGGGTAACAAATTTCCTGTTTTTGGACTGCTTAAGCGCAATGGCAGCATCTATGCTTGTACCATTCCTAATGCCAGAGCTGGTACCTTAATTCCTAACATGAAAGAGAAAGTAAAGCCTGATAGTATCGTTTACACTGACTACTTTAGAGGTTAAAAAGCGCTTGATGTCAGTGATTTCATCCATTACCGTATCAATCATTCAAAAGATTTTGCACTAGACAGAAACCATATTAACGGAATATAAAACTTTTGGAGGATAGCGTCATATGCGTAAATATAATGGCATCCTAAAAGAGCATTTCCATGTGTTTTTAAAGGAATGTGAGTAGCGTTTTAACTACAGCGATACAAAAAATCAATTACATCAGCTAAAACAATGGGTTAAACAGGAACTGAACTAATTATCTAGGACAGTCTGATTGTAAAATTAACTCCTCATCCTCAAAATACAAAAAAAGCCTTTCAAACTTTATATTTTATAGCTTGAAAGGCTCTATCGATCACGAATTTTTATCTAGGTGAAAGTTTTAAACTTGGGGTTTAAATAACTCCAAGCGACTTATCCAACAAGATGTAAGCTAAGACTCTATTGTTTAATAATCAACAGTATAACTTAGACCATAGGTTGTCCCTGTGGCAGGTAGACGGTTCAAGTCGCCAAACGTGGTTTGATGATAAACCGTTTGATAGTCTTTATTGAGTACGTTATAAACCCCATAACCCACTCGACCTACTGGCATGTTTACTTGACCCAATACATCTAAAGTCATATAACCTGTGACTGCCAGCGCACCAGCATCAGGGTCTTTTTGTTGATCTTTAAACGCTCTATCATCGCCACCTATAGCCAATGCTTGCAGTCTTATGTTACTACCTTCATCAAAGTTATATTGAGCAAACGCAGTACCTTTGAGCGGTGTCAAGCGCACCGCATCTAACTCCAGCCAATCGCCATCTTTCTTATACTGACCACGAGTGTAAGCCACACTACCGCCCACTTTCCAGTTATCGCTTATATCTTGGGTGAGCGACCCTTCTACGCCATATATTCGCTCATCGGTATCTACCACTTCTACGGTATAGTCGTTGGTAAAACGCACGGTTTTGTCTGAATTATTATAAAAACCCGTTACTCTTGCTGACGTGTCACCACGCTTACCTTCCCACCCTAAGTCGTAGTTATTAATCGCAATAGGCTGTACGTTGTCTGAGTTGACCACAAAACCTGCCCTTACATCACGCAGCGCGCGCTGTATATCAGCGGTAGTGAAACCTTGAGAGAAGTTGGCAAATATTTGATCGTTCGGTGTCAGCTGATAACTGCTACCGAGGTTAAATAACGTTTTGTCGTGATCCGTCTTACCCTTTGCTACTTCACCTGCTTGATAGTCAATACCATATTGCTGGCTGACACCGCTAATACGAGGGTCCTCAAAATACTCCTCTAACAGTTGCTCGTAAATGGGGGTAAAGGCGTCTGTTTCTGCCTTAAGCTTTTGATAGCGCACACCAGCACTGGCGTGCCATTTATCCGTGATGTCTGTATCAGCATTGATAAACACACCAATCTTATCAATAGTCGTGTCCGGCCCACCATTATAGGTCTTGCCGTTAGACACAGCAGTCAGACCATTACTGGCGATAAACGTATTTAAGTCTTGGCCCTTATAAGTTTGTGCGCTGTTTTCACGCTCAAAGTCCGCCCCATAGCTCAATAGCGTTTGTTTACCACCAAACTCGGTGTCCGTCTGCATGGCGGCACGTAGACCCATCACTTCGATATCGGCTTCTGATTGCATCACGTAAGTTGCAGCACCTAGTAACTTCTTCAACGTCTTTTCATCGGTCAATCCGTTTGCCTGCCAGACTTCAGAGGCTTGTTTGTCAGCCGTTTTACCAGAAGGATAAAAACGCCCTTTTTCATCGCGGTAGTAACCCGTAATGCTTAGATTAGAACCAGCAACATCGTCGTTGTTATAATTAAGATTGACCGAAGTTTTGGTGGTGTAAGGCTGATCTTCTATACGAGCACCATCGATTGCCTTTAAAGACGGCGGCGCGGCATTGGGATTTAGTAGTACTTGTAGGTTTTTGCCATAATCTAGGCCATAGTCGGTATCTTGCTCATCGTTATAATAAGTCACTGCAAGATTCACGCTTTGGCTGTCATCGATGTCTATACCTAAGTTGGCGTTGACACTCAATGATTCGGTATCTTGTTGATCGGTTTGATTGACATCTGGGCCGATACGGTCGCCATGGCTATCGAACTTGCCACCTCTATTCTCATAATCCACATCTAAGCGGCCATAAACACGCTCGCCACCATAACCCAAGCTCTGACCCACATGATAACCCAATGAATCTGATTCGAACTCACGGCTGCTGTCAATACCCAATCGAGTTTGACCTGTAAAACCTGCGCCTGCTGCCGATTTGGTGACCAGATTAATGAGGCCACCTGCTGCGCCAGCGCCATAAATACTGGTCGCACCAGAAAGCACCTCTACCCGCTCAAGCTGCGCTGGATCAATACTATTTAGCTCTCGTGATAAGCTGCGTGAGCCTGATAAAGGCACGCCATTTAGCAAGTATTGTACCGGACGACCGCGCATGGTCGTACCATAGTTGCTGGTTGAGCCACTACTAGCACCCAAACTCGGAATCAGCTGTGCCAATATATCGCCTGTAGTACGGTTGCCTGTGGCCTGCTCTCGAATATCTTCTTCACCAATCACTTGGGTAACGGCTGGCATCTCACTGATTTTTTGTGCCAGCGCCGTTCCCGTCTTAGCGCGCGCTGTTACCGTAATAGTATCTAAAGTCACGTTTGGTACATCACTGGCTATCGAGTTTTCGGCAGTGTCTGTCATTGGGATAGTAACGTTGGTTTGCGCATACAACTGCTGGCTAATACAGAGCGTAAGAAGGGATAGAGCAACTTGATGATGGCTTTTCATTGTCATTTCACTTATTTGAATAGTGGCTGGATAATGTTCTGAGTTATGTTTAGCTCGTAATACAGAATGTACTAAGTTTGTGAATGGCATTGTAAATGATAACCATTAACATTTCTATACCTATTTACAAATTCAAAAGCCACTGGTGCTTCATAACAGATAAGTGCGCCAAGGAGATGCATCATCAGCTCTATTGACATACACATCTGGCTCTACCTACCTATGACTAAAATAATAAGTCCAGTTGATTTTTTTTGTAGGCTTCAAAGAATATCTGGAATTTTGTCTCATCTTGCTGATGCTTATCTTGGCAATCAGGTGATAACTGCTGGGCAACTTTTAGCGGCAATACAAATACCCCATCATTATCCATAATAGCGATGTCGCCTGAGCGAATCAGGGTACTTTGCGGGCCAAAGCGATAGCAGATATCAGCTCCTAAAATACCTTTTGTTTCATTACTCTTAAAGGTGGTGACCGCGCTCACGCCTTGAGCGAATACAGGAAAACCCAACTGCTGAATTTGTAACGAATCCGTCGCTTGTCCAATGACGATAACGCCAGCGAGCTTTTCATAAATAGCAGCGCAAGTACGTAACGCACCCCAACAGGCTTTGATGCCGAGCACTTGCGCATCGATACACAAGATGTCATTCGGCTGCGCCTGAATCAACGCTTGATTAATCACCTCCGTATTGTCTGAGTTCAACGTCGCTGTGATGACTTTTCCAACGATAGTACGGGTGCAAGGAGACAGCGCTTTGATATCTGGTAAATATCCCACTTCGGTCAAATGACCAATGGTCGAGGTGGCTATGTCTTTGTAACTCTCTACTAGCGTATCAATATCGATTTTATCCATTAATTTTTCTCTCATTATGCTTTCGTACTGAATCCACCCTAACATTTGCTTCAATGTTTTTTATCCTAAAAAAAGGATTGGTGGTCACACTCTCCCCTGCGGGCATGCTGCCATGCGGATCGTCACCGCGTTCAATCACGGGCAACAGCAATGTCTTATGTGGATAGTATTGAGTGGTCAGTAGCTGCTCGCGGAGAATCTCATATTGATCGGCATCAAAGTCAATATCCGTCAATGCCCTATCAATACTGTCCCTCGCCTCACGCCACAGAACTGCTTCACTAATCTTATAATGCGCTGACAATGCTTCAATAATGGCGCGAAGATTGACCAATATACCCAAGGACTGAAGATAAAATATCAGTGCTTGCGGGGTCTCTCGGTACAAGCGGTTTTTAAAATTGGGCGGGCTTAAATACTCAGGATCTGCTATTTGATGCCGCGCCAGCCACGGCAAATAAATACGTACCGAATCATGATCGCGCAATAGCAAGCTGGTAAAACGATGATTTTTCATCACCATCACGATGTTTTGTCCGTGCATCTCAGGGGCAAGCCCTAAACGCAGGCAGCGCAGCATCGTACCCAAAAACACCTCGCACAGGTTTTTGAAGCAATCAATAGCCGCGCGTTTTATATACGCTGTTTGAGTCGTAGGCGATTTTGCTTGGATGATCTCATCAAAGATATGATGACTTATACCGTCTTTAGACACCAACATGCCGAGGCTTGCCATCGGCAGTAACCGCACTTGGTCATCACACAGATCCGTTGGCAGAATCCTGAGCATAGCGCCCAAATGCGTGGGTTTTTCTTGATAAAAATAGGGGTTGGTTGCACTTTTATCTTGTAGATGCGTGGGTGACATATAGCCCCACCAAAGGCACTCATCCCATAGCCGTAATGTTGCTGATAAGACATTATCAATCTGTCTTGCCTGCATCAAAATCGCTTGGTTTTTTTCGCCATTGATCAGCTTAAGTGCTGGCAAGTAACGTTTGGAGTTTAAGGCGTACACTCCTATGGGCAACTTGATGCTATACGGCGTATCGGCACTCAACAGCATACTGCGCATAGAGGCGCTGGCGTAAGTGATGGGTGCATTAAATACTAACTTTACAACCGTGCCATCTGCCAAATCCTTAGCATAACTATCAGCGTCATGGTTAGAAGCATCGTTATCACAAGAATTATTATTAGAAGGATCAATCACTTGAGCCAGCTGCCAAGGATGGACAGGTATCGCCACATGAGTGTCTATCAGGTTGTGGTCTTTCATCTCCCGTGCCAATCGCTGTTGCTGCGTCTTGTCCAATAAATACGCCGCTGGATGTTGCTGGCTGATGTCTTTTACCTCAGCCGACATCATAAGATGGCTTTTGGCAACCGCTACCCACACCAACGCAATGGGCTGATTGAACTCTGCCATGTAATGCTGATACTCTGCTGCTGTAAACCCCAGCTTGCCCTTAGCCAGCGGATGAAACGGACGATCCATCAATGACGCCCATTGCTCTGCGGCAATCAGGGTTTGATACCAATGCGGCTGACTATAGACCGTCGTAGAGATATCGGCATGGGCAGATTGGGTTTTGGCAATCAAGGACGCTTGCAAACTCTCTTTTAATTTGACAATTCCTGTCGCACTCAGTGCTGAGTGTTCCATAGCAGACAGTAAAATATCTAATAGCGTCTCTACTGTCTCTACTGTCTCTACTGGTTGCAAACAAGCGCTGATAGAGTGGTTCAAACGATATAAAATCGGTACGCAAGACTTATACAGTCGCCATGGTGCGGTATAGGCTGACTCCACGGGTAATAGCAATCGGCTGTCGCTGCTGATTTGAAGCACCAGTAATGGGTTGTCTTGAACAAAAAATGATTGATAAGCGTTTGATAGTGAATCTACAGCCTGTGGTAAATCTTGCTCTGCTAGATAGTCAAACGTTGTGGTTACCACAATACGATTTTTCGCTAGCCACTGCTCAAGTAAAACGCACTCAATCAGATACGTCATCAACGAGCTTTGTATTACCACCATATCAGGCTGGCTGTCCGAATGACTGATTTGGACTGGAAATAAAGTAGGCATGGTATTTATCTTGACTGTTTCATCGGTATTTAACATGGTGTCTATACTCGGATTTTGGCTAATGGATTATTGATATATTTGATCGGAAACACCTGATCGCCGAACAGTCGGCGCTTAGCCAAAGACTCAATACGCGTTTGCTTGGCGAAGACATCAAACAACTCAAACCTCGATTGATGCTCTGGATGACGTACTTGATAGTCCATCACACAGTCAGCAACTTGCTGCCAGAACTCAGCCTCAGGATAGTGGTAATGGGTCTGCATAAAAATAGCAATGTCGGCAAATGCCACAAAGAATAAGCAGGCAACCGTCATATCACGAATGCCATCGGTATCATCCGTTTCAATAAACGAGCCACGATTCAGCGCCGCGTGGGCAGCTGGCAGGCTATGAAAATTGGGAATTAAGTCTTGGCGGGTCAGATGCTTTGGCGAATAGCGCACCCCGTCATGCAAATCTTTTAGCAATACTTTTATAGGAAAACCCGCTTCGTGTACCAATACGATGTTTTGCGCATGGCACTCGAGCGCAATACCGTGACCAAATAACAAGTGCAATATCGGGGTGACAGTCACTTTGATAAGCTGAGCCGTCCAACCCTCTACGCTGTATTTTTTAATCCAAGGATCAATGAGTACAGAGCCATCCGTGTTGATATAGCTGACGCCATTTAAAGGAAAGGCTTTTTGGTTGGTCGATAAATACTGGCTGACGTTTTCGCGCCAAATTGCCCCAAGTCCGCCATAAATATGGGGATGCTGATAGCCGCGCTGTTGTAGCACTTCATGATCCAAACTGACACCCACTGTCTCGCCCAAAAAGGCAATTTGTAATGCTTGCGCTGTCTTATCCTCTGCCACCAATTGGTTGAGCCACTTAGTCACAATCGCAGCATTCATCACCGTATGCTTGGCTAATATACGAGTACTGGAGGTATTCATCAGATGCATACTGAGTTTTAAGTAGGCCTTGTCGTCTTGCAACATAGACAAAGAGCGAATCGACTGCTGCGACCGGTACTCAGCGCCTGTACTGCCTAGGTAAATCACTTCTTGCGTGTCAATAAGTGGCTGCAAAGCAACAATTAATGTGTTTTGCCATTGCCAAGGATGCGCTGGTATCAAACCATAAGCATTGATAGCCTCATCTTCGTTTGCCCCACTTTGATTATTTGTCGTCACCAGAATACGTTTTAGCTTGTCATTTAACGCCGCAAACTTATCGGCATCGATGTAGTCTGCAATCCATTCGTTCAGCGTGGCAGTAGAATTAGCATCAAAAGCCGTATTACTAACCAGCAGCTCTTTTTTGACCGCCAGCCAAACCACCTCGATGTTTTGCGCAAACTCCGGCCCATAGTCGTAATTGTCTTGCAAATCAAAGCCAATCCGAGATTTAAAACACGGATGATAAGGGTGGCCCGCCATCAGATAGCTTTCGAGTTGCTCGTAAGTGAGCGTGTCAACTGGTATTGGTAGATTGGGTGAAAGCTGCTGGGCTTGGGTCTCATTGATTAAAGTGTGACGCAGCTCTTTGATAAAGCTGTCTTTTAAGGACGCATCTGTTATCTTCAATAAAATATCACTGATGACATGCTCAAGTATGGCATCGCTTGCGTTGCCATCAACAACTCGCTGGACGTTCTGGGCATTAAAACGAATGATATCAAAACTATAATGAATATAACCTTGCGCGCAGTAACTGACGTTATGGTTGGCTTTTATGGTAAAGTCTAAAAGCGCTTTGTCATGGTTGGCGTTGGTATTTGTATAGTCAAAATCAATAATATTTTCATACAATAACGCTTGCAACAGTTGTTTGATGACCCGTTGCTCTGTGCGCTGCATGGCTCGATAATCTATCGGCGCTTGCCACGGCTTGGTAACATCAGTCCTGCTATTGCTTGTGCTTTGATATATTTGATGATGCATATATAAATCTCCTCTCTAAAAATAAAAAGTAAACGGCCATACTATTAACCTAACCAAATCGTTAACCCAATCAACTATTAAAGCGAATGAGAATCAGTTACATCCATAAGGTAAAAAAACTTCTCACGGTTTTTTTACAGGCTTGTTTGATAGGTTGATTTGATAGGCTGCAAGTGACGATATACTGCTAAAAACACACTGCTAAATGGATGATGCCGTCTTTGGTAATTGCCGCGCTGAAAAGACCGTCAAAAACAAAATCACAGCCAGCATGACAAAAATCTCTTGGATAGCGGTACTGACACTTTGCGCGCTGCCAGCTTCTAATAACTGCGCGCCGCGTCCTGCCACATAGACCGTCATCAACGTTATAAAAATAGTAGAGACAATTCGGCGGCTAATATTGTTGAGTGCTGCGCCTTCCGTGACCACTTCTTTGGCTAAGCTACTAAAACCCACCGTGGTGGTTGGCAGATACGCCAGTCCCACGCCCACACCTTGTATACTCATGACCGTTATCAGCAGCCAAAGCCTCGGCTCATACAAGCACCATGCCAGTATCAGCATAGACAGCGCGCTGATCACAATACCCAAAACACCCATACTTCTAGCGCCATAACTATCCACTCGCTTGCCTGCAAAATGAGTTGTGATGCTAGATACAAGTGTCGATATCATCAAAATAACGCCCGTCCATAGCGCACGTTCGCCCATCACCTCTTGCACCAATATAGGCAATAACAACAGGCCTACCATCAGACCCAAAGTCTGAGTAATGCTGATAATCGTACTGTGTAAATACACTTTGTTATGAAACAAACGCACGTTCAATAACGGCTGACTCTGACGGCGCTCATACACCCACCAACCTGCAAAGGACAAGAAAAACACAGCAGCCAATAGGCTTGTTCCAACCATACTGGTTAGGCTGGCATAAAAATCTGCCTTAAGCGTACTCAGCCAAGTCATCAACGCCAGCAGCCAAACCAACAAGCTACCAAACCCAATTACATCAAACGTGCTAGAAGCCTTAGGCGCATGAATGTCAGGCAAGAACAACCACACCATAATCATAACCAAAGCACTCAGTGGCAGAGTCACGGCAAATAATGTCCACCACGCAAATTGCTCTACCAAATAAGCCCCTATCAGCGGGCCAAATGCCAATGACATCATAATCACGATGCCCCATAGCGCCATCACTCTGCCATGTCGATGCTGCGGATAAATTTGATAAAGCATACCAATGGACAAAGGAATAATCAGACCACCACTCAGTCCTTGTACAGCACGAGCCACAATCACCATCGTCATGCTAGGTGCCAACATACCAATCACTGAACCCAGCATAAATCCTATGATAGCGAGCGAATACAAGGTCTTAAACGCAAACTGTTTATTCAAATAACCACTGAGCATCAGCCCCACGCTCATAGACAGTATATAAGCGTTCAACACCCAGCCACCCATGACAATGTCGACAGCAAACACCGACATAAAGACCGGAATAGCAGGATTGAGGGCACTATTGCTAAAGCTAATGACCGTGCCGCCAAGCAATAGTGTCAATAGCACTTGTTGACGCTGCTTGCATGTCAATTCATGACTACTGTTAAGTGATGACATCATTCAAAACATTGACTAGTAATGGTGTGACTGGCACTGTCGTACCGCCAAGCCTGATGAGACGTATGTAATCCGACAACCACAAAAAATCGACTCATGAAGCAACCTCACCATAAAAGTTAAGATAGCCTCTAGATTCAAAAAACTCATCACGATTGCAAAAATAAAGCGACGCCTTTTTTTCAGGCATATCGATTAGCCGCTGAATATGATAAGCAAAACTATCAGCCACCCACTTATAGACCTCAACCTTACTGTCTGGCTCAACCACGATTTTTTTGGCATCCGTGTGCTCAAATATAAACTTACTAATCATCATTCCTGTTGGCTTTAAATAGCCTTTCCCCACCACAGCAGGATCGCCCAGCAGAATATGCCAGCCCATGTCACTTTCTTTGGCTTTATAGTAGTGAGACAATCGGTCACGAGCCGTCTCATAAATTTCCGTATAACCAATAGCAACACCCTCACAAGTTATGAGGTAGAGACGCTGATGGTCATCGGCCAGCATTTTTTCAAAATGTACTCGCAGCTGCGGCATCGGCAAATGTAGCTGCCACTGTTCGACCACATGCTCAGCATGCATCCATTTATAAAGCAGCGGCATGTCCTCAGGATATTTGACGGTTCGTAGTCCAAATGTCTTTTGATACGCTTCTACCGTAAAAGTATCGGGCAGATTTTGTGTGTTGGTGGGCATTGGTTATTCCTAATTTTGTGTGATTGATTTTATATTCCGTAAGGCATGTTTGATATTACGATGACGCCCCAAATGTTTGAAATACTTGTAAAGCCTGTGTGTCGTAAACCGTTTTTCCCATCAATTGATTGACGATATACCCCGCTCGATAAGCACCCAACCCTAAATCAGGCGTACCAACACCGTGAGTATGAATTTCTTGGTTTTGCACAAAGACTTTGCCACTATTGCTAGCCTGCTTTTGATACACCAAAGCATAATCGCGATCAATCTTGGGCTGCGCAAAGTCATCATGTTCGATTGCCTGCAGCAGTGTGTTGAGACATGACGGCAGTGCATGACGGTAGCCAGTACCAGCGATAACACAATCATAATCAACCGTAAATTGCTGCTGTTGCTCTCGCTGCGCAAATGCCATTTTTACTGTCTCGTCAAAAGTCGCATCCATTACTTCACAGTTGCACAGCAGCGTGGTGTGCAGGTCTTGATTGCAGATACTTCGCTCATAAAGCTTGTGATAAATATCTCGGATGGTCTCAAACCCCATGCCTTTATAAAGTAAGTCTTGCTTGGGCGCGACGTCTGCTTTGGCTTCTGGTGCCAATTGATAAAAATAATCGGTATAAGCAGGGCTAAAATGCTCCAAGCCCAAAGGTGAATATTCCATCGGAAAAAATCCCGTCGAACGGGTCAGCCAATCCAGTTGAAACATGGGTTGATCATTGCTATCAAATTGTTGATCGAACAACGCGCGGTATACTTCAGCCGATGACTGGCCAGAGCCCAATACCAATATCTTAGTCAGCCTATCAGCCGTCTTGCCGTTTTTTGCTTTGATCGCTTTAAGATCGAAGTTATCGGCAAAATGAGCGGTGTGCATACAGCGTTCGGGCGCTTGATTGGCGATTTTTTGTAGCGAGAGCGGTAATGTTGGCTGCGTACCCGTTCCTATCACTAGATTTTTGGCATAGTACGTTTTTTGCTCGCCTTGCTCTTGAACTGTGACGACAAACCCGTTATGTGTGTCGGCATTGGCGCTATCGGTATCATTATTAATAGAACCATCACCATTTTCGTTGAAAGTCACGTCTAGCACTTGGGCATCAAACGCTAGACTGTCTAACTGTCCTGCGACCCATTGGCAATAATGATTGTACTCTTTGCGATAAATCTTAAAGTCCTCTAAAAAGTAAAACTTAAGCAATCGCTGCTGCGTATGCAAATAGTTTAAAAATGAATAAGGACTAGTCGGATCTATCAATGTCACCAAATCCGCCATAAAGGGCACTTGTAGCGTGGTATGCGGTAAAATCATACCTTTATGCCAGTTAAACTCCGCCTTTTGCTCAAAGAATTTGGCTGTGATGTCTGTTTTTTTCAGCAATGCTGCCAGACTAAGATTAAATGGCCCTAAACCAATACCGAGAAGATCTAACACGTTGATTCCTTAATTATTTATACCAGCAATATATTTTCTTAGCATACGTTTATTTTGGATTGACCAAGACTGCTTATGATTGTGCAACACGCCCAATAGGATTGGGAATATCCACATAAATAGATTGAGTCTCGACAGGCGCAGTCAGCTCATCCAATGCGTGCAATCTGGTGAGTAGATTGCCTTTAAACGGCAGTGTGGGACTACGCAACAATAAGTCAAATAACGAGCGGTGTGGATACTGTTTTTCCAGCGTAACCAGACAGTCTCGGAACGTCGCTAATAAAGTGCTTTCACTGATGAGCTGAGTGCGAGCAATCGCTGTAATAAGACCAAAGATCGTATTGCCCACTAAGTAATAGGCCACGCGTGAGTCGGCAAAATCTTCTGGAATGACGCACTCACTTTCACTGATAAGCTCAGGATACGCATCAATAAGCGGCATGGCATATTCAGCAATATAACCAAATCCTTGATTGTCCCTCGCCCAAAACTTGGCAGGATAACCGTCCTTTAGTTCTATCAGGCTGTTTTGTTGATGAACCTCAAACCCAATACCGTGCTGATAATACAGATGAATAAGCGGTATAAAACCCACTTGTAAATAGGTATCGAACCATTCGGCGGCAATCTTGTCCAAAGGCTCATTGGTACGCTGATGAATAGATTGAAATAAAGTGGCTAAGCGGTTGGTTAGACGAGTGGGATGGTCTTGGCTTAAACTCGCCAAATTGGTGACTTGCATGGATTCAGTAAAAGGATTGTCACGCAAGATACAAATGGTCTCATCGATGATTTTACCGTTGATCTGTAAGGCAATCCAAGCGGGATCATTCAATACTGCAATCGTAGGATATTCAGTACCCAACTGTTTACCATAGTCGCTACGCCATATTCGGCAAGCATGCATACCGCGCTTGCATTCTTTGGGAAAATTAATGCGCACAGAATTGGTAATCGCCACAGATAATGACAGTTTAAACATCCAAGGGGCGTCAAATGCTGCCAGCGTGCGCACCGATGTCGTTGGATGTAAATGCCAGCCAAGCGCGCCTAAATCAACCAACTCTCCCTTCTCAATCAACTTCTGATACCATGCTTGCTGCTGCAAAAACGTCGCTTGCCAAGGATGCAGCGGCAACAATTTATGCTCAGGGTTTTGCGCTATCAATTGTTGCTGATAATCGCTCATATCTGTTAATAGCTTTTCCTTGAGTTCCGCCGTGATGCTATCGCCATCAACAAACTCTTCAATAATGTAGTCCGAATGCACAAGCCAATAATTCAGCTGTGTTTTGCTGTTTGTCTCGGGCGCATACTTTGCCCACTCAGCACCATAAAACCCTGCTCGACCTTTTGGTGTCGGATGCATCGCATGTCCATAAATCAGACTTTGCTCAGTTTGAATAAAATCCTGTTTGTCGTCCACAATGTCATCAATCTCATCATTACGATGCTCTAAAATAATCTGTAGTCCTTCATAACTCTCAAGCCAGCGCTTAAGCACGCCATTGCCATCTAGCGTGACGTCACTTTTATGTTGATGAACGATATCTTCGATAATAAAAGAAGCTAAGCTCATAGCAGAAGGTTTCAGCCACTGATGTTCATGCTGACTATCATTTAATGAGGCTGCACTTAATACAGCGGGCGTATCAGCGAAACGGTGCTGACCCAATTGACTGACTCTATCTACAGGAACAGCCATAACCGTATTGTGCGGCGCAAGGTTTAATAGCAAAATAGGCTTATTTTGTGAGATTTGCTGTTGCAGCGCATTCTGCTCGTCTATCTGTATAATTTTGCCGCGCCCTGTCTCATAACTATAAGCATTCACTAAATTTTGTAGCGTCAAACGATCAAGCGTTTTATGTTGCATCATAGTGTTGTCCTTCAGAAATCTTGAGTCGATTAAAGCCCGCGATAGCCACTTGTTTAAGAATAGTATTAATATCGCTGACTTGGGTATTAGGATTTAAAATGGTGAATTTTAGACAGAGGCGCTGCTCAACTTGAGTGGTCGCCACATTGGCAATATTATGAATCAATAAGTCTTGCGCAATTTGGCGATTCAATTGAGATAGCTGCTTGTCAGATAACGCGGTGTTTTGTGGTTTAAAGTAAAATAAGACACTGCTAATAATAGGCTGATGCATCAACACAAAATCAGCATGGGCTTCAATCAACTCTGCTGCTTGTCTGGCTGTATCAAGACAGGCGTCAATCAAAGCGCCATAATCATCCGTACCCAATAAATCAAGCGCCATCCAAAGCTTTAGGGCATCGAATCGACGGGTAGTCTGTAGAGAATAGGTGACCAAATTAGGAATATTGTCTTTTTCATCATCGGAGGAATTGAGATACTCGCTATGATGACGAATGCTTTCAAAGTCTTGCTGATCGCGTAATAAAAAAGCGCCACAGCTGATGGGCAAAAAGAAATGTTTGTGAAAATCCAAGGTAATTGAATCGGCTTCATGAATGCCGTCAATCAGCTGTCGATAACGCTGAGACAGTAGTAACGCCCCGCCCCATGCTGCATCCACATGTAGCCATATCTGAGCAGTGCGACAAATATTGGCGATGTCTGTTAAGTCATCAATAGCGCCCAAATCCGTCGTGCCAGCAGTTGCTACCACCGCCATCACATTGCTTGCCCCGATCTCTTCTATTTTATGCTGAAGATGCGATGTGAGCATCGCGCCACTCGAATCCGTCTTTATCTTTTCTACGCACTGCACACCAAGCCCTAAAAGCGCCGCGTTTTTTTCAATAGAAAAATGCGCTTGGTCTGAGCACAAAATCGTACCGCGAGGCTGACCTACTAGCTCTTCTTTTTGAACATCAACGCCTTTGGCTGCATAGAACTTATTGCGCGCCAGCAGTAAGCCCATAAGATTGCTTTGTGTACCGCCACTGGTAAATACACCACCTGATTTACATGTCAATGAACTATCGGTTTGTACATCGGTTTGAGCGTTTGTTTGAACAGCAAGACCTGTATCAAACTGCCATCGCTGGCACAGCCACTCAACCAGCTCTTTTTCGATATAAGTGGCCGCTGGGCTTTGATTCCAAGAGTCCATACTTTGATTGGTCGCTGCGATAATCATTTCGGCAATTTGACCAATCAGCAAAGTCGGTGGATGCAAGTGTGCTAAACAATGACGATGCGCTGTTGACACGCAACTGGGCAAAAACTTGGCTTGTATGTCAGCCAATATGGTTTCGATGTCTCGTCCCTTTGCATTGATATTGATAGCGGTTGCCGTTTGGAGCTGCGGCGGGGTTCCTCCTGAGTACACATTATTGTCATCCAACCATTGTTTGATAACAGCACTCGTTTGCTGCATGTACGTGCGGTATTGCTCGCTGGTTTGCTCATTTAATAAATGCAAAGTATCCTCACCCATCTATCCTACGACGTTATAAAAAGTCGCTAAGCGATTATTATTATCAGTTTTTATCAACCTTTTAAGACACATTCATATTAACGCTATGACGTGCTACAAATTGGCTTGCAGCGCACTTTCCAGTTTTGCCAATACTTGCTGTAACTCGTCCTTTGTCACATTGAGCGGTGGCAAGAAGCGCAGTACCGTTCCGCCGCGTCCGCCTTTTTCGATGACCAAACCGTTCTTAAAACAATCCTGCTGAATGCTAGCAGCCACCACGCTATCCGCAGGATAACTGCCGTCGGTTTGTTTGGGCAGACTCGGATTTATAATTTCCATACCGATCATCAGACCTCGACCTCTGATGTGACCAATCCTTGGGTAGTGTTGCTGTAGAGATTTCAGCTCTGCCATAAACCACGCCCCTATGTCAGCGACATACGCGGCCATGTCGTTCTCTTTTAGATACTCAAGGGTGGCAAGCCCCGTTGCCATCGCCAACTGATTACCACGGAATGTGCCAGAATGATTGCCCGCTTGCCATACATCGTATTGTTTTTTGATACCCAATACCGCCATTGGTAAGCCTCCGCCAAGGGCTTTTGACATAACAATCATGTCGGGATCGATATCCGCATATTGATAGGCAAACCAGCGCCCCGTACGGCAAAACCCAGTCTGCACCTCATCAATGATTAATAAGATATCCAGCTCTTTGGTCACGCGGCGCACCTGCTTTAGCCATTCTATTGGCGCAGGATTGACCCCGCCCTCTCCCTGAATAACCTCTAAAATCACTGCCGCGGGTTTTACCACGCCACTTTCTACATCTTTTAAAAAGTTTTCAAAGTAAGTAATGTGTGCGCTGACACTTTGCTCACTAGACAAGCCAAAAGCGCAGCGGTAAGCATTGGGATACGGCAGAAATTGCACTGGGCCCATCAATCCTTCGATGCCTTGTTTGGGGGCAAGATTGCCGGTCACCGCGAGCGCGCCATGAGTCATGCCATGATAACCGCCGCTGAAGCTGACGATGCCTGAACGACCAGTCACTTGTTTTGCCAACTTAATCGCCGCCTCTACCGCATCCGCACCCGTTGGGCCGCAAAACTGCAAGCAATACTCATCACTACTGGTGGCCAAAAGCGTATATAAGAACTCACTAAATTTGTCTTTTAATGGCGTGGTGATGTCCAAGGTATGCATCGGTAGATTGCTATCCAAAAGCTGCTTGATGCTCTCAGTGACCACAGGATGATTGTGTCCAAGCGCGAGCGTTCCTGCGCCAGATAGACAATCTATGTATTTATTTCCTTCCACATCGGTAATCCAAGCGCCTGTTGCTGATTGAATCGCAAAAGGTAGTTTGCGCGGATAACTGCGAACCTTGGACTCGAACTGCGCTTGGCGATGTAAATAGCATTCGTTATCAGTTTTTTCATCTAAAAAAGACATATACATAGTATCGAACCTTATTCGCTATTCTTAACTTCAACTTGAAAACAGGCTTTAAAGAAAGCTTGAGAAAATAGTCGGCTTATACCAAACCCAAAGATCAAAGTAGCGAGGAAAACGAGTGCAAATACTACGCAAAGTAGGCTAAACAAGTTTGACGCGGCTCAGTGTATTTTTGGATCTGGTATTCATTTAAAAAAATATAGTGTGGATGCACTATAACGGGCATTAAACATTGAATGATAATATAAATGATAATCATTATCGTTAATATGATGTATTATTGATGACCTATGCCCTGCTGTCAACCCAATTTATTTATTTTTGAATATTTACCTTGAGAATTAATACAAAATTAAGGTTTTAACGCCCAATAGCAGGCGAATGATTAACACTCATGAATATAAACCCATCAGTATTGGTCGTTAATCTGGCTTTCTTTGTATTAAGTTATCTAACATAGCGATTGTTGCCAGCATCGCAGCAGGTTTGACAAGCACTGACTGATAACTTTACTGTTTATCTCGATTTTCTGAGTAAGTTGTTCGTAGCTCATGCTTCATTTGAGTAGCAAAACTATTTCCCGATATATCGCTGAATTCATCAATATTAAACTCATTAATACCAAGACTCTCTAGTTCCTACTTAATACTACAGCCGCTAGCAAGCCGCCTTATCGGGCTCTTATTACTTTTAGAAATACTCAGGTCACTAGATTGATATTGAGGTTTGAATTACTGAACAGTGTGATTCGTACGGCGGTGAATAAGCGTAATGTGTTCCCATCTGATCAGGCGACTTTCAAGGTAGTCGCAATCCAGCAGGCGTCCAAGAAGTGGTCGATGCCAATCCGTCACTGGATGGCTGCTATCAATCATTTTATGATTATGTTTTATGATTATGTTTTATAACCGCGTCAGCAGGCATTTAATCTAGATGACAATGACACAGAATATGAGATACCCTCATATTCTGTGTCACTAAGCTTTTCATAGTTAGAGTTTTACTTAGGTGAGGTTGCGTACTTCAAATTCCCTTTCAAAAATGACATTCCAATAAATGCCCTAAATAAAATCTATAGTAAGTTCCCCATAACTATCAAACTTAGCGGTATAACTGGTAGGTTCTGTGACTGCTGACATTGGACCTAATGCACCCGTTAAAATGACCTCGCCAGCTTTGATAGGCGTACCCATTTTCGCCATAGTCTGCGCTAACCAACGCGTGGCAATCAAAGGATTGCCAAGACAGTTTCTGCCAACACCTTGAGACACTTCTCTACCATCTGCTAGTAGGCTCATTTTAGTATTAAGCATGTCGATTTCGGAAAGCTGATAGGGACGTTGACCTAATACTATCAATGCTGATGAGGCATTATCTGCGATAGTATCTTCGATGCGAATATCCCAGTTATTGATACGACTATCGACTACCTCAATAGCAATCAGCACGTAGTCAATAGCTGCTATTACATCTAATAATGTACTATCAGGGTGCGGCAAATCTTTTTTTAGTACGACTGCAAGCTCAACTTCAACTTTGGGCTGAATTAGACCTTTTAGCTCAATGGTTTCACCTTCCATTACCACCATATTGGCATAGATGTTACCAAAGTCAGGCTGATCGACTCCTAGCTGTTTTTGAACAACCTCTGAGGTAAGACCAATTTTACGACCAATGATTCTATTGCCCATTGATAGACGACGCTTAGTATTGATCTCTTGAATTTTATAAGCGTCCTCAATGCTCAACGAGTCATCAAACAACTCTCGTACTGGTTTACAGGGTGCGTTATTCTCTTCGGCTTGCCAAAGCAAATCGGCGGCTTGTTGAAAAATTTGTGCTTTCATAATTATCCCTTAAGCTTTTTGACCTGCTAAATAATGAGTAATTAGCTGATTAAAATCATCTGCTCTTTCAATCTGTGACCAATGCCCGCAGCCACTAAATATATGAGCTTCTGAATCAGGGATAGTTGTCAGCAACTCCCAAGTACGGGTTAATGGAATGACTTTGTCATCTTTACCATGAATCAACAATATAGGCATGGTTAACTGGGATAGCTTCTCTAAGTCTAATGGTAACGCATCTCGATCACGGTCACGTGCAGTGACTACTGGAATCAAACGTTCTTCTGCTTCGTCTTTTAGTGCTGCTGCATATCTGATATCCACCAAAGTGTCATTCACTAACGATTTATCAGTAACCATCATCTCTAAACCACGACGGATACCTGCTTTAGAGACATCAGGCTTAGAGTGAGCGGCTAAAGCTTTATTAAGCTTTGCGCCTCCTGTACCCATAGAAATAATGCCATGTAGGCGTTCTGGATGATCAATCGCCATCTGAAAACCAACCCAGCCTCCCAGCGAATTACCGACTAGCCATGTTTTTTCAATATCGAGAGCATCCATAAGTCGAATCGTATGATTGACCCACTCTCTGATACCATACTTTATATCTGCTGGTGTTACCGTTTCACCATAGCCAATAAAGTCAAAGGCTATTGCTCTAACCTCTTTACCGAGCTCTGGTAGGTTCTTCCACCAGTTAGCGGACGCCGATACGCCAGTTCCTGATCCATGTAAAAACATGACCGGAGTACCTTTTCCAATATCATAGTAGTGAGTAAGCTCACCTGAATCTGTCTCAATCCATTTATCTTCAAGACCAAAAAACTCTGGCGTTTTAAAGTTTGGAATAGATGCTGTCATGGTGTTCTCCATATATTTTTAGAATAAATTTTATGCTGTTCGAGATTAATAAAGTTACTGATAGCTTTATGGCTACGTCATGCTATTTTTTAATTGCGATTCAGACTCATCGTTAAGGCTAAATCCTCAATCATATCTTCTTGACCACCAACGGTACCGCGCTTACCTAACTCAACCAGTAGATCACGGGCAGATACGCCGTATTTTTCTTCAGCCCGTTTAGCAAATAGTAAAAAAGAAGAATAAACGCCTGCGTAGCCTAAAGTTAGAGAGTTTCTATCTACACGAATAGGCTGGTCAAGCAGTGGTACGATCAAATCTTCAGCAACATCCATAATCTGGTATAAATCAATACCTGTATGGGCTTTCATACGATTTAAAACGGCTACTAATACCTCCAACGCTGTATTGCCCGCTCCTGCACCAAGACCTGCTACCGACCCATCAATGCGTAATGCGCCCGCTTCAATAGCTGCTAGTGAATTTGCAACTGCCATAGACATATTATTGTGGCCATGAAATCCAATATCTGTCTCTGGCTTTAACGCATCGCGTAAAGCCTTGATTTTACTAGTGACCTCATCTGGCAACATATAACCTGCTGAGTCAGTGCAATAAACGCATTGTGCACCATAGCTTTCCATTAGCTTGGCCTGTTCGGCTAGTTTTTCTTTAGAGATCATATGAGACATCATTAAGAACCCTACAGTTTCTAAGCCATTTTCACGTGCCCAATTTAAATGCTGCTCTGATACATCTGCTTCTGTACAGTGAGTTGCGACCCTGACCATATCTGCGCCGCAGTCTCTGGCTCGCTTTAGATCATCCACAGTACCGATACCTGGTATTAGTAAAACTGAGGTCTTCGCATTTTTTAGCTTAGGTATGACCGCATTTAAATAATCCTCATCAGAATGAGCAGCAAACCCATAATTGACAGAGTTGCCACCTAAACCATCTCCATGAGTCAACTCAATCAGAGGTACGCCTGCTTCATCTAAGCCAGTGGCAACCTTGACGGCTTCATCTAGTGAAATTTGATGACCTTTAGCGTGCATGCCATCTCTCAAGCTCATATCATGTAATACGACATATCTATTTCTTAAATCCATTAGTACTCTCCTTGATTAGTATTATTACGAGATATGATTGGCTGCACGTTCAGGTAATTTAATCTCATTATTTGCCACTTCTTCAGCGAAGATTTCTGCAGTGCGTAATGCAGCAGCCGTCATAATGTCTAAGTTGCCCGCATACTTAGGTAGAAAATCACCTAAACCTTCAACTTCTAAGAAAATAGAAACCCGTTTGCCATCAAATACAGGGCCGTTGACTAGACGGTAACCAGGTACATATTGCTGAACTTTTTCAACCATTTTCTCTACTGAGGCTCTAATAAGTGCTTCGTTAGGCTCTGAGTCTAATAGACAATGTACGGTATCGCGCATCAACATAGGCGGCTCTGCAGGATTAATAATAATCAGCGCTTTACCTTTTTCTGCACCACCCACTTGTTCAATAGCTCTGGCAGTCGTTCGAGTAAACTCATCTATATTTTTGCGAGTACCTGGCCCTACAGACTTGGAAGATACCGTAGCTACAATTTCGCTATAATTCACAGATTGTACTTGCGATACTGCTGCTACCATTGGAATAGTTGCTTGACCACCGCAAGTTACCATGTTGACATTCATTTCTAACTTTTTTGTGTGCTCTTTCAAATTCACTGGCGGTACACAAAAAGGCCCGATAGCGGCTGGTGTCAGATCAATCATGATCACACCAAGCTCATTCAACTTGCGACTATTTTCAGCATGTACATAGGCAGATGTGGCATCAAAGGCAATACGAATATCATCTTCTATAACCGCGTCTAAAATACCATCTACACCACTATCACAGGTTTTGATACCCATTTCTTGAGCACGTTTTAGTCCCGCTGACGTTGGATCGATACCGACCATCCATACAGGCTCAATCCAATTTGATCGCTGCATTTTCATCAATAGATCGGTACCGATATTGCCAGGTCCGATAATGATCGCTTTTAATTTCTGTGTCATAACTTGCTCCTTGATAGTTATAGAATGTAGTGAATGCTTTTATTAAAGCTAATTAATTATTTGTCAATGCTGGCGTGTTTACAGTATTCGTTGTTTCATTCTTGCCAAGCATTGATTTGTCTAAGTTTTCTCTGCGGCTAATGTTGTTAGTTAACATAATGGCAGCAATAGCGGCAATAATAATGACTGGGATACTACTACCAATAACAAAGGAAGAGCTTGAATTATAAGAGAATATGAGCCCTGCCAATAATGGTCCTATAAAAGAGCCAATACGTCCCATAGCAACGGCTACCCCTACACCTGTACCTCGCATACTTTTTTGATAAACTTTAGCAGCAAGTGCATATAGAGCCGACTGACCTCCTGTTAAGAAAAACCCTGAAAGCGCTGCTGACAACATTAGTCCTGTTAAAGACTTAGAGATTGCTAAGGCAGATAAGCCTACTAAAATCCCAACATAAATCATGACGACCACGGTTCTAATCTTAATACGAGATAACAACCAACCTAAACTCAGTACACCCAAAAGAGCGCCAACTTGGTATGACACTTGAATGTTGCTTACGTTTTTCATGCTTAGTCCATTGCTCTGCATAAGAACAGGTAACCAATTTAGAATGAAGTACAATACGATTAGAGTGCCTAAGAAACTGAGCCAAATCTGTAATGTTGATGCCAGCCTGCCCTCACCGAACAAAACAAATTTAAAGTCATTATTTTCAATCTCCTCGGTAGCTGGTCTTTTGGTATAAGTTTCTTTCAGAAATAGAGCAAGCAGCGGTAGAATCAATATTGGCGCTAAGCCACCTAGATAGAAAATATTCTTCCATTGCCCAACTTCAGTGAACATTCCTGCTGCCAAAGCTGTTATCGCGGCGCCTATAGGTACTCCTGCATACATGATGCTTACAGCAGTAGCACTCCAGCGCTCAGATACAGACTCTGACGACATTGCAATAATTAAAGGTAGAGCGCCACCTATTCCTACCCCTGTTAAGAAACGTATTAATACCAATGAATTAAACCCAGTGGTAAATGCGGTCAAAAGCGACATAACGCCAAATATTGCTACACTGAAAATCAGTATTTTCTTACGTCCTATCTTATCTGAGAGGCGGCCAGCAACAATTGCTCCAGGAAACATTCCCAGAGTAGCAGCGCTAAAAATCCAACCTAGCTGCCCTTTAGTAAGATTAAATTCTGCTTGAATAGAAGGTGCCGCAACCCCAATGGATTGGATATCAAAGCCTTCTAAAATAGCAATACAAAAACATAAGAATAGTGTCAGGTATACTGATGATGCTTTTTTAAGCGATGAATTTTTCATGAGCTCTTCCGTGAGTCTAAAATAAATATAAAATTCAATGTTGAGAGTAAACTAGCAGACTGTTTCAGCAGTTATGGCGCCGAACCCAACCAGCCACTCATTAATTTGTTGATAATAGACATCCTGTATCGTATATTCAGAAATTTCAGCTAAAGCAGCAAAAGCGGCTGTCCAACATCTCACTTCATGTCCCCCTCTGCCGCCCATGCTAGAAATCTCGCTATCTGTCATAGCATTGAGATAATCAAAGTCGGCTTGTTGATACTTCTCCATTAATGCTCTATCCCATTCAGCATTAATTTTTAGCGAACTGCTTTCAGCCTGATTGAGCGCTTGAGCGGCTACAACGACAAGGTTTTGCCTAGCATTACGAGAATCCGCTGTTGGGTTTTTACCCGCGATTAGAAACGCTTCAGTGTCTGTGTTTGCGCCTTGCATTTGCGGTGTCGGTGGGTCATGAGACAATCCACCAGTTCCTAATATGAGAACTCTCTTATTTTTTAAATTTGACGTTTTTATATACCGTCCTACAGCTTTACCTAGTTGTGTAGCAAATCGCATTGGTGGTAATGGTTTAGCGGCACAGTTAATAAAAATTGGTACCGTTGGATATTTGATTAATGAACCTGTTAAAAAAGTTAGTGGCTGTGTAACTCCATGATCAGCTTGCATTTGATACGAGCAAGCAATACCCAGCCCATCGTTCAACAGGCTTTGGGTCAAAGATAGCGCCGTTTCCTCATCAGTATTAATAGTGCCTGGACCATAGTTCCAGTCTCCTGCTGCTTCAGCTCGAATACCCACACAAGCGGCTGGCATCATGTCATAAAAGAAGCCATTAAAATGATCAGGGCCAAAAGTGATGATTAGATCAGGATCATACTCATCAACTTGCTGAGCAAGATCATGGATAACCTTCATCGTTGTGTCGCGAATCTCTTTGGGTGGAGAGGCAAACTCGATAAGAGGCGTGTGTGATAAGCAAATCAATTTAACCGACATAAATATTCCTCATTACAAAAGCTATTAATACGACGTGGTTCACAATGTTAATCATTAGGACTTAATGACTATCCTTCAGACGGGTATTAATCTCGAGTCAAATGCAATTTACGGAATAATTCTTCAGACACAGTGTTAAGTTCCTGAGCGTTACAAGTCGCTGCGACAAAACGATCAGGACGTATAAATACCGTTGAGATGTTGTCACGTTGTCCAAGCCATGTACGAATGTCTAGATCATCACCAATTACCAGTTCATCTGCCGTTTCAGATATCTCTATGGCTCTTAAACGCTCTTTTGGTACTACTTTTATGAATCGAGCACCAATAGATTGCCATTGCTGCTTTGTGTTATCTGACATTTTGTTAGCGGCATCACATTCCCAACTCAAAACTGCGAAATTATTGCCTAAGATTTCATCAAGCTTGTGTGCATTATCATCATTCTTCAGATAAACATTAGGTTGAATAAACATCTTACCTATTAAGGATTGTTTGATACTGCGCTTATGTATGACGATCCCATCAGCATAGACAGGCATTGGTTTAAACTTCATCTCTACAAGATAACGTTTTAGTGCTGGCACAACATTTACAGCAAACGAGCACGTATCTCTTAGTTGTCCTTGCCACTTTTTAGGGGGAGCGAGGACGTTTCCTGCCATAACTGATAGATCAATCATAGCCTTGGCATGAGCTTTACGCTCGACTTGATAAGTTTCTAATAGACCGTCGTCGGCTTGGTCTTTGATTACCATGCTCAATTTCCATGCAAGGTTAGACGCGTCACGGATTCCTGTGTTATAACCTTGACCTTGCCAAACTGGCATGATGTGCGCCGCGTCTCCTGCTAATAGAATACGACCAATTTTAAATTGACCTGCTAGACGGGCATTATGAGTGTAAACACGCTGACGAATGACATTGACATTATCAGGATCTGGAACGACTTTAGACAATAGCTCTCGTATACGATGAGGCTGTGATAGCTCTTCTTCGGTTTCATTAGGCATTACCATAAACTCAAAACGGCGAATAGCATGAGGTAGCGCAGCTGATACATAAGGTCGCACAGGATCACAGCATAAATACACATGCGGTGTTGCTAATGGATCATCAGCGACATCAATCACTATCCATTTATTTGGTGCTGTTTTTCCTTCGAAGGGAATATTTAAACTTTGTCTTATGTAACTGTTACCACCATCGCAGGCAATGAGGTATTTACAGCTGATAGTAGTAGGAGGGGTATTTGGAGAATCAAAATTAAGAGTGACACCTCTATCATCTTGTGAGAAATCTTTTAAACAACTATTGAACTCTACGGTAACACAGTCAAAGCGTGATAGTCCTTCTAGCAAAACCGCATCGACTTGTGGTTGCACAAATGCGTTGCGACGTGACCAACCAAACTCACGAGTTGTAGGTTGTATATCTGCAAAACATCTACCACTTGGTGTTAAAAAACGCATAGCATGATCTGGCGTAATATGAGGTAACACCTCGTCGATTACATCTAAAGACTGTAATGTTCGTAGGGACTCATCGTCGATACCAATCGCTCTTGGATAATCAATTAACCTATCCAATTGCTCAGCAACTAACGTCTTCACGCCTTGTAAACCTAAATAATTTGCAATGGTCAATCCTACTGGACCTGCTCCTAAAATCACAACATCGTAATCATATTTATTAATCGTTGCTGTATTTGAATTACCCACTGCGCTTCTCCCTAAGTTGTTATTTCATTCCTTAGTAAGAAGTTAATTTATTTTAACTATCAATACAACATCCTATATTTAGATACTTAGTATTGATAAAAATAATAGTTAGCAGCCATAAATGATTAATCAAAGTCATTACCTTCAATAATATTGTCTATTTTCAGACGATCCTCAGGAAAATATTATGGAAAAATGTGGAGTTATTATTCAAGTAGCCCGTATTTCAAATAAATTGAAACCTATATAAGTCTCTTTATATAGTTCTGAAAATATGAGATTTTTTCATGTCTTTCTATTAAAGACATTTTAGAAATAGGGATATTGTATTAACGCTGGTTTTAAAAAGGAAAAGAGGAAAATAGAGAATTGCTCTCTAAATGATTGAAAGAAGGTGTGGGTGGATTAGAAAGGGAATCGTAAGTTATAGCAGAACATGTAGGCAGAGCTCTTGAGATCGTCAGCGTATCAATAACTCTCTATTTTTTAGAGCTTTCTATGTTAAGTGTGGAATGAACAAATAAATGAACAAAAAACATTTCTATTAGGGCGTGTCCTCATTTCGAAAATGGAGATGAGGACATGCCCTAGTATATTCGATTCAGACTAATTAGGACTGTAGAAGATTAAAACACGTTTGGCGCAACCATTGATTGTCCGCATTGTGATGGGCATATTCATGCCAATATTGCTTAATTGACCAAGAGGGAAGCTCAAAAGGCAATGGATACAAGCTGACACCAACATACTCTTGCAACAACCTCCCCATTTGCTCAGGCACGGTAGCGATAAGATTTGTACGCTGAACAATAGTCCCTAACCCTAAATGACTCGGCAAACGTAAAACAATATTTCGTTTAATATTTAACTTTTGGATTTCATATTCAATTAAATAATGACCTGTACCACGTGGCAAAATACCTATGTGCTCTGCACTCTGATATAGCTCTAACGATAGATCATTATTTAGAATATGTGTATTTTCAGAGTTAGCAATGACTACATAGTGTTCATCAAAAAAACGTTGTTGATAAAACCTTTCCTGTAACTGAGGTACAAAACCAATTACCAGATCAACTTCCCCTTTACTCATGAGCAATGCAGTATCATTGTCGATAGGTACGATATCTAATTTGATAGAAGGGGCATGTTTATCAAAATAACTTATTAAGGTGGGCACAACTGATAAGTAATGACTGTCTGTCATACTAATACGAAATGTACGTGACGCATTTAATGAATCGAAGCCCTTACTAAATTCATTGACTATCCGCATTTTTTCAATAGCTTCCACTACCAGTGGCAACATATCTCTAGCAGTATTTGTAGGCTGCATTTTGTGCCCGACTCTAACAAATAACTGATCATCAAAATGTTGTCTTAACTTTTTAAGTCCACTACTAGCAGCAGGTTGACGGATGTTAAGCTCATGCGCAGCTTCTGAGATCGTGCCCCTTTCATATATACTATTGAATAAGCGTAACAAACGGATATCGATATCAAACATAATTAACCTATTCAGTTTAATGTGATTATGAAGTACTGCTGTAGATACTTTGTTGATTTACGCTAGCTAAAGCTAAATCTTAGGCAGACATTTCATATACGAAGTGAGCATATTCGGTATAAACTTACTTCATAGACTTGACCTATGCTGTCAAGAAGATAGCAGACAACAATAGCAATCTGAGTACAATAAACCCTTGTAAGCCACGATCTGCAAGGGTTTTTTATTACATAGCAAACGATAGTCACCGATTAATCACGGTATCATAGACGGTATTCATCGATACCGTCAAATGGCTAAAGTAATAAAACCGTCAAGCCAAAAATTGCACCAATGACCGCAGCAAATACTTCCGGTAAAAAGAACAAACTTTCAGTAAGACAACGTCCCCAAAGGGTGTGTTTTTAGCATACGCCTTTCCTCAAATTTTAAATAATAAAAAACCCTCAAATCGAGAGTTATATTTTAAATAGCAAACTCACTATTAAATAGCAGACTCACTAAATGTGATGTCTGGCGCTTTGCTCATTATCGTTCCGCGGCGGCTGTCATGCCATGTCATGTCATGTCATGTCAGCACTTTTTGCTGTCTCCATACCCCGTCAATAGGATAGTTGTGCCGTTAGCTGTTTGCACTACAACTTTAACGCCGCTTCTATTTATAAGCAGCGCTTTGGTTTCATGACTGGTCACTGCTTGGATGATAAAGAGGTAAAGTTTGCTACTTATCAGGTTGAGCTTGATGGGGACAAGCTGTTTATCTTATTTTTTTCACCATTTTTAAAATGAGAACAATCCCAATAAATCCATTCACACTTTTTAAACTTAATAGCATATCGCTTTCAATTTAGTCATTTTTTATGCACAGCTTTAGTTCTCTAAAATAGACGCTTATGGTGCATAGAAAATCATAGAAACCAATTATGGTGCAAAAAATTACCATAGCTCCTGATAAAGACCGATATTGGTGCATTTATTTTGTATTTCATATTGGCATAGATATTGAAGTATTAATAATAATTAGGAATGGTTCGTTCACTCGGCCTACCAGGCTGCTACTTTATCTTTCTGGAGAAATATATGTCTTTATTGCCAACGCTTATCACTGCTACTCCTATCAATACAAACTATCGTATCGACTCAAAATTGACATCACGTTTGTCTCTACTAGCAGTAGCTGTTGTCGGCAGCTTAAGTCTTATAGGTTGTCAAAAACCTGCGGAAACTAGTGCAGAAACCAATTCTACCGCCACAAAAACGGAAACCTCTGCGACAGATGGTGACACCATCAAAGTAGGTATCTTGCACTCTTTATCTGGAACGATGGCCATCTCTGAGACGTCATTAAAAGATACGGCGCTCATGACCATTGATGAAATTAACGCCAATGGCGGCGTGTTAGGTAAGCAGCTAGAGCCAATCGTCGTAGATCCTGCTTCTGATTGGCCGTTATTTGCTGAAAAAGCTCGGCAGCTGTTAACCCAAGATAAAGTCGATGTGATATTTGGTGGTTGGACATCTGTGTCACGTAAGTCCGTGCTGCCTGTCGTTGAAGAACTAAATGGTTTAATGTTCTACCCTGTGCAGTACGAAGGTCAAGAGCAATCAGAAAACATTTTCTACACTGGTGCTGCACCTAACCAACAAGCCATTCCTGCCGTTGAATATTTAATGAGTCCAGAGGGCGGTAGTGCAGAACGCTTTGTCTTACTTGGGACAGACTATGTCTATCCTCGGACTACTAACCAGATACTGCGTGCTTTCTTAAAATCTAAAGGGGTCGCTGAAACAGACATCATGGAAGAGTACACCCCTTTTGGATTCAGCAACTATCAGACCATCGTTGGCAATATTAAAAGCTTTTCTACTGGTAAGAAAACGGCGGTTATCTCTACCATTAATGGGGACTCAAACGTACCCTTCTATCGTGAGCTTGCCAACCAAGGTATTAAAGCCTCTGATATCCCAGTCATGGCATTCTCAGTAGGAGAAGAAGAGCTTCGCGGTATCGATACCAGCTTATTGCAAGGGCACTTAGCGTCATGGAACTACTTTATGTCAGTTAAAAATCCTGTCAACAGCGACTTCACCAAAAAGTATAAAAAATACGCGCTGGATCATAAGCTACCCAATGCTGACAAGGTCGTGACGAACGATCCTATGGAAGCCACATACGTGGGTATCAATATGTGGAAACAAGCAGTCGAAAAAGCTGGTACTACTAATGTCGATAAAGTGCGTATTAGTATGGGAGGTCAGACTTTTGATGCACCATCAGGGTACACGCTGAAAATGGATGAAGAAAACCATCACCTATGGAAGCCTGTCATGATCGGTCAAATTCGTACCGATGGGCAGTTCGATGTGATCAGCAAAACGCCAAAAGTCATTCGGGCTGAGCCATGGAGTCAGTACATCCCTAAATAAGTTTATGGTCACTTAAACGCTAGTCCCTTAGTGGTATCAATACCAGCATCCCTTTAGCTTCTCTACTGATAAAAACAATTTTCAGTAGAGGTTAGAGGCGTGTTGACTGTAAAAAAGGAGCCATCATGTCACGTTATTATTCCTATTCTAAAAGTGACGCGCAAGCCAATTACTCTTATAAGACTTTTATCATCGCCCTACTATCTTTAGCACTTTTCATCGCTATCGCATCACCTGCCTACGCTGAAGATACAATATCTTCCAACACTGTGGCAGCGACATCTAATGCTGCAAATAATGAGACCTTACTTGCTCAAAACGAGAAATCTGTGACTACGTCAGCTGATCTTGCGATAAGTAAAGAGGATGCTATCGAACAGTTCGTTGCTGCAGACTTCACTAAGCGCCAAACCATGCTCAATCAGTGGCCCGGGTCAGTTGAGAGTTTAGATACTTTGGTTGAGCTGATAAAAAATGATGAGTTATACCAAGGCAATGGCGGACAAACTTACCTACTTAACAGCGAAGATGAGTTATTTACTTACCCTGCTAAGCAGCTGACCACAGAGTGGCCCAGCGACTTGGCACAAGTAACTTTGACCAATGCACTACGCTCAGCCTTAGTATTTGGACAAGCTAAGGTTAAGCTTGCGTCAAACGATCCTACGCAACGTATGCAGGCAGTTGCTATCTTAGCGGACAATATCGAACAGCTAGATCCAGCACTTATAAGCGCTGCTGCCACTAATGAGGAAGACGTCGACGTCAAAACGGCGTTAAATACCTTGCAAGCGAGGATTGATTTTAGAGATGGCGACGTCGCCAAACAAATTGCCGCGCTTACCGTGCTTGCCAATAGCGATAGCCCACAAGTCTTAGTGGATGTTAAAAAGGCATTGGCGGCAGACGATATCGATCCTGTACTCAAATCTGCGTTATTAGACGCTGAAGATAGTATTGAGCAGCGAATTACCATCAGTACTTGGATCGGTCATCTTTTCACCGGTCTTAGCACTGCGAGTGTCTTACTTCTCGCCGCTTTAGGGCTTGCCATTACCTTTGGACTGCTTGGTGTCATCAATATGGCTCACGGTGAGCTGATTATGATTGGCGCTTACTCTACTTATGTAGTGCAAAATCTGTTTCAAGCTTATTTTCCCAGTATGACAGGGTGGTATCTTGTTGCCGCTATACCTGTTGCTTTTTTAGTTAGTGCCATTATTGGCATGGTTATCGAACGGATCGTTATTCGACCACTTTATGGTCGTGAGCTTGAAACCTTACTAGCAACCTTCGGTGTCAGTCTGATTCTTATGCAGTTGGTTCGGATGATATTTGGCGCGCAAAATGTCGAAGTCAGCAATGTCGAGTGGTTGAGCGGGGCCTATCAAGTGTCCTCAAGCCTTGTACTCCCCTTCAACCGTATCGCTATTATCGGCTTTACTATCATCATTCTTATGCTATTGGTGTACTTACTTAACAAGACTCGCTTCGGGTTGTTTGTACGCGCCGTGACTCAAAATCGGCAAATGGCCCGTGCGGTTGGTATTTCATCTGCCCGTATCGATATGTTGGCTTTTGGACTTGGCTCAGGTCTCGCTGGTCTCGCTGGTTGTGCTTTAGCGCAAGTGGGCAACGTCGGACCTGACTTAGGCCAGACTTATATTATTGATGCGTTCTTAGTCGTCGTGGTTGGCGGTGTTGGGCAAGTATGGGGCGCGGTATTGGCATCCTTAGGTCTTGGTATCAGTGGCACTGTGCTTGAGATTGGCATTGGTGCTGTGATGGCTAAGATTGTATTACTGGTTCTTGTGATTTTGTTTATTCAGAAACGTCCACAAGGTTTATTCGCCCTCAAAGGCCGTTTTGTAGACTAAGGAGAACCTTATGCGTTTCGCTCAATTATTATCTGATTCCCCACGTAATTCCATTTTGATTGGTCTGTGTTTTTTGGTGCTGCTGATATTGCCTTGGCTCCATCTACTACCTGAAACCTCTAGTTTGCACCTGTCTGCTTACTGGATAACTTTGATTGGTAAAATAATGGCACTTGCCATGGTAGCACTGGCTTTAGACTTGGTCTGGGGCTATGCCGGTATCTTAAGCTTAGGTCATGGTCTTTATTTTGCGCTAGGAGGTTATGCCTTTGGTATGTACTTGACGCGAGAAACTGCTGGCACGGGCTTGCCAGACTTTATGCGTTTCTTAAGTTGGACCGAATTGCCATGGTATTGGGCAGGCACTCAACATTTCTGGTGGGCCATGGCTCTAGTGGTACTAGTTCCAGGTCTGGTCGCTTTTATATTTGGTTTCTTTGCCTTTCGCTCAAAAATCAAAGGGGTTTATTTTTCGATTATTACTCAGGCCATGACCTACGCAGCAGCCTTATTATTCTTCCGTAACGAAACAGGCTTTGGTGGTAACAATGGCTTCACAGGTTTTACGACGCTATTAGGTTATGACATCACTGCCTCTTCAACGAGGGCTGTGCTGTGCTTTACGACCGCTTTGGCGCTGCTACTGTCATATCTTGGACTACGCTATCTGATGAGCCAGCCTTATGGGCGTGTGCTCGGTGCCATCCGTGATAGTGAAAATCGCTTGCAATATCTAGGCTATCGTACGCTTTGGTACAAACTTTCAGCTTGGGTATTGTCTGCAATAATAGCTGGTATCGCTGGTGCTCTATATGTACCGCAAGTTGGCATCATTAATCCAGGCGAGATGAACCCCGTCAACTCTATCGAGATGGCAGTATGGGTGGCTGCTGGAGGCAGAGGTTCATTAATTGGTGCCATTATAGGTGCTGGTACAGTCAATGTGATTAAAACGTATTTTACCGTCGCCTATCCGGAGTTTTGGTTGCTTATTCTAGGCGGATTATTTGTGGTGGTTACTTTATTTTTACCTAACGGCATCATTGGTGTACTTGATCGTCTTAAGAAGGAAAAAGAATAATGTCAATAATATCTAATAATACTACTTTCCAAAAGACTGCTAACGATGCACTTATTAAAAATGTAAATAATCCTAGTATTAATAAGGCAATGGAAAATCTTGAAAATGCAAACAACATAACGATTGCAGAGACCACGCCTACCCAACCAGTAACCACTTTGGCTGAAGATTATGGAGATAGTGGCGGCTTCGCTCAACCTGTTTCTAAATCAGGTCCAGATATGAGACATGGTATTGCGCTTTATTTGGAAGACGTTAGCGTGTGGTTTGACTCGTTTCGTGCACTCAATGATTTATCGTTATATATTGAGGCGGGCGAGCTACGCTGCATCATCGGTCCTAATGGCGCAGGTAAGACGACGTTAATGGATGTTATCACTGGTAAAACGCGGCCGACAAAGGGTAGCGCATTTTTTGGTCAAGTACATAATTTAGCAAAACTATCTACCGAAGAAATAGCCGAAGCAGGCATTGGTCGTAAGTTTCAAAAACCTACCGTATTTGAGAAATTTACCGTGCTCGACAACTTAATGCTGGCGGCGCCAAAAGACAAACGGGTGTCAAAAAGCTGGTTTACTAAAATTGATGCTGAAATCAAAGATACGCTTGACTCAACATTAGCTCAAATACGCTTAAAAGATATGATCAACAAGCCAGCTGGACTGTTATCTCATGGTCAAAAACAGTGGTTAGAAATTGGGATGTTACTGATGCAAAGACCAAAACTTATTTTACTTGACGAGCCAGTAGCAGGCATGACAGATGCCGAAACTGAACATACCGCTGAGTTATGTCTGCGCCTTAAAAAGAATCACACCTTAATCGTGGTTGAACATGACATGACTTTCATTGACGCCATAAGTGAAAAAGTAACAGTCTTAGCAAATGGTGCTATTTTGGCTGAAGGGACGTTAGCTGACGTACAGAACAATGAAGCCGTTATTGAAACTTACTTGGGTCGATAGTCGATAGTAGTGCTTAGAAATAGACCTAAAAAATAAGGGTAGTTATATGTTAGAAATTAATGCTATAAATCAATATTACGGCGGCAGTCACATCTTACGTGATGTCACCCTAGCCGCACCGGTAGGAGAATGTAGCGTCGTACTGGGTCGTAATGGCGTCGGTAAAACCACCTTGCTTAAATGCTTGATGGGCATCCTACCAATAAGATCCGGTGAAATTTTATTAGACGGCAAGGATATTAGTAAGATGACGCCTGAGCAGCGTGTGCGCGCAGGACTGGCTTATGTGCCGCAAGGACGTGATATCTTTTCCACTTTGACCGTTGAAGAAAACATCCTCATTGGAATGGCAAAATTCTCTCAACGTAAAGCGAGTAAAGTACCTAAACACTTATATGATGTATTTCCAGTGCTGGATGAAATGAAACATCGCCGCGGTGGTGATCTATCAGGCGGTCAGCAGCAGCAACTCGCTATTGCTCGTGCGCTTGCTTCAGAGCCACGCGTGCTAGTACTTGATGAGCCTACTGAAGGCATTCAACCGTCAATCATTAAAGACATCGGTAGAGTCATTCGGAGTCTTGCTAATAAAGGCGATATGGCAATCGTTTTAGTCGAGCAGTTTTATGAGTTTGCTGAAGAGCTTGCTGATAACTATACCGTGCTTTCTAGAGGACAAGTGGTTGCTCAAGGGGCTGGATGTGACATGGCAGAAAACAATATTCGAGAATTGGTGGCAATCTAGTTAGCAGCCACTAGGTTCTGCGTATTGAACAAAATTTTGAGAAAATAATACACCTTATATTTTTATTAGTGGTCATAATTGGATTTAGGGTTTGACAATATACTGCACAGCTTCAAGGATATTATATTTTGACTTGGCAATCCTCACTACAGCTTCATTTCGACTGCGCCTCTAATACTGCAAAAACTCGACTGTATCATCGCGCCCATACTGGTGCATTAATGGTGCAGCGTGCGCTGTATCCTGAGCCTGATAGTCAAGCAGCGATTTGCCATATTTATGTGTTGTATCCTCCTGCTGGCATTGCCGATGATGACCGCTTAACATTGGAATTTAACCTGAAATCTAATAGCCATGCGGTGATTACTACCCCTGGAGCTGGCAAATGGTATGGGCAACGGCAGTCATTACGGTTCTCTAAACCCAACGATTTATCAAAACCTACCGAGGGCACTCAAGCTATAACTAGCAACGACTCCGACCACCCTCTCGACAATAACTCTGGCTCACATATTATCGACAATACTTTCAACAATGCCGTCAGCGCAGAACAATCTATCGACGCCCGCCTCGATGATCACGCTGTTCTTGAATGGCTACCTCAAGAAAGCATTTATTACGATTATTCCGACTCTAATGCCAATAATCGCTTTTATTTAGCTAAGACGGCAAGTTTGTTGACTTGGGATATTGCGGTGTTTGGACGTCAAGCGCATCAAGAGACTTTTGCTAATGGTCATTATGCCAACCGCTTGGAGATATGGCGTGATGGCCATTTATTAGTCAGTGAATGCACTTCTCAGCAAGCAAATACCCGCTGGTTCACCTCACCATTAGGACTGAATAATCAACATGTTCATGGCTCTTTTTGGGCAATACCTAGCACAGAGGTCATTGCATTAGAACTACAGAATAATCCGCTCAAGCTTGGTCAGTATTTAGATGCCACTATTACCGAGATACGCAGTCTCATTGATACACAGTCATTACCTATTTATTGTACCCACAATTTTCAAGGTATCAATTGCCGTTATCTAGGGGCAGATGTGCGTGCCTGCTTTGAAGCTTTTTACCAAGTCCGCGAGCTTATAAGGTCTACATGGTATGCGCTTGAGCCTCATCGACCAAGGATTTGGGAGACCTAATATCATGCACTCATTCTTAAACAATGCTGAATCAAGCCAGAATGACTCTACTTAGCATATTTACTTTATAAAGATTAAAAACAGTTAATAACTTTCAAAGAACCATAATTATTAAGGAGACTTTATGCAATTAAATCCCACAGAAAAAGACAAGCTCTTGCTATTTACGGCAGGCATGGTGGCGGAACGTCGCAAAAATCGTGGCGTCAAGCTTAATTATCCTGAGTCTATCGCTTACATCAGCATGTTACTGATGGAAGGCGCGCGTGATGGCAAAACCGTAGCGCAACTAATGAGCGAGGGAGCTACCTATCTCTCTGCCGATGAAGTCATGGAAGGTATTGCAGAGATGATAGGCGATGTACAAGTTGAAGCGACTTTTCCTGATGGCACTAAGCTTGTCACGGTGCATAATCCCATCGTATAACTTGCTTGTGTGTCGCTGTCTACTGGCGATGTCTCTGCTCTAGTAATGAATCACCCGAAGGAACGATATAACCTACTAGTAAAACGGTATCAAACGAAAAATGCTTTGAAATTAAATTGTAGCTAATGCGATAAGATGATTAAGGATAATAAAAATGACGATAAAAGCAGGCGAATATAATATTAAAGCAGGCGATATGGCTTTGAATGCTGGTCGATACGTTCAAACCATAACGGTAATAAATACGGGTGACCGCCCTATTCAAATCGGCTCTCACTATCACTTCTTTGAAGTAAACGCGGCACTCAGCTTTGATCGAGATTTAACAATTGGGTACCGACTAAACATCCTATCGGGTACTGCTGTACGCTTTGAGCCAGGACAAGCGCGCGAAGTTGAGCTGGTTGCCATCGCTGGTAAACAACACATCTATGGTTTTACCGGCAAAGTTATGGGCGTTGTAGACCCTAAAACCTCTCAAAATACCTCGAAAAAACGCATTGACAGACGTATCTATGCCGAGCATTTTGGCCCTACCACAGGGGATAAAGTACGCTTGGCAGATACAGATTTATGGCTTGAGGTTGAATATGATTTGACCAGTCACAGTGACCAACGTACTGATGCTGATAGCATCAGCATTGGTGAAGAGGTTAAATTTGGTGGTGGCAAGGTTATCCGCGATGGCATGGGTCAGTCACAGCTACTAGGTGACCAAGTTGCCGATACTATTATTACCAATGCTCTGATTGTGGACTACAGCGGTATCTATAAGGCAGATGTCGCTATCAAAGAAGGTCGCATCAGTGGCATCGGTAAAACCGGTAACCCTGATATTCAGCCTAATATCACTTTGCCTATTGGAGCAGCTACCGAAATCATTGCAGGAGAAGGTAAAATCTTAACTGCTGGCGGAGTTGATAGCCATATTCACTTCATTGCACCGCAGCAATGTGAAACGGCGCTAATGTCTGGTGTGACTACGATGTTAGGCGGTGGCACGGGGCCTGCTGAAGGTACCCTTGCCACTACTTGTACTCCTGGGGCTTATCATATTCACAGCATGCTAAAAGCCACTGATGCTATTCCGATGAATATCGGATTCTTGGGTAAAGGCAATGTTAGTTTACCAGCGCCAATTGTTGAGCAAATCGAAGCGGGTGCTATCGGGCTTAAGCTTCATGAAGACTGGGGCTCTACGCCCAAAGCTATTGATAACTGCCTTAGCGTGGCTGAACAATATGATGTGCAAGTTGCTATTCATACTGATACGTTAAATGAAAGTGGCTATTTAGATAGCACACTAGGTGCCTTTAAAGACCGCTGTATTCACACCTTCCATACCGAAGGCGCTGGTGGTGGTCATGCACCAGATATCTTAAAAGCTATTGCTGAAACCAACGTCTTACCCTCATCAACCAACCCAACGCGCCCTTTCACTATTAATACCATTGACGAGCATCTCGACATGCTCATGGTTTGTCACCATCTAAGCCCAGCCATTGCTGAAGATGTGGCTTTTGCAGAAAGCCGTATTCGTAAAGAGACCATTGCCGCTGAAGATATTTTACAAGATATGGGCGCTATCTCCATGATGAGTAGTGATTCGCAGGCGATGGGACGCGTGGGAGAAGTCATTATTCGCACGTGGCAAACGGCTGATAAGATGAAAGCACAACGTGGTCACTTGGCTCCTGATCAATCGGCTAAAACTGAGCAATCCTTAGCGCATATCATGTTAAGCCCTACTGACTCTGATAGCGGCAATGACAATTTTCGTATCAAACGCTACCTCGCAAAATACACCATCAATCCTGCCATCACGCATGGCATTAGTGATGAAGTGGGGTCAGTTGAAATAGGGAAATGGGCAGATTTAATTTTATGGTCGCCGGCATTTTTTGGGGTAAAGCCCGACCTTATCATTAAAGGTGGCTTGATTGCGGCAGCGCCCATGGGCGACCTCAATGCTTCCATCGCTACCCCGCAGCCTGTGCATTATCGCAGCATGTTTGGCAGCTTCCCCAAAACAGTGGCACAGACTTGCATGACTTTTATGTCAAGCGCTGCGATAGACAAAGGCGTTGATAAACACTTGGGGTTAGAAAAAGTCATTAAAGCAGTACATAACATCCGCCAAGTACGCAAACAAGACATGAAATTTAACAGCTACTGCCCTAATATGGAGGTCAATCCTGAGACCTATGAAGTATATGCCGATGGTGAGCTGTTAACCTGTGAGCCTGCCGAACATCTACCGATGGCACAGCGCTACTTTTTATTCTAGCTGCTTTTTATTGTTGTGCTGATAATCCCCAATCAGCAGTTAATCATCTATTTTAACGGACTCTAAACATAATTATGAACATTTATACGCAACGTCTTGACCAATCAACCCTAAGCGCTGAACAACAAGCAATTATTGATAGGCAAAAACAGGCAGAAAATTTTTTATATTTAGATTTTGACACCCGTCAGCGTAGCCGTTTTAAAGCAGAAAAACAGCACCACGAAACCATTGGTGTTGATTTGCCACGTACGGAAACTATTAAGAATGGCAGTGTACTGGCAGACCATCAAGGCAACTTGATACAGATTATGGCCGCTAATCAAGCCTTAATCGAAGTGACTGCTGATAATGGTTTTGACCTTATGAAAGGCGCTTACCATTTAGGTAATCGTCATGTGCCATTAATGATTACACCTAAGGCCCTGTACTTTGAGCCTGACCATGTTTTAGAAGCGATGTTACATCAACTTGGACTACATACCCAAGCCGTACAAGCACCGTTTGAACCAGAGACTGGGGCCTATAAAGGCGACCTCGGTGGACACTCACACTCTCATGGTCACAGTCTTGACCACAACCATGCTCAGGAAAATAGCGGTAACCATCAGCATAATCACTCTGACGCTACCAGCCACAGCCATGAGCATACTCATGACTAATCACGCCACACACTCACAGCAGACTACCCGTACCGCACAAGGTATAAATGATCTGAATAATACAGAAGTAACTGGACGTCTATTAATGCTGGCGTCAAGTAACCTACCTATTGGCAGTTATACCTACTCGCAAGGCATAGAACCCGCTATTGAGTCAGGGCTCATTCATAATGAAAGCAGTAGTTTAGCGTTTATGAGTGACTATCTGGAGCTGGCATTATGTCGGTATGAGCTACCGCTACTGGCGCTGATGATAGAGGCACTTATGGTTGATGACGTAGCGCTTGCTGATACTTTAGGTGCAGATTACCATGCCAGCCGTGAAAGCAAAGAGTTTGTCTATGAGTCAAGCCAATTGGCTCTTTCTTTATCAGCTTGGCTTGGTGATGTCCTTAAGCTCGACGTGCCTGATAGCTTACTTGCCCATGGGTTTTTGCCACTCTTTGCCCATATCAGCTCGCACTGGCAGCTTAAGCCTGTACAAGCCATGACCACCTACGCTTTTGGTCAAATAGAAAATATGGTTTTGGCTGCGGTCAAGACCGTACCGCTTGGGCAAATGGCAGGACAGCGCATTATTTGGCAGCTACAACAGTTATTAAGTCAGCAAATACAGGCATTGGTTGCCAACGTCAAGCAAAGCTTTTTGCAAGTTCAAGATATGCCTTTAGAGGCTAACGTAAAGCTGAATCTACTTTATCAACAGCTACATATGTCCGCTAACCTACCAAATTTAGCGATGCTGTCTTGTCAGCACGAAAGGCAATACAGCCGTTTATTTCGCTCTTAATCGTTGATAAACACAACTCTCATCAAGGAACTTTATTTATGGCACTGAAACCCAAAGTCGAAAACAAAAATTTAGACACGACGCTCTCGCCACTACGCTTAGGGATTGGCGGTCCTGTTGGCTCAGGAAAAACAGCATTAACGCTAAGACTATGTCAACGCTTGCGGGATGACGTCAATATGGCAGTGGTAACCAATGATATTTATACCAAAGAAGACTCTGAATTTTTAACCCGCCATGAGGCCATGCCAGCTGAGCGCATTCGCGGTGTTGAAACCGGTGGCTGCCCGCATACGGCCATTCGTGAAGATGCCTCAATTAACCTATCTGCCATCGCCGAATTACAAGACCAATTTGCAGGTCTCGAGCTTATTATTATCGAATCTGGTGGTGACAATTTGGCAGCAACTTTTAGCCCTGAACTATCCGACTTAACTTTGTATGTCATTGATGTTTCAGCAGGCGATAAAATCCCTCGTAAAGGTGGGCCTGGCATCATGAAATCTGACTTGCTCATTATCAATAAAACCGATCTTGCCCCTCTCGTAGGTGCGTCACTTGAGGTTATGGCACGTGATGCCAAAAAAATGCGCGGCGATAAGCCTGTGGTCTTTAGTAATATGAAAACAGGGGAAGGGCTTGATGACATTGTTGCCTTTATATTGGATAAAGGCATGATAAATGTAGCGTAGAATGTTGCCTTTAATGTCTTATATTATGGAATAAATAGCTGCTTTACAAACCGCTGACGGATAAGCAGATTATCAGTCAGTTTTTATATCGATTTGTTTACTCATTAAGGATATATCATGACAATAAAAATATCACAAACTATGACATATAGAGCTTTCAACAACAAAACTGCAATGACCAGTGGCTTAGCACTGTTATCATTGCTACCAACACTCGCATTGGCTCACCCTGGGCATGGCTTGATGGCAGCAGAAAGCACATTTAGCACTTCAGTATTGTCTGGTATCATGCATCCTTTAACTGGGCTTGATCACCTCATGCTGGCATTGGGTATGGGCCTGCTATTTACTCAGATGCACAGTTTTAAAAAAGGCCTTATAGCACTGTTAATTGGTTTAGTAACAGGATTTGTACTCAGTTTAAGTGTGAGCTTGAACAGCATGTTTATTGAATTCGGTATCGTACTGTCTATCGTATTACTCACCATGGCGCTTATGAGCCGCTACTTTAACAATTCACTGAATCAAAGCAATGAAGCCTCAGTCAAAACATGGCATAACTTAGCCATCGTTGGCTTTGGTGCACTCGCTATGTTCCATGGTGCGGCGCACGCCATTGAAGTTCCTGCAAACAGTAATACTGCTGGATTTTTTATAGGTATGATTGTTGCCATGCTAGGTCTATATACTGTCGGCAAAGGCGTTGCTACCTATTTAAACACTCACTTGCAAGACAGTTTGATTGTTCAACGTATCATGGCGGTTGTCGGTCTATGCGCAGTACTGTTGAGTTAATTAAGTCCCTATATAAGCAGCCTCAGCAAATACTGTACTCAATTTGAAGGCTTGCCTATGCTAACGATTTATCATTATAGTCCTTAACACCATACTCACTGAGATGCAGGCGGGTAATACGATACAAATTATCTTGCTGATTACTGATATAACGGTTTAAGTTGGTAATCATATAAGAGATATTTGCTCAACAAGAACACAGGATGATTTTTGACTATCCTGTGTTCTATTACCTTTATAAAAGCCTGTAGAAACAATTAGTCTCATCTCGCGTTATTCTACTCAATTTTGAGAGCACTACTAATGGCATTAGAAGCTTGTCAAATTTTCTCACGCTTATAATCAAAACCTTCTGCATCATAGATTTGGTAAGTGACATTCAGCAATGTTTTTAATAGCTCTGACTTGTCAAAGTGTCTGACACTCATCACAATCGGTGAGGTAATCAATCCATCTTCAAAGGGTATATAAGTCACTTCTTGACTCCGCAAATGTTCAAGGGTTTTGGGCACAATTGTCAAACCCTCGCCTGCCGCCACTAGCCCCAATGCAACATGCAACTCACGCACCTCTGTAAAATAATTGGCCTTTAAGTTACGAGCGTCAAATAATTCCAAGACATAATCGATAAAACTGGGACGCGGTGCGGTTGGATATAGCAATAAATTCTCATTGGTTAAATCCATCAGTCTCACACTAGTACGCCCTTCCTTCGCCAAAGAATGACCAACAGGAACGGCAACGACCAAGCTCTCTTCCCTAAGCACCATCCGCCTGATAGAAGCGTCTTCAAATAATAGCCTACCAAACCCAACGTCTATTTTTCCGTCTACCAATCCTTGTGTTTGTTGCCAAGAATTCAGCTCATATAGTTTGATTTCCACATTTGGATATACCTCACGAAAACGGGCGATCACTTTTGGCAATATGCCAGATAAGATAGAGGAAACAAAACCGATAGACAGCGTATTATCAAAATTACCTTTGCGAATGGTCATCGCCCGCAGATCGTCCGATTTTTTCAATATCTGAATGGCATGATCATAAAAAAACTCCCCTGCCTCAGTCAGTTTGAGTGGACGATTTTCCCTATCAATTAACGTAACTCCGATCTCTTCTTCTAGCTGCTTGATTTGTCTACTAAGTGGCGGCTGTGAGATATACAAGCGCGCAGCTGCCTTATTAAAGCTCTTTTCTTCTGCGACTGCCACAAAGTAGCGTAAGTGCCTCAGTTCCATCTTTTCTCTTCCTTGATCAGGCCTTGGGCTGGTTTCTTAACATCAGTTTTTCAGTTGTGACGCTAATTACTATGACAACCGAATAAACTCGGTCGTAGCAATCATCTTTATACCTAAAGAACATAACACGGTGCAGGTTATATATAAAAATACCTAAAAGGTATTAATAATAGACTAAATAGGTCTTAGACATGCTGTTATCTAGCATTTATAGTTCTTATTAAGCATAAGGACGCACCACTCATCAATTAGGGACTGTCATGATTCGTTCAATTAATACCTTGCTGGTACCAATACCTACTATTCGAGCGCATAAGCTTGCTTGTACCGTCATGAACGAACAAGTACTCGTGCTAGTACATATCCAAACAGAAGATGGCTATGAAGGCTGGGGAGAGGCAACCACGATCGGCGGTCTCAGCTATGCCGAAGAAAGCCCTCACAGCATCAAAACCAATATTGATACTTATTTCACGCCTCTTTTATTAAAAGAGCAGCCGACCAGTGCAGCAAAAGCGATGCAACTGCTAAACCTTCATATCAATGGCAACCGTTTTGCAAAATGTGCGATCGAAACTGCCCTACTAGACATTGAAGGCAAACGCTTAAACTTGCCCGTGAGTGAGCTAATTGGTGGCCGTGTCCGCGATCGTATCGAAGTGGCTTGGACGCTAGCCAGCGGTAATACAAGCAAAGATATCGCTGAAGCTAAGCACATGGTTGAGCAAAAACGCCACCGTATCTTTAAGTTAAAAATCGGTAGCAATCCGATTCTTGACGACGTAGCGCACGTATTGGCGATCAAACAAGCCTTACCTGATTGTCGCATCACAGTCGATGTCAATCAAGCATGGACAGAGCTTGAAGCGATGAAAGGCATTAGCCTATTGCAAGCGGGCGGCGTTGATTTAATAGAACAACCTATCTCCATGAGAAACCCTACTGGACTTAAACGCTTAACAGATCATTTTGACGTACCCATCATGGCGGACGAAATTGTCCAAGACCCGCAAAATGCCGCTCGTTTAGCAGCAGATCATTGTGCCGACGTCTTTGCCGTAAAAATCAATCAAGCAGGTGGATTAAAGGCCGCCTGTCTCATTGGACAAATGGCACATTTAGCAGGTATTGAGCTGTATGGCGGTACGATGCTTGAAGGCCCTATCGGTACAGCGGCATCAGCACACGTGTTCTCAACGTATCCGAGTTTGAACTTCGACACAGAGCTGTTCGGCCCGCTCTTATTGACCGAAGACATTTTAGTGCAACCTCTTGATTATCAAGACTTTGGTTTGACAGTACCCAGCGGAGCTGGATTAGGTATCGAAGTAGACAGCGATAAGGTATATCGCTATGCCAAACAAGCCGCCACTAAATAAGAAAAGTCGTCATTTGCTACGGACTTTCAAAATGAAACGCGGTAGCAACTCGCCAACTTACCCTCATCAAATATAAGGAAATAATTATGTTATACCACGTCAGAATGGATGTGTTAATCCCAACAGATATGGATGCAGACAAGGTCAACGAGCTTAAAGCAACCGAAAAAGCCCTCTCGCAAAAGCTACAAGAGCAAGGTAAGTGGCGTCACATTTGGCGCTTGGCTGGCGAGTACTCTAACTTCAGTATCTTTGATGTCGACAGCAACGAAGAGCTACACGACATCATGATGTCGCTACCCCTTTACCCTTACATGAAGGTTGAAGTGACACCCTTGTTACGTCATCCATCGTCTATTCGTAGTGATGACAGCTAAGCGGTAGATAGCGCTATTGATAGGCTCAATCAGAGCAGTCAACCACTCATCAATAGCGTATTGGCTTAAAGCCCCCTTATTTATTACCAAACATCATTGGTCTATATCAGACCAAGCGGGCGCTATGGCTCAAATTTTAATAGCGCAATAACACAGGCAAACAAATTTTGAGTAAGAATACTCAATACTTATCCCGTTAAAATATTTATCCCTTTTAAATAGTCCTCAACAAGGAGAGAGACATGGAACGCAGCCAAATTGAAGCATTAGCCACGCAATTTATCACAGGCAAAATTGACTACCCTGAACAAGTCAATCCACGCGTACAAGAGATTGTATTACGTATCGTCACCGACCTCATGCAAACCATCAATGACTTAAAAATCACTGCCGATGAATATTGGACTGGGGTTGAATTCATTGGTGATTTGGGCAAAGAAGCGGGGTTGTTATCACCCGGCCTCGGTTTTGATCACTTCATGGATTTGATGATTGAAGAGGATTTAAAAGCAGCAGGACTTGATGGCGGCACTATACGTACTATCGAAGGGCCACTCTATGTCGCTGGTGCGCCAGAAGAACAAGGCTTTGCACGTCTAGACGATGGTACAGACCTTGATAATGGTACCGTGCTGTTTATGCAAGGGACTGTTTATGACAACGATGGCAACCCACTACCGAATGCCAAAGTTGAAGTATGGCATGCCAATAGCTTAGGCAACTACTCTTTCTTTGATGAGTCACAGTCAGCATTCAACTTACGTCGCAGCATCATCACGGACGAAAACGGCAATTATGCCTTCCGCAGTATTGTACCGCTAGGTTACTCGGTGCCACCAGACGGCATGACGCAAAAAGTACTGGGCCCGCTAGGTCGTCATGGTCATCGCCCCGCACATATTCACTTCTTCGCCAGTGCGGATGGTCATCGTAAATTGACCACACAAATCAACATCGATGGCGATGAATATCTATGGGATGACTTTGCTTTTGCCAGTCGCGAAGGCTTGGTGCCAGAAGTCACGATGGTTGAAGATGCGGACAAGTTAAAAGAAAAAGCGCTTGATAAGCCTTATGCCAGTATCGATTTTGACTTTCATCTGGTGAAAGACATTGACCAAACCGTACAAGGCAGTGAAGTAGAACGCCGCCGTGCCCAAGGTTAATGGTCATTTAATAGCATCATTTAATAGCAACCACTTAATATTGGAATACAAATAGCTAATAAATAGTGGGTTACTACGTTTGATACGTCCCAGCTGTCGTATCAAACGTCACACCCTACCCTCATTTAACATCGTTATTATACAAGGAAGGCAGCCATGAGCGAGCGTATCAATCTAGTACCTGAAGGATCAGACATCACTATTGATGATTTTTTAGAAGAGAACAGTGAAAAAGGGATTTATCGTCTGCATCGTAGCGCCTTCACTAACGAAGAGCTGTTTGAACTTGAAATAAAACATATTTTTGAGAGCAATTGGGTGTACTTGGCGCATGAAACTCAAGTTCCGAATAACAACGATTATTACACCTCATACATTGGTCGTCAGCCAGTCATCCTTGCCCGCAATAAAGAAGGCGAGCTGCATTGTATGATTAACGCCTGTTCACATCGTGGCGCTCAGTTATGCCGTCATAAAAAAGGCAACAAAGCCACTTACACTTGCCCATTCCACGGTTGGACCTTTAACAACACAGGCAAGCTGCTTAAAGTAAAAGACCCACGTGGCGCAGGTTATCCTAAGATATTCAACAAAGACGGTTCACACGATCTAAAACAAGTGAAGATAGCCAATTATAAAGGCTTTATCTTTGCCAGCTTAAATGATGACGTCCAGCCTATCGAAGAATGGCTTGGCGGCTCTACCAAAATCCTTGACATGATTGTCAATCAATCTCCAGAAGGTCTAGAAGTGCTACGCGGCACCTCGACCTATACCTTTGACGGCAATTGGAAGCTACAAGCTGAAAACGGTGCTGATGGCTATCACGTTTCAGCTGTGCATTGGAACTACGCTGCCACTACCGCCCGCCGTAAAGAAGAAGCGGCCAAAGAAGACAACATCAAAGCCATGAACGCTGGTAAATGGGGTCGTCAAGGCGGTGGTTTTTATTCTTTTGAAAATGGTCACATGCTGCTATGGACTCAGTGGGAAAACCCCCAAGACCGTCCAAACTATGCATATCGTGATGATTATGTCGCAAGCTATGGTGAAGCGATGGCGGATTGGATGATTGGACGCTCGCGTAACTTATGCCTCTATCCAAACGTCTATATCATGGATCAGTTCAGCTCACAAATTCGTATGTTACGCCCTATTGCCGTTGATAAAACTGAAGTGAGCATCTGGTGTATCGCCCCCAAAGGTGAAAGCGATGAAGCACGTGCTCGCCGTATCCGCCAGTACGAAGATTTCTTTAACGTCACTGGCATGGCAACGCCTGATGACTTAGAAGAATTCCGCTCGTGCCAAGAAGGCTATAACGGCATCAAACTTGAATGGAATGATATGTGCCGTGGCTCTGAGCATTGGATAGAAGGCGCAGATGAAGGTGCGGCAGCCATTGATCTCAAACCTTTATTGAGTGGGGTTAAAACTGAAGATGAAGGCTTGTATACCGTCCAGCATCGCTACTGGCATGAAGAGATGAAAAAAGCGCTAGAGCAAGAAAAACAGCTACATGGCGAAGGGTAATACGACAGCCAGTAACTTGCTTATCATGGCAGGAATAACCAACACATAAGGATATCAATCATGAAAAACACCACTGTGCAAATTGAAGACATTCGACAGTTTTTATACCGTGAAGCGCGTTTATTGGACGAGAAAAAATGGGAAGAATGGCTGACTTATTATGACGAAGACTGCCCTTTTTGGATGCCAAGCTGGGATGACGATGGTGAGCTGATTAGCGATCCGCAGAGAGAAATCTCACTGATTTATTATCCTGATCGTCGTGGTCTTGAAGATCGTATTTTCCGCATCGAGACTGAGCGCTCATCTGCGACCATCCCTGATACCCGCACTGCCCACAATTTATCCAACATTGAACTGCTTGAAGATAACGACGGTATCGTGACAGTACGCTTTAACTGGATCAATAAATCTTATCGCTATCATGAGACCAATACTTACTGGGGTTACTCTCAGTACAAGATAGACATGACTCAAGAGCAACCAAAGATTTTGGACAAATATGTGGTCTTAAAAGACGACTATGTGCATCAAATCATGGATGTCTATCACGTCTAATATTCGCGCGTTATCTAGTTATTGCTCAGTCATGATTCAGTAAATACTTAGTCACTATTTAGTCATTACGTTTCATTTAATAGGTGTTGGAAAGGGATATTTCTCATGGAATACAATATTGCTCTACAATTCGAAGACGGCGTCACAGGTTTCATTAAATGTGAAGCAGATGAAACGGTCGCCGAAGCCGCTTATCGTCAAAAATTTAATATCCCAGTGGATTGTCTTGATGGGGCTTGCGGTACATGCCGTTGCCATTGTGAGTCTGGCAGCTACGATATGCACCCTGATATGTACATCGAAGATGCACTCACAGAAGCGGAAGCCAACGAAGGTTACGTGTTGACTTGTCAAATGATTCCAGAAAGCGACTGCGTCATCAAAGTACCAAGCTCCTCTGAAGCTTGTAAAGTAGGCAAATCGACGTTTAAAGGCAAGCTACAACAGCTCAATGTACTGTCAGAGTCTACCATTCACTTTGGCGTGGACATCGAAAACCCCGATGCCTTGGTATTCCTGCCGGGTCAATATGTCAATATTAGTATTCCTGATAGTGACGAAACACGCTCTTACTCATTTAGCTCTGTGCCTAGTGTGAAGCAAGCTGAGTTTGTCGTCCGTAATATTCCCAATGGCAAGATGAGCACCTTCTTGTCTGATATCGCGCAGATTGGTCAAGAGATAAATTTTGAAGGACCTTTTGGCAGTTTTTATCTGCGTCCACTGGTGCGTCCGACATTATTTTTGGCAGGTGGTACTGGCATTGCGCCTTTCTTATCAATGTTAAAAAGCTTAGAAGTTGCTGGTGGTCATCATCCTGTAAATATGGTCTATGGCGTCACCAATGACACAGATTTGGTGGAAATTGCCAAACTTGAAGAGGTGAAACAAAACCACGCTTGGTTTGATTATCGTACTTGTGTGGCGAGTGAGGACAGTAGCCATGAGCGTAAAGGCTACGTCACAAGTCATGTCGAAGAGGAGTGGTTAAATGGCGGTGACGTTGATGTTTATCTTTGCGGTCCTTTAGCCATGGTCGATGCGGTCAGTAACTGGTTAGATGACAGCCTGCTAAAGCCCAGCAATTTTTATTATGAGAAATTCACCCCTAGTGAAAAATAAAATGGCTGAAACCATAGAGCGACAAGCAAGTTTTTAGGAGATAGCAATGAGTAAGCGCTTTGAAAATAAAGTATGTATCGTCACGGGTGCCGCCCAAGGTATCGGACGCGGCGTCGCTTTACGTCTCGCAAGCGAGGGCGCAAAGATCGTCATGGCAGACTTCTCACCATTGGTAGAAGAGGTCTTAGCCGAAATCACGGCAAATGGCGGCGATGCGATAACGATTCAAGCAGACCTTGAGAGCTCTCAAGGTGCACAAGCGGCTATCAATAAGGCACTGGATACTTATGGTCGTATCGATGTACTCGTCAATAACGTTGGCGGTGCGATATGGATGAAGCCTTTTACCAGCTTCACAGAAGAAGAGATTCAGAAAGAAATCAGTCGCTCTTTATTTCCAACTTTGTGGTGTTGCCGTGCGGTGTTACCAGTCATGGTCAAGCAGCAATCGGGCACCATCGTAAACGTCTCTTCCATCGCCACACGTGGTATCAACCGTATCCCCTACTCGACGGCAAAAGGTGGTGTCAATGCCATGACCGCCTCGCTCGCTTTTGAGTATGCAAATGACGGCATTCGTATCAATGCGGTCGCAACGGGCGGTACTGAAGCGCCGCCTAGAAAGATTCCACGTAATGCCAAGCCATTAACGGATGATGAAAAGGTATGGATGGATGCGGTCGTTGATCAAACCATCGATCGCACCTTTATGAAACGCTACGGCACGATTGATGAGCAAGTCAATGCCATTGTGTTTTTAGCGTCAGATGAGTCCTCCTATATCACTGGCAGTACGATCCCTGTGGGTGGTGGTGATGCAGGCTAAAAAACGCCTATAGGCTCGTAGATTGACTAACGTGAACTCCACTACTCTCTGATTACTGCTCATTTGCAAGGAAGCAATATGGCCACTGTCATCCAAACATTAAAAGAAGATTGGTCACTCTCGGCATCGGTGGCAGGATTTTTGGCGGTGCTCATCTCGTATGCTGGCCCTTTGATTATCTTTTTTCAGGCAGCACAAGCGGCGCAGGTCTCAGATGCGATGATGGCCTCTTGGATTTGGGGCATCTCCATTGGCGCTGCTGTCTCTGGTATTTATCTGTCTATTAAATACAAGACGCCAATCATCACCGCTTGGTCAGCGCCCGGAACGGCATTACTGGTGACAGTCTTTCCTGAGATGAGCATCAATGAGGCTATATCCGCTTATATTCTCTCAGCCGTGGTGATATTTTTGGTAGGTGCAACAGGTTCTTTTGACAAGATTTTGCGATGGATACCGAATGGCATTGCGGCTGGCATGATGGCCGGTATTTTGTTTCAGTTTGGCTTAGAGTTATTTGTCGCCACCAACACCATGCCATTTATCGTGTTTAGCATGCTTGGTTGTTATTTATTGGCCAAACGTTTGTCACCGCGCTATACCATGATTTGGGTGCTGTTATGCGGGGTTATTTTAAGTGTTCTACTTGGCAGGATGAATCCTGTCGATATGGATTTGGCGATTACCATACCCACCGTTATCTGGCCTGAATGGACATGGAACGCCACGTTTAACCTTGCCATTCCGCTTATTTTGGTCAGCTTAACGGGACAGTTTTTACCAGGTATGGCCATTTTAAACCTCAGTGGCTACGACACACCAGCCAAACCTATAGTGAGTATCGCAAGCCTTGCGTCATTAGCCGTCGCTTGTGTGGGCGGTATTACCATCGTATTAGCCGCCATTACCGCCGCATTATGTACTGGAAAAGACGCCCATGAGCTGAAAGAAAAACGCTATATCGCAGGGGTCGCCAATGGCATCTTCTATTTATTAGGCGGCTTATTTGCTGGCAGCATTGTAATGGTGTTTAGCCTATTGCCAAAAGAGCTGGTCGCCGCGCTGGCTGGACTTGCCCTCCTTGGTGCTATTTCTACCAACATCACGATTGCCATGAAAGATGATGACCAAAGAGATGCCGCTTTAATTACCTTTTTAGCAACCGCTTCTGGCATGAGCTTTTTGGGGTTAAGTTCCGTATTTTGGGGCATCGTTATCGGTATGATTGCTCATTATGTTTTAAATAAAAAACGTTTACTGTCATTTACTTAATCGCAAACGCTACGGGTTATTGATAATGCCATCTTCCAGTAACCCCCAGACCCCTTAATAAATGATTCAACGGCTTTACAGAAAACTCTGGCTAATACTATCTAACACTACGTTCTCATAGGGTATCAATATGATTAACAAAGCGGATAAAAACATCACTGAGGTGCTCAGTCAAATCAAAGACGGCGCTACCATTATGATTGGTGGTTTTGGTACGGCAGGACAACCTGCTGAACTGATTGATGCGCTCATTGATTTGGGTATTAAAGATTTAGTGATTATTAACAATAATGCAGGCAATGGTGATCATGGTCTTGCCAAGCTATTAAAAACAGGGGCAGTGCGCAAAATTATTTGCTCATTCCCGCGCCAGTCAGACTCTTGGGTATTTGATGAGCTATATCATGCGGAAAAAATCGAGCTGGAGCTGGTACCACAAGGCAATCTGGCCTGCCGTATTCAAGCCGCAGGTATGGGACTTGGTGCGGTATATACGCCAACGGGCTTTGGTACTTTACTCGCAGAAGGTAAAGAGACGCGCCATATCGATGGCAAAGACTACGTGCTTGAGTATCCAATTAAAGCAGATTTTGCCTTGATCAAAGCTGATAAAGGTGATCGCTGGGGCAACTTAGTCTATCGAAAATCAGCACGTAACTTTGGTCCCATCATGGCCATGGCAGCTGACGTGACGATTGCTCAAGTTTCTGAAACAGTAGATCTTGGTGCGCTTGACCCTGAACACATCATCACGCCAGGTATCTTTGTGCAGCATGTGATGCAAATCCAGCCTACTCATTCTACTGCCGCAGCAAGTGCTTAATACGGTCAATCATAAGGAGCGTCATCATGAGCCATACATTATTAACACGGGATCAAATCGCTGAGCGCGCTGCCCAAGATATTCCAGATGGTGCCTATGTCAATTTAGGCATAGGACTACCGACCAAAATTGCCCAATACTTACCTGCTGACAAAGATGTATTTCTGCATTCAGAAAATGGGCTGCTGGCTTTTGGCCCGCCCCCTGCCAAAGGCGAAGAAGACCCAGAACTGATCAATGCTGGAAAAGAATACGTCACCATGTTAGATGGCGGTAGCTTCTTTCACCATGGCGACTCGTTTGCCATGATGCGCGGGGGACATATCGACATTTGCGTATTGGGTGCGTTTCAAGTGGCGGCCAATGGTGACTTGGCCAACTGGAGCACCGGTGCTAAGGGTGCCATACCTGCTGTCGGCGGTGCCATGGACTTAGCGGTTGGTGCCAAAAAAGTCTTTGTGATGACCAATCACACGACCAAGACTGGTGAGCCTAAGATCGTCAGCGAGCTTACCTATCCTGTGACTGGGAAAAACTGTGTAGATCGTATTTTCACCGACCTGTGTGTTATTGATGTCACGGTTAAAGGACTGGTAGTGACTGAAATGGTCGAAAACCTAAGCTTTAATGACTTACAAGCGGTAACAGGTGCCACGCTCATTGACGCGACTAAATAAAAACATCTCATAATTAAAACTTAGGATAATCGCTATGTTCGATTCAACTACTGGTTTAAACAACGCTTATATTATTGATGCCATTCGCACGCCTTTTGGACGTTACGGTGGCGGTCTAGCCCCTGTACGTGCCGATGATTTGGGTGCTATTCCTATTAAAGCCTTGATGGAACGCAATACCAATGTCGACTGGGTGCAAGTAGATGATGTTATTTACGGCTGTGCCAATCAAAGCGGTGAGGACAATCGTAACGTCGGGCGCATGTCATCCCTTCTTGCCGGCCTTCCCTATCAAGTGCCAGCTACTACGGTGAATCGCCTATGCGGCTCGTCAATGGATGCGTTAGCCATAGCTGCGCGTGCGATTAAAGCCGGAGAAGCCAATCTCATTATTGCTGGCGGCGTTGAGAGCATGAGCCGTGCGCCATTTGTAATGGGTAAGTCAGATAAAGCATTTTCTCGTAACCAAAAGTTAGAAGATACCACCATGGGCTGGCGCTTTATCAATCCAAAGCTCGACGAGTTATATGGCACTGAAACTATGCCGAAAACGGCGGAAAATGTCGCTGAGCAGTTCAACATCAATCGTGCTGACCAAGACGCCTTTGCACTACGCAGCCAACAACGTACCAATGCTGCACAAGAATCAGGATTTTTCAAAGACGAGATTACCCCAGTCATCATCCCGCAGCGCAAAGGCGATGCAGTCATTGTCGATAAAGATGAGCATCCTCGTGCAGACACCACGCTTGAGAAATTAACCAAACTTCGTGCCATCGTTAAAGAAAATGGCACAATCACTGCTGGTAATGCATCAGGCATTAATGATGGCGCAGCAGCCTTCTTGGTAGCGTCAGAGCAAGCCATTAAAGAATTCAACCTGAAGCCACGTGCGCGTATTGTGGCTTCCACCACAGTAGGTGTTGAACCACGTATTATGGGCTTTGCCCCAGCACCGGCGATGAAAAAGCTACTGGCGCAAACTGGACTGTCTCTTGATGAGATGGATGTCATTGAATTGAATGAAGCCTTTGCCGCCCAAGCCTTAGCTTGCACGCGTGACTTGGGATTAGCTGACGATAGCGAGCGTGTCAATCCGAATGGCGGTGCGATTGCGCTTGGTCACCCACTTGGCGCTTCAGGAGCACGTTTGATTTTAACAGCACTCAATCAACTTGAGAAAACTGATAAGCGTTATGCCATATGTTCGATGTGTATTGGGGTGGGACAAGGTATCGCCATGATTATTGAACGAATTGATCATTGAATGCATTAATAATCAATCACCATAAACCTATGCGCCACTGACATTACAATGACACCATTATAAATAAGGATGATCGTTATGCCTGTACTTGAAAATAAAGACGTTACCTTAAACTATGCCACCTTTGGTGATAGCCGTAACCCTGCGCTTATATTCTCCAACTCTTTAGGTACCAGCTACCACATGTGGCAGCCACAAATTGACGCTTTGCAAAACGATTATTTCATCATCTGTTATGACACTCGTGGTCATGGAAAATCTTCTGCATCCAAAGGCCCTTATAGCCTTGATGCGCTTGGACAAGACGTCATCGATTTGCTCGATCATTTACATATTGATAAAGCATTTTTTTGTGGCATTTCAATGGGCGGCATGACAGGTCAATGGCTAGCCATTCATTATCCTAACCGCTTTCATCATTTGATGCTGTGCAATACGGCTGCAAAAATTGGCAATGAGGCCGCATGGACAGAGCGGGCACAATTGGTACGAGAGCAAGGTCTAGATCCTATCGCGGCAACAGCAGCATCGCGTTGGTTTACCGAGGGCTTTATCAGTAACCATCCTGATATCGTCAACGCCTTATCTGACACTCTTGCCGCTAGCAGTAGCGAAGGTTATGCCAGCTGCTGTGAGGCGCTGGCTGTCGCTGATACTCGCGAGCAATTAAAAGATATCGATGTCGCGATTACGGTGGTGGCAGGTACTGAAGACCCAGTGACGACGGTTGCCGATGGTCAATATATGGTCGATCATATCCCAAATGCCACACTCGCTACTATTGAAGCCTCCCACATCTCAAACATTGAGCAGCCTGACGTATTCAATCAGCTTGTGCGACAGTATTTAACCTACTAATCACGCCAAATTTATTGAGCAGTTAAGCGCTATTATGAAAAAAAGTCACCACACGGAAGTAATTTCAGACAAGGAAGGAACATGAAAAAGTCATTATTATCATTGGTTGTTAGTATTGCGGCCTGTAGCGCATTTAGTGCTCATGCCGATATTAACATCGATGAACAGGTAAAAAGCGTTGAAAATAAGGTGATTGAATGGCGTCGGGACATTCATCAACATCCTGAACTGAGCAACAGAGAAACCCGTACTGCCGCTATCGTTGCTAAGCATTTAAAGTCACTCGGTATGCAGGTTGAAACTGACATCGCGCACACGGGGGTTGTGGGTTACTTAAAAGGTGCCAAACCCGGCCCCACAGTCATGCTACGGGCAGACATGGATGCATTGCCAGTCACTGAAAAAGCAGATGTCCCATTTAAATCAACGGTTGTGACTAAGTATATGGGAGAAGACGTGGGGGTCATGCATGCTTGCGGACACGACACTCATGTTGCTATGTTAATGGGAACGGCTGAAGTACTGGCTGGCGTACAAAAAGAGCTGCATGGCAATATCATGTTTGTGTTTCAGCCAGCAGAAGAAGGCGCCCCTACAGGTGAAGAAGGTGGCGCCAATCTGATGTTGAAGCAAGGCATATTTAAAAAATATAAACCAGACGTTGCATTTGGACTTCATATTATGTCTAGTTTAAACACTGGTCAAATTGGCTACCGAAGCGGCCCTATCATGGCCAGTGCGGACACCTTTGATATCACCGTAAAAGGCAAGCAGACTCACGGTTCAGCTCCTTGGAATGGGGTGGACCCTATTGCCGCTGCCTCGCAAATCGTTACAGGAATTAATCATATAGTCAGTCGTCAAGTGGACATTACTAAAGAGCCTGCCATCATCTCATTTGGCAAAATAAGTGGTGGAATACGCGACAATATTATTCCAGATAGTGTCAATATGATTGGTACTATTCGTAACTTTGATATGGATAATCGCGATCAAATTTTTGATAACATAAAAACGACTGCCACTCATATAGCGATGGCATCAGGCGCAGAAGCAGATGTCAAAATCATCAAAGGTTATCCTGTTACTATCAATAATCCAGCGCTTACTGCGCAGATGCTACCCACTCTTAAAAGCGTAGCGGGTGCGGACAACGTATTTGATGTGCCTAAGCTCACAGCATCTGAAGATTTCTCGTTTTATTCCCAAGAAGTACCGGGATTGTTTATTTTCTTAGGCGGTACACCCGCTGGTCAAGACACTAGTAAGGCACCGTACAATCACTCTCCCTACTTTTACGCAGATGAAGCCTCATTTAAAGTGGGTACTAAAGCGCTGAGCCAATTGGCCATAGACTATTTAGCCATGAACAAATAACGCTTTCATAGAAACCTAAGTAGCTCATATATCTAAAAGACATATGAGCTACTTTTTTATTAGTGTTTTCAAAAAGACTATCTATGATCAGTAAAGGCATTATTTTCTTGAACAATAGTAATATTGCCGGAGTCATCTGCTTATAAATCCTTACAGCGTATTCTAGAAAAAGGCCGCGTTTCTTCCATTCTACCAAAGTAAAACCCATACCTTTTAGGTATAAATTTATACTTAGATGGTTTTTGACTTAATACCGGTAAAACCCTAACTTGTAAAGCACGTATAAGGATATTACCCACGGAGAAAAACGAATGGAATCTAAACCCCTAAACATCAATAAAGTCATTGATGAAGCCAAATTTTCCCCTTTTCATTGGAAAGTGTTGTTTTGGTGCCTATTGATTATTATTTTTGATGGCTATGATCTTATTATTTATGGTGTGGCGCTGCCGCTACTGATGGAGGAATGGTCATTGACCGCGGTACAAGCAGGTTTTCTTGCCAGTGCTGCACTTTTTGGTATGATGTTTGGCGCCATGATTTTTGGGACTCTCTCAGACAAGATTGGACGCAAAAAAACGATTATGATTTGTGTGGGTCTATTCAGTAGCTTTACCTTTTTAGGGGCTTTTGCTGATGGTCCAATGCAGTTTGCTGCTTTACGCTTTGTTGCTGGTTTAGGTATTGGTGGTGTGATGCCGATATGTGTCGCTCTGACCTCTGAATACGCGCCAAAACGTATGCGTAGTACGCTAGTTGCTATCATGTTTAGTGGCTATGCCATCGGTGGTATGGCGTCAGCACTACTAGGGTCATTTTTAGTGGTGGATTTTGGCTGGGAAGTTATGTTTTATATCGCAGGTATTCCCACCTTGCTATTGCCAATTATTTGGAAAATGCTGCCTGAGTCTTTGATGTATTTGGTCAAAGAAGACAGGCATGATGACGCTAAAAAAATCGTCCGCAGACTTGCACCACAAGAAACGGTCACTGCCTCTACTACCTTACTATTAGATGAGCTGACCAAAGGTGATGACGCACCCATTAAGGCCCTTTTTCTAAAAAACCGTGGATTCACCACTATCATGTTTTGGGTTGCTTTCTTTATGTGCCTGCTGATGGTGTATGCACTTGCTAGCTGGTTGCCAAAACTGATGATTCAGGCAGGTTATTCATTAGGCGCTAGTATGCTGTTCTTATTTGCACTAAATATTGGTGGTATGGTTGGGGCTATCGGTGGTGGTGTATTAGCTGACAAATTCCATCTTAAACCTGTTTTGGCCCTCATGTTTGCCTTGGGTGCAGTGGCATTGATATTGCTTGGCTATAATAGTCCTCAGGTGGTGCTATATACTCTCATTGCAATCGCTGGCGCTACCACTATTGGCTCGCAGATCTTACTTTATACCTTTGTTGCTCAATACTACCCTACAGCGGTACGTACGACGGCGATGGGCTGGGCATCGGGTATTGGTCGTATTGGCGCTATTGTAGGTCCTATCTTAACTGGGGCGCTACTGACACTTGAGCTAAGCCACCAGACCAACTTTTTGTTTATCGCCATACCAGGAATAATTGCAGCTATTGCTATTTTTCTCGTAAACCTAAATGCAGCAGTGGACAGCAAAACAAGTCAGGAGCAACAAATGAATTTAGACACTCCAATATCAACTTAATACTCACTTAAATGTGATATTAGTTGCATATCATTAAGTTAGCCCTTTTTTAGCGTATTCACGATTTGAATGCGCTATTTTTTATTGTCAATGATGCCTGTACTCAGGCAATGCGTCTTACACTACCTCTCAAAACATTCATATTTTTCAAAGTAAAAAACTATTCTGTTAAAAAAATAAATCACCATTGTATTTTCTTCTTACCATAACTAAAGATCGGTGATAATTCTCATAAAAAACAGCCAATCCATATAAACGAATCGTCGAACAAAAGGTATAATACCAACGTCATGCCATACCTATGTAAGTAACTAGGAGCCAGAAAGGCTTGGGCCATAAAACGCCAATACAGATTTGCTTTGATTTGTGCGGCCAGGCTATGTTACCAAAACCTTCTACGTTAACATCTAACAAATTGACATAGAGGGTCAGCTTATACTACCATTGATAATTACTTTCATTCATCTTACTGATGATCCTATAATAACTTTTTGGAGTAATCCCATGCAGTGGACCAAACCAGCTTTTCAAGACATCCGTATCGGTTTCGAAATCACTATGTATTTTGAAGCACGTTAAAAACTAATGAACCTGAATACATTAAAAGCCCTAGATGATTAGGGCTTTTATTTTTTTGGAAATTTGGAAATATCGATTTATGTATATTCACGTTTTAGGCTCAGCCGCTGGTGGCGGATTTCCGCAGTGGAATTGCAATTGCGAAAACTGCCATGGTGTACGTCAAGGCACCATTGACGCAAAGACCCGCACTCAGTCTTCGATTGCTATATCAGAAAATGGTATAGATTGGATTTTGTTTAACGCCTCACCAGACATTCGCCAGCAGCTATTTGACTTTAAAGCGGCGCAGCCAGCACGTCAATTGAGAGATACAGGCATTACGAATGTGGTTTTGATGGACAGCCAGCTTGACCATACGACAGGGCTATTGACCCTGCGCGAAGGTTGTCCGATTCCTGTTTGGTGTACTGACATGGTCTATCAAGATCTCACGACAGGCTTCCCTATTTTCAATATGCTAAAGCACTGGAATGGTGGTCTGCAATATAATCAAATCGATCCAAAACAGACCTTTCAAATCGACGGCTTTAGCAATTTAGAACTGACGCCTTTGGTGATTAGAAGCTCTGCACCGCCCTACTCCCCACACCGCAACGACCCCCATGATGGCGACAACATCGCGCTGATTGTGAAAGATTTAAAAACACAAAAACAACTCTTTTATGCGCCAGGTTTGGGCAAAATTGACGATGACATTATGCATATTATGAAAGCCTCTGATTGCGTGATGATTGACGGCACGCTATGGACTGACAATGAAATGCAAGAATGTGGCGTCGGCACAAAAACTGGCCAAGACATGGGTCATTTGCATATCAGTGGTGACGATGGCTCGCTACATTATCTAGATCAGCTCGAAAATACTCGTAAAGTGTTGATCCACATTAATAATACCAACCCGATATTGAATGAACAATCTGAACAGGCTGCGACATTAAAACAACATAGTGTTGAAGTGGCCTTTGATGGTATGCAGATTGAGTTGTAAGGCAAAGACAGCAATCATAAGGTAAAAACAATGCAAGAAGAAGCGAAAGCACTAAGCCCAGAAGCCTTTGAACAAGCGATTATGGATAAAGGCCAGTATTATCATATTTACCATCCTTTTCATATCATGATGCATGAAGGCAAAGCGACCCAGCAGCAAATCCAAGCGTGGGTCGCCAATCGATTTTATTACCAAATCAATATTCCATTAAAAGACGCGGCGATTATGGCGAACTGTCCCGATCAGCGGGTGCGTCAAGAGTGGATTCAGCGCATGATTGATCAAGATGGGGTGTATCCAGATGGTGGTGGCCGTGAAGCGTGGTTGGGTCTGGCAGAAGCGGTTGGCCTTAGCCGTGAGCAGGTAATTTCTGAAGAGCTGGTATTACCGGGTGTGCGTTTTGCTGTTGATGCTTATGTCAACTTTGCCCGCCGTGCCACATGGCGTGAGGCAGCGAGTAGCTCATTGACCGAGCTGTTTGCCCCGCAGATTCACCAGTCGCGCTTAGAGTCTTGGCCCAAGCACTATCCTTGGATCAAAGAAGAAGGCTATACCTATTTCCGCTCGCGCTTGAGTCAAGCTCGCCGCGATGTTGAGCATGGCCTGACCATTACCCTTGACTCGTTCAAAACGGCTGAAGAGCAAGAGCGTATGCTTGAGATATTACAATTTAAACTGGATATTCTATGGACGATTTTAGATGCCTTGAGCCTTGCTTATGTCCATAACCAAGCCCCTTATCAAAGCGTCACTACTGACCATGTTTGGCATAAAGGATTGTTCAAATGAGTTTACCCGCTAGTTTACCCGAGCTGGACCAGTCTATCGTACCCGTGTGGCGCCATGGTTATCGTTTTCAATTTGAGCCAGCTCAGAATGCTTATGTCTTACTGTACCCTGAAGGTATGATAAAACTCAATGACAGTGCCAGCATCATTGGACAGCATATTGATGGTCAGGCATCCATTGCTGATATTATTAAAAAGGTGAAAGCCATGTTCGGAGATATCCCTGAAATCGAGCAAGACATTATCGAATATATGCTGGTCGCCCAGCGTGAACATTGGATTGATTTAGTATGACTGCGCCAGTCGGACTGCCGCTATGGTTACTTGCTGAGCTAACCTATCGCTGCCCATTACAATGCCCTTATTGCTCCAACCCAATTGATTATGCTCAGTATAAAGAAGAGCTAACGACGCAAGAGTGGTTTGATGTGTTTGATCAAGCGCGGCAAATGGGCGCGGTGCAGCTTGGGTTTTCTGGCGGTGAACCACTGGTGCGTCAAGACTTAGAAGAACTGGTCGCTTATGCGCACAAGCAAGGTTTTTATACCAACTTGATCACTTCAGGTATGGGACTTACTGAGGCTAGAATCGCGCGTCTAAAAGAAGCAGGCCTACAGCATATTCAAATCAGCTTCCAAGCCAGTGATCCATCGGTAAACAATGCCTTGGCAGGTTCAAAACATGCTTTTGAGCAAAAGTATGAGATGTCACGTCTGGTCAAACAGTATGACTATCCGATGGTGCTTAACTTTGTGATTCATCGGCAGAACATTGATCAGATCGATCAGATTATTGATCTCTGCTTAGAGCTAGAAGCCGACACGGTTGAGCTGGCTATCTGCCAGTTTTATGGTTGGGCGTTTGAAAATATCGAAGGCCTACTACCGACCAAAGAACAAGTGGTTCGCGCCGAACGCATTACTAATGAGTATCGCAAAAAAATCGAAGAGCGTGGTATCAAATGTAAACTCATTTTTGTGGTGCCTGACTATTACGAAGAACGTCCGAAACCCTGTATGGATGGTTGGGGTAAGATTTTCTTGACCGTGGCACCTGACGGCACCGCCCTACCTTGTCATGCTGCCAGACAGCTGCCCATGTCCTTTCCCAATGTCAGGCAGACGCCATTAAAAGATATCTGGTATGACTCAGACAGCTTCAATCACTTTCGCGGTGATGATTGGATGCCCGACATGTGCCAAAGTTGCCCAGATAAAGAGCGGGATTATGGTGGCTGTCGTTGCCAAGCGTTTATGCTGACGGGCGATGCCAAGAATGCCGATCCTGTGTGCGGCAAATCGCCTTATCATTATTTGATTGAGGAAGCACGTATCAATAGCGAGACGCCAGTTCCTTTTGAAGAACTGCGTTTTCGCAACCCTAAAAACTCTAAGCGACTAAGTAACAAACAGCTAAGTGACAAACAAGCCAATGAAGCACAAGTGAATCAAGAGCAACTGATTCCCACTCGTACGGTCACGGATTAAATATGAATGCTGATAATAAGCCTGTGATTTTTGACGGCCATAATGACCTGTTGACCCGCTTATGGCTAAGCTCGGCTGACGATCCCGTGCACGATTTTATCTATGGCACGCTACCGGGACATTTAGATTTAAAACGTTGCCGACAAGCAGGATGGATGGGCGGATTATTTTCTATCTTTTTGCCACCCTACGCTTATGTGAAAAACAACCATCCGGACAAATTAATCAACCCTTCACACTCAGATTTCACTCCGCAAGAAATCGTGGATATTTGCTGTGCGCAATTGGCGCTTGCTCAGCAATTGCAGGCGCGATCAGATGGTCAGATTCAGATCTGTACGTCCTTGGCACAAATTCAAGCCTGTCATCAGAATCAACAATTGGCTATCGTTTTGCATCTTGAAGGCGCTGAGTTTTTAGCTATTGAGCCTGACTTACTGGATGTGTTTTATGAAGCAGGAATCAGAAGTATTGGCCCATTGTGGAATAGGAAAAGCCTATTCGGTGATGGTTTAAATGTGTCTTTTCCGCACTCTCCAAATACAGGATCTGGTCTAACCCGTGAAGGTAAAGACCTTATATTGGCATGCCGTGACAAGCATATGCTGATTGATGTATCACATATGAATGAGCGCGCGTTTTGGGATACGCTAGAAATTGCGGATCAGCCCATTGTCGCAACCCACTCCAATGCACACGCCTTATGTCCGCAAGCAAGAAACTTAACCGATCACCAGCTGGCTGCCATCAAACAAAGCAATGGTATGATTGGTGTGAATTTCGATGTTGCTTTTCTTCGTGCTGATGGGCAACGCAACACGCAAACATCACTTGATGTTATTGTTGATCATCTTGATTATCTGATTGACCATTTAGGCGAAAATAACGTTGGTTTTGGCTCTGATTTTGATGGTTGTCTATTGCCAGATGAGTTATCAGACATTAGCCAAATCTCCATGCTGATTGAGCGGATGCAACAACGATATTTCTCTGATGAGCTTATTGAAAAGATTACGTCGAAAAATTGGTTTGCTGTGCTTGATAAGATATGGCAGTGATAAGCATATGATTTTTCACAACAAATTATATGCTAAATAAAAAGGAAATACTTAGAGCTCAATTCAAATCATTTGAATACAACTCAGCCATCTATATTGTGGGTAATCTGGTAAGTAACCTATAGGTCGATAGATCGAATTTTTCAAGAATCGTCAATCTAGAACAGGTGACACAAACCGACGCGGAAAAACCCTTCAATGAAGCTGCAAGTGGAGTTAGTACCTTATAATTTCATATATGATTTGCTACAACCTAAATAATTCATGAGTATAATAACCAGCTATAACTTTTTAGGCCAACTACATGACTCCCATATATACCGCATTGGCTGTACTGGTTACCTTCATTTGGGGCGTAAATTTCACCTTTATTGCATGGGGGCTTGAGAGCTTTCCACCATTAATGCTTACTGCCCTGCGTTTTTTCTTTACTGCCATTCCATTAGTTTTGTTTCTAAAGCCGCCTAAATTTAACCGTACATTACTTATCTATGCCATCGGCACATTTGTCATGCAATACGCCTTTGTATTCACCGCCATGCATTTGGGTGCATCGCCAGGGTTAACGGCGCTATTACTACAAATTCAGATTTTTATCACTGTATTGCTGGCTTACTTTATATTGGATGAGGCAGTCAGTCGCATGCAAATCATCGGTATGTTGGTCGGTGTACTAGGACTCAGCGTGATTGCGCTAAACCTTGGCGGTGATATGCCTTTGGCTGGTTTTGTCTGCATCTTGATTGCAGCAATAGGCTGGAGCTTTGGCAACATTGCCTCAAAGCAAGCGTCAGCGCAAGCAGCCTTGAAAACCACGCAGCAGGGTTCAGGAATTACTATTGTCTCGCCTAGCACTGGCAAAAACAAAGCATCCGCATTATCTGCCCTAGCATTGGTAGTTTGGGGTGGCCTCATTGCTTGCGTGATGTTGACTCTATCTTCTCTTATATTTGAGACCGATGCATGGCAGCTAGCGACGTTTACTGAAGCATCACTAAAATCCTGGCTATCGCTTGGATTTATCGTGTATATCTCAACCTTGATTGGCTTTGGATTGTGGGCACATCTACTCAGTCAAAATACTGCTTCCAAGGTTATGCCGTTTGCTCTACTGGTACCAGTATTTGGCATGGTAACCTCAGTGCTGCTCACAGGAGAAGTTGTGACGTGGTGGAAGATACTGGCAATGACATTGATTTTGTCGGGGTTGTTATTGGCAAATGTGAAGATAAAGTTGGAAAGAAAGCGCCAGCCAATATAACATTAGCTACTTTATTGAAAAAAAAGTAAAAAATACTATAAAAATATGATTTCTAGTTAAACAAAAAAACCACCCTTGCCGATCAAACTAAGGTGGTTTTTATTTTGGTTTTAAGACTATACTTTCTAAAACTCAAAGTCCTATGCAGGCCAGCCTTCTAATACAATCTTGCCATGCGCTTGCTGGTTTTCTAGCATTTGGTGCGCACTGCGTACATGCTCAGCCGTGATAGTGCCAAGATGATAAGCAACCGTGGTTTTAATCTCGCCAGCATCGATCATTTTCGCTACATCAGTCAATAAACGATGCTGTTCAATCATATCTGGCGTATGGAACATAGAGCGCGTAAACATAAACTCCCAATGTAGGCTTAGGCACTTAGTTTTAAGAAGATTGGCATCTAATGATTTTGGATCATCAATGAGTCCAAGTTTACCTTGTGGCTTTAAGCATTTAATGATTTCTTCATAATGCTCGTCAGTATTATTGAGACTCACGACGTAATCTACTTCAGTGATGCCTATCTTTTGCAGTTCATCAAATAAAGGATTGTGGTGATTGATGACATGATCTGCGCCTAGCTCCTTTAACCACTGTACGCTCTCATCTCTTGAAGCAGTGCCGATAATCTTGGCAGAAGTTCGTGTTTTTAGTAGCTGCGTTAAGATAGAACCCACGCCGCCCGCTGCACCAATGACTAATACCGAAACGTCATTAGCACTCTCATCACTACCATTTTTATCTACCGAGCTGTTAGTGACAGGCACTTGTAAACGCTCAAACAACATCTCCCAAGCCGTGATCGTGGTGAGTGGCAATGCCGCCGCTTCAGAGAAAGACAACGATGCTGGCATACGCCCAACAATACGCTCATCAACCAGCTGATATTCAGCATTACTTCCCGAACGGCTTAAATCACCTGCGTAATATACTTTATCTCCTACTGAGAACAGGCTTACCTCGTCGCCAACTGCCGTCACGATGCCCGCCGCATCCCAACCAATCACTGCATACTCACCCTCTGGTGCAGGACGCGATTGACGGATTTTATAATCCACTGGGTTGACGGATATGGCTTTGACCTCTACCAAAATGTCATGGCCTGATGCAGTCGGTTTATCAAGGGTAATGTCTTGTAGTGCTTGTTCATTATCGATGGCTAGGTTGTCTTGATAGCCAATGGCTTTTATTGTCTGATTTTGCATTGTTTTTATTCCTAATAATAAATAAATTGAACAGAGCTCTCATGTGGGCAATACTGAAATACATAGCGCTTAACAGGAGGCAATTACTTTTAATACAACGACTGTAACACCTGCTGTGTTTGGCTTTCTAGCTCTGCAATGGCTTCTTTGTCTAACGCATCGGCATGCGGTTGACCAAATTCGCCCCTAGCATCGCCATGTGCACCATCTTTGATATCGTTATCAAAGTATTTACCCGTGTCACTAGCGAACTCATCCGAGACAGCCAATTCTGTTAGGATATTTGCGCCTTTGTCTGCTGATGACCAGTGATGACCATACGCTTCGTCAACCATCTTGGTGTTCAGCAATGATCCCGGATTGACAGCGATCACATTGATATCATGGCTAGCAACTGTGTCAGCTAAACCCATGCTCCACATCGTGAGCGCCAGTTTACTTTGCGCATAGGCAGCTTTGTCATCGAGACGCTCTTGTCCTACAAATGCCTTATATGATATTGGTGCTTGAGCAGCTGAGCTTAAATTCACAATACGCGCTTTACTAGATTGCTTGAGTAAAGGTAACAAAGCATTAGTCAATTCGTAAGGTGCTAGGTAATTGACCACAAAGCGCACGTCCAAACCATCTTTAGTCATCGCTGATGCCGTGGTATAAATCCCTGCGTTATTTATCAATACATCCAGCTTTGGTAGCTTTTCATTGACGTCTGCGGCCATCTTGAGCACAGCCGTTAAATCGGAAAAATCAGCCACAAACCCATCAATATGATCTACCGCGTCGCCTGTTGCCACTGCTTGGACTTCTGCAATGACACTAGCAAGTTTGTCAGCATCGCGGCCATGCAGGTAAACGTGATGCCCAGCCTCTGCTAGCTTTAAAGCAGCCAACTTACCAATGCCATCTGTGCTACCCGTGATTAAAATAGTTTTATGCATAGTCATAAACCGTCCTTATTGTTTGAATTATGGTTTCAGTCTTGGATACGTGTTCTATTTTATCTGTCGTTATAGCACCCATTGTTATGAAAGTGTTGTGATTCAAAACAGCAATCATCATCGACGGAAACACTTAAAGTTTCTGAAACTGGCTGATTTTTTGAATCATTATTTACTGTATGAGAGAGTAGCCGATTACGGCTATATAGTTGCGGGTGTCTATGTAAATTAAATGAAAATACAATTGATAAAAAAACGCTAGTAAGTGAGTACTTACTAGCGTTTTAATAACGACTAACGGCTTAAATACCTTTTATAAGTTGTCTGTTTAAATCCTCAGTTAGCGTCAATTAACGTAAATCATCAACGACGGCTAGCATGGCAATAAGCGATGCCTCACCTAACTGAATAGAACGCTCTGGTGACCAGCCCATCTCTTCATCAGGTAGATTATCGTTGTCTTTAAATGGCATCTCTAAGGTATTAGCAAGACAATCAAAACGTTCAGCCACCCAATGGGTTGCCAGTGTCATGTTCGCCTTACCTGGCGCATCAATCTCATAACCGACCTCGGTCTGAAAATCGGCACTGGCTAATTTCAATACGTCTGAGAACCGATCGCGTAGATGTGCGAGGCGCTCGTTATAACTCGGCGTGCCTTGAGAGCCAGCAAGGAATGCAAAAGGCAATGCTTCATCGCCATGCACATCATAAAACAGATCAACGCCCGTCTCTTCCATCTTATTGATCACATAAAACACTTCAGGACTTTTTTCTAAACTTGGACTTGCCCACTCACGGTTTAGGTTCGTACCTGCTGCGTTCGTACGTAGATGCCCGCGTACACTGCCATCAGGATTCATATTCGGCACAATATAGAAGTTGGCTTTGTCTAATAACAACCTGCTATTGGCATTATCGCTATCTAACAAGCTATAGAGCAAACCTTCGACCAGCCACTCAGCCATCGTTTCACCCGGATGCTGACGTGCAGTGATCCATATGTTGCGTTTATTAGTATCGCCATCACCAATCTTCACCAATGTTAGGTCGCGCTTATCAAGCGTGTCGCCTAAATGCTCTAAAATCACCAGTGGGTGCGTCTGTACAGCTGCTAACAAGTCTTGGTGACGCTCATAGCTATAAGGCGCAAAATAAGCAATTTGGATAGTTTCGCAGGCCAACTCTGCCACGATGGTTAATTTGCCATCTTTATAAGTAGTCGGTAGACGGAACCAATGCTGACGATCGTAAGAAGCGACTGCTTGATAATCCTCCCACCCTTCGAGATAGGAAGCCTCCCCTGCATTCATAATATTGAGAACGTACTCTTCTCCAATCTCACCAGAGAGACGGAAGTTGAACCATTGGAAAAACTCTTCACCAACGTCTGGACGAATGGCCAGTTGAATATTATTTTTATCTTCTATGTTAAGTACGTCAATATTACCTGCATCGAAATTGGCAGTGATATGCATGATCGCTCCTTGATTGGTTTTTTATGATTGGGTCTAATCGGCTATGTGTAGGATACAAAGGAAGGTGACAGATTTTTTATTCTAGATAGTCTCTAATCTAACACGGTAGCGTTATACTTTATTGGTCATCACACACTCTTTTTCAAGTCATTAGCGTACCAGATTGATCTCTGGTTTTTTCAGAATGGCCCACAGCGCTATATTCATATTTATCCAAACTGGAAAGCAGATAACTGCGTTTTTAGCACTTGCTCAGAGTAAATTTTATGACCCTTATCATTACCTGCTGCGCCTACCGCCACCATAAGCGGTAGCAAATGCTCCTCTGCTCCTAATGGATGTGAGGATGTTGCATAGGGCGCTTCTGACCAGTTAGCCAGCGCTGACCATCGCGTCTTCAAATCCGCTGCGACAGTATCCGTCAGCCAGTCGTCAAAACCCTCTGACGGTGCGGTGAAGTTTGCATCACCATAGCCACGCATATTATGAAAACTCATACCGCTTCCGATGATCAATACGCCTTCTTGACGTAATGCATGCAGTGCTTGGCCCGCTGCCAGATGCGCTTTTGGGTCTAGATCATTACGCAGTGACATCTGTACCACGGGAATATCCGCTTCAGGGAGCATTACCTTTAACGGTATAAAGACACCATGATCAAAACCGCGTGACGCATCTTGTTTGTTCTGTATACCTGCCTCAGTTAGCAATTTACTGACTCGTTCAGACAATACTGGCGCGCCTGATGCTGGGTATGTCAAGTGATAGGTATGCTCAGGAAAACCATAATAATCGTAAATCAAATCAGGTTTCACGCTAGCAGTAATACCAAACTTAGGTGTCTGCCAATGAGCGCTAATCATCAAGATAGCCTTTGGACGCTCAGGCAATCGAGTCGTAATGCTCGCTAAAAAAGTCGCCATCCCATCCCACATATCTGCAGGTTGCCAATCCATAAAAAAACAAGGTCCCGCGCCATGCGGTATAAATAGCACAGGCTGACTTACTGACTCGTTAGATACGTGTACGCTCATCACTTTCTCCTTGTCACTTTTATAAGATGGTTTGATTAATTGATATGATGTTGTCAGCGTGGGCCATTACTGTTTTTACGATGACGCCTCTTTAGCGTTACTGACAGCAATTAAAGGTAACTATTACACACGCCCTAGCTTTTCTGATAGTGCCTTGTCCATACTTATAGCACCGCCACCTTGTACCGCTAAAGCCAGCAAAGCCACCATCAAGGTCAATGCGTATTCGTAGCCACCATCAGCGGCGAATAAACCATTGCTGATATGGACAGAAAAAATAGCGACTAGCATCGTAAAGGCAGCGATCAATGCGGCAGGTCGAGTCAGTAATCCTAAAACTAAGGCAAGACCACCAAAGAACTCAGCACCGCCTGCCAATATTGCCATTAACAAACCAGGTTCCATACCCATACTGCTTAACCATCCAGCCGTGCCAGCCAGCCCATTGCCACCAAACCAGCCAAATAACTTTTGTGCGCCGTGGGCTGCCAAAATCAAACCAACGGGCACACGAAGGATTAAGGCAGCAGCGCCAGCTTCTGATGTTAAAATTTTATTTAATAGTGATGTTTTCATTGATAATTACTCTATAACGTATGATTGGGATAAATGCTGTATAAAATGATATAGACACACTTTACTATCAACGCGATAAAAGAGTAAGCCGAGTTATATTGAATGATTATCAACGTATCGTTTATAGTAGAATCAGCATTAGATTAAACATAGGAAACAACATGGATAGAATCGATGCAATGCGTGCCTTTGTAGCGGTGGTGACTGAGGGCAGTTTCAGTAAAGCCGCCACAGCGATGCAGCTTTCACCGCAACTGGTGAGCAAGTATGTTGCAAAGTTGGAGGAGCAGCTGAATACCCGTCTGCTCAATCGCACCACACGTAAAGTGAGCATGACTGAGGCTGGCAGTCAATATTTTACACACGCACAGCAGATTTTGTTGAGTATTGATGAGATGGCATCGCAGTTGGGCGGCTTACAACAGCACCCTAAAGGTATTCTACGAATCAGTGCACCTGTCTCATTCGCCTTAAAGCATATGGCAAAGCTGATTACTGACTTTCAAGAACGCTATCCCTCAGTCACCGTTGATCTACAGCTGAGTGACCGGAAAGTTGATATCGTTGAAGAAGGCTTTGATATTGCATTGCGTATTGGACAGTTAGACAGCTCATCGCTGATTGCCAAGCAAATCTCGCCTATTCGCGTGGTTTTATGCGCCTCACCTGAATATCTAAAAATCCACGGTACGCCTAAACGACTTGAAGATTTAGAGGCGCATCGCTATTTGCATTATAGCTATATGAACGGAGAGACTAGGGGACAAATTTATAAGTACCTAAAGGCGAAACAGCTCAAGGAAAGCAGCATTTTTCGTAGTAATAACGGTGACGTGCTGGTTGAAGCGGCCATTGCAGGCGCAGGATTGATATTGCAACCGACTTTCATTGTTAGTAAAGCGCTAAATACTGGCAAGTTAGTTATAGTGCTGCCTGAATATGAACCCAACCCTTTGGGCCTATATGCAGTCTATGCTCATAGAAAACTGCTGCCCCATAAAGTCAGGTCTTTTATTGACTTTATGACGGACTATTATGGTGATCCACCGTATTGGGATGAGTACATTAAGTTGAACCGCCCTAAGGTTATCGGGGATTCAATATCCTGAGAGAATACGTCAAAGAAAGCATCAAATAATTACTAATACCTCTAATAGTATGGAAAAATAACCACACAATGAAAAAACCCCTTCAAAGTATTTTAAACCGAGTGGGACTGACCGCTTTAGTGGCAGCATCATTACTATCGAGCACCGTACAGGCAGTAGATAGTGATGATCGCTTAAAAAGTACTGTTGATCAGCAAGCCACATTATTAATGAATAAGCATGATATTCCAGGCATGGCCTTTGGCATTATTATTGATGGAAAATCACATTTTTATCATTATGGTTTAGCTGATAAGAAAGCCAAAATACGTGTCTCAGAAAACACGCTCTTTGAGCTGGGATCTATCAGTAAGACGTTTGCAGCTACCTTAGCCAGCTACTCTGTATTGAATGGCTCGCTCGCATTAGAAGATACAGCTGATAAATATATTCCCTACCTAAAAAACAGTACCATTGGCAATACCAAACTTATCAATCTTGCCACCTATTCGGCGGGTGGTCTACCGCTCCAAGTACCTGATGACGTCACAAACAATAAGGAGCTGCTGCGCTATTATAAATCTTGGCAGCCCCTCTTCCCTATCAACTCAAAGCGTCTATATTCTAATGCCAGTATAGGATTGTTTGGTTATATATCGGCATTGAGCATGGATGCTGATTACACACAGCTGATGGAACGTAAAATACTGCCGTTACTCGACATGCCAAATACTTTTGTCAATGTACCTAATGACAAAATGTCCGATTATGCGTTTGGCTACAATGCTGCTGGTGAGGCCATCAGAGTCAATCCTGGTATATTAGACGCCGAAGCCTATGGTATTAAATCCACCATTTCAGATATGACGCATTTCATGGCGGCGAATATGGGTCTTGTGCCATTGGATACAGATATCCAGCAAGCGTTAGACAACAATAGAAAAGGCTACTATCAGGCAAGTACTTTTACACAAGGTTTGGCATGGGAAATGTACCCTTACCCCACCACGCTTACCGCTTTGCTCGAAGGCAATTCTATGGAGGTGATTCTAAAGCCTCAAACCATTACAACAGACAAGCATCAAACAGCAGTTTTAAACAACGTATGGGTCAATAAGACAGGTGCTACCAATGGGTTTGGCGGTTATATCGCTTATATTCCTGCCCAAAAATCAGGTGTCGTTATTCTGGCAAATAAAAACTATCCAAATGCAGATAGAGTCAAGGCAGCGTATGAGATTTTAGAAAGTGCGATGACCCATTAATGAAATATGAGTCACGCGCAACGTTATGCACAGTAGCTTTTATGAATGATAATGAACCCACTAGATGCTGGGTTCTTTGTGTTTAACCTTTAAGAGCACCCTTCAACTAGATAGATCGCTTCTGGTATACCAATATCAATGCTTTTCACCACACCTGTTAAAAGGATTTTATTGTCTGTTGTCCACTTATTTGCTTTAATCCTATAGTCATTCAGCTTTTGACCACCCTTGATATGGTATTCAATTTGTATGGGTAATTTGTCTTGTTTATCATTAAGCTCAATATTTTCGTCTTTTAACCACTCTCCTTGTGCATTTTCTTTGATAATTTTGAAATTAACGTTAGCAATCAGGCTGTAGTAGTCACCATCGACCGCATATTTATCGACCTCATAAGTAAGCTCGTCATGATGCGCTTTCATAACATCTGCGACTGCATCGCCAACCTTGATGTCTTTATAGAAAGGTATGTTTGGATCCTGAATAGTGATCAGGGCAACCTTGTTATCTATAATTTGATACAGCACAGAGGCACGTTTGCCATATTCTTGATCCATATAGCTCAGTGCTGGGTTATTGACGTAGTAGCATTGTTTGTTATCACTCTCTGCTCTAGTCATTCCTAAGTCATTTAGTAGCTCAGGCGTAACAACTTGTCCAAAGCTTAACTTCTGATAGCCTAATGGGCTGACCATTTTTTCATCGGCTATATTTTCTACTGTGATAGCCTGAATTTTATCCGTAGTGATAGAATCTGTAGGCACTAGATTTACAGAAGTCTCTTCCTTCTTGTCCATACCTTTATCGGTATCAGCCGTTTGGGCAGTGACATTATTGTTTGAAGATAGAGACTTTGAGCCACATCCTGTCATCAGTTGCATAGTAACGATCGATAAAGTAGCAAGCAGTGCTGTTTTAATTGTTGGTATGAGTAACTTTTGAGTAAAAAATGACATGACTGAACTCCTGAATCTGGATTATTTATATTAATACCTGTTCTATCAGACAGTCAGTTTCTATATTGTTATAAAGGAGAAATAGCGCTAATGACATCGAAATATTGACCAACAGTTTGGAAGAATTTAGCTATCTTTATCCCATATAGACGAATATCGATTGACCTATAATGTAAATATTGGCAGCAAGGTGGTTGCTACTATGAGCTGAGTATCAGGTATTGGAGCTGATGCTATGATTGGTAGGTCCGACCCTATACTCGTAAAAAACCCAAGATAAAAAATAAAGAGTGCAAAATAGAGTCTGACATAAAGCATTACTTCAAAGCTCTGAGTATATCCAGTATCATATCGACACTAAAAACTCTCTACGTTGCTTTTTGCTAAACAAAAGGAAGATACAGTGCCGCAGGCTCAAACTACTATCACAGAAACACCTAACCTCACAAAAGAACAAAACACTGTATTGAAAAATCTTACGGTCATGGGTTACTTAGAAGGTACTTCCTTCTTATTATTACTTTGCATCGCCATGCCGCTAAAGTACATGATGGGTATTCCAGAAGCGGTCGCCTATATAGGGATGGCACACGGCGGCTTGTTCATCGCATATATTTTAATGCTGTTGGCAGCCACCACCAAAATCAAAATGCCGCTTTGGGCAATGCCAGCAGGGGTACTCGGATCCTTTTTGCCCCTTGGTCCGTTTATATTCGATCATTTACTAAAAAAAAGCTTGAATAAAAAAGATTAAAACTCCTTCAAAATACAACCAAACAACTCACCAAATATGACGAACGTCGGTGATTTTAAGGTATAGATCTGTTTACTCGCTTGACGGTATGTATTAATGACTGATTATGATTATTTATCAGTCATTAATTTTCCCATAAAAACTATCCACTCACAGCAACTGGCACTTTACGAATCAGCCATAAAAAATACGCGCCGCCAATGATAGCCGCAATTGTGCCTGCAGGCAGCTCATAAGGGAAAATAACATAACGTCCAATCCAATCTGCTATTACCATCACCCCTGCGCCTAACAAAGCGGCTAATGGCAGTTGGCGCTCAAGCCTTACCGCACCAAGTGAGGTCGCCAAATGCGGCACCATCAAGCCAATAAAACTCAATGGCCCTACGGCAAGCGTACTGGCAGTACTTAGTGCCGCCACCAGTGCCAATAGCGAAATCGTGACTGGCGTCACAGCCACCCCCAGATTACGAGCGACCCCTGTACCCAAACCAAGCACTTTTAAGGGTTTGATAAGCAGTAAGCTGAGAGCAAATAAAATGAGGGCAATGCCGATAAGATACCAAACCGTGCTAGGCTGAGCGCTATAAGTGGTTCCAGATAACCAGCTAAGCATCGCCTCTAAACGAGGGTCGCCAGACAGCTTGACCATATGCATCACCCCATCCATCATCGCGGCAATACCGATACCGACCAGCAACAGATAGCCAGAACTTACTCTGCGTGCTAGCCAAATAACCAGCAATAACACGGCCATCGCTCCTGATAATCCTGAGATCAACAACGTGCCTGAGCCAGCAGACAGTCCCAAGCTTGGTAGCAGTAAAAATCCTAAGATAACCCCAAGCGCCGCGCCCGAGCTCACACCCAGTACCTCTGGACTTGCCATCGGATTGCGGGTGAGCGTTTGCAATAGCACACCAGCGATGGCCAACATCAGACCCGTTGCAGCAGCGCTTAGGCTGCGAGGGAGCCGATACTGCTGAGTAATTGCCCAATCAGTACTTAGTCCCCAACCATTGACGTCTTGAACGAAAAGACAGGCCAGTATGATTATCAATACCACGCCAAGACCCCAGCGCCACCATGCCACAGGTGCATGTTTACCCGTCAGCATGGGAGTCACGGTTTCTATGCGCTCACGGCGCTGACGCAAAATCAGCCAAATAATCAGTGGCGCGCCGAGAATACCCGTCATCGCCCCTGCTGGGATTTGCATATTTAGTATGGGTTCAAGTAATAGAGCGACATTGCTAGTCAACCATAAAAGCAGTGCCCCTAAGACAAAGGCTGCAAGCAGACGCTTGCTAATAGAAGCGACACCCAGTGCATTGACCAGACTGGCAGCGCCAAGACCGATAAAACCAATCAGACCGACTTCGCTAACCACCAAAGCGGTAACAACCGCCACAATAAGCACCACCAAGGCACGTATACCGTTAATCGGCACGCCCAAGCGCTTGGCTTGTGAGTCATCCAGACTCATCAAGGTTAATGGTTTTAACAATGGTAGACAGACAACCGCCATCACGACCGCAGTTATTGACAGCATCATACTGGTGTGCCAGCTGTTTTGTGCCAAAAAGCCCGCTGCCCACGACAGCATGCCATTGCTACGCTCAGCGAAAAATAATACCAAGACATTGGCAACGGCAGCGAGCAAAATATTGACCACTAAGCCTGCCAATATCAAAATCAAAGGGTTAAATCGGCTGGGCGCTGACAGAGCAAATACCAGCCCCATACTGATAATCGCGCCAATAAAGGCCACATAAATACCGCCATAAATCGCCAAACTTGGCAAAAACAAGGTCACAATGAGCATAGCTAATTGCGCACCAACGCCGACGCCCAATGTGGTGTCTGACGCTAATGGGTTTTTGACCAGCTGCTGTAGCAAAATACTGACAACTCCAAGCAGACCCCCTGCCAATAGCGCCACTATGCTGGTCGCCACTATATGCAGCTGCGTTGCAAGACTGCTAATATCCAATTGCGAGCTTGGAATAAACAAGTCACTGATTGGGCGTGTCCACTCCTGAGCGATTAATGCCCACGTGCTCCATACTGACAACACCACAAGGATAATCATTACTGCCCAGATGCGCCATGTATCCGCAAATACCGCAGGTTGTTGCCGAGGTGGGTTTGGTGCTGGATTGGGAGGTTTTTGCGCGAGCTTTGAGTGTGGCTCTGATGATGTTTTTAATGTGGGCGACTGAGAAGCTGCGAGTGAAGTCATAGGTTTAACATAATCAGTAGTATTATTGGCATGAGGGTGACGAGTCTGTGCGGCAGTGTTGGTAGTCATGATGCGGCCCCACCTTTTAATGTCACTGTTGATAAATTATTTGCCAAGCCGACCAGTGAAGACATACCGCCATAAATCCATATGGGTGGCAGCTCGCCCACACAGCGCTCATCGCCATAGCCTAGACGCTGCCAAACCAAACTGTCTTTAATCTCAGCTCGGGTTATCGGGCTTAAAGGGTCGATGATTAATAGGCAGGTCTCATTATCCAATTGAGCCAAATCGCCCATTCGAATGGGGACAAACCCCCATTGATTGCCTTTACCTAATACATCAAGCTCTTTGCCCATCTGACTTAGCACGGGTTGAAACAAACTATTTTTGACATACATACGCATGTTATTGGCATCAGCAAACTGCACAACGGCGAATTTCTTCACTTTTGGGTAGCGCTGTTGGAGGCGCTCACTTGCCAGTTTGATATCCTTCTGACTTTTTGCAATATAATTTTCAGCCAAGGCTGGTTCATCAATCAGTTTGCCCAGTTTGCGAGTTGGCTCAGTATAATCTGACCAAGTTGCGGTATCCCCTTTGGCGGCGAACATGACTGACTCAGAGGGTACATCTCCATAGAGATTGCGTGCATGCTCATAAAAAAAGTTATCGACGACCAAATCGACAGGCAGTTGTGCAACCAGTTCCGCATTAGGCTGATAGCGAATGCCCAAATCAATCGTTGATGTTGGCAGTTTAGGCGTGCCTACCCATCTGTCCCAAACCCTGATATCGCCTGTCGCAATCGGTGGGTAGCCCATCGCTGTCAACGTTGCCGCATTGCCCCAATCAGGTGAGACAATATTGATGTTAGCGTTATCTGCATTGCCCACTTGAGCGTCTTTTTGCACCACTACTGGTTGGTGACAGGCGGTCAGCACGGTGGTCAGTGTTAAGCTTGCTATAAGCGGCAACCACTTATATTTACTGATAGTGGGAGTTATGAAAGGTTTTATAAAAGATTTTATGGCTGTTTGAGAGAATTGATATTTATAAAGAGCAGGAAACATAGCGGCCTATCTTTTGAGCGAATAAGAGAAAATGGAAAATAAAAAAAGATATTGAGGACACGCCCTAAGCAACAGCAACTGGTTGCCCCGTTATAGGGTGACTAAGCAACTGCATATCGACGTTAAAAATCTTGTGTAATATTGTCGGTTGCATGGTGCTACTAATATCACCATCATGGCAAATACGGCCGTTTTTTAGGGCGATGACTCGATCGGCATACTGCGCTGCCAAATTAATATCGTGGATAATAATGACCACACTCAACCCCTGCTCATCCACCAAACGACGGATAAGTTGGATAACTTCCAGCTGATAGTGCATATCAAGAGCGGCTAATGGCTCATCAAGTAATAAATATCTGGTGTCTTGTGCCAGACACATAGCAAGCCAAACGCGAGCACGCTCACCACCTGAAAGCGTGGCCGTAGTGCGGTCAGCGAACGCCTCTGTTTGGGTGATACGCATGGCTTCTGCTACTTTATCTTTATCAATTTGGCTTGGTTTTTGCAGCCACTTTTGATGTGGATAGCGCCCTAGCATCACCAGCTCACGTACTGAAAACCCAGCGGCTTCTGGTAGTTGCTGTGGCAAATAGGCCATTCGTCGTGCCAGCTCTTTGCTACTGTAATCACTGATATCGCGCTCATCCAAGCTGATGCTACCGCCATTAGTCATCATCTCGCCTGCCAACGCTTTAATCAAAGTAGATTTTCCTGAACCATTATGTCCAACTAAAGCGGCCAATTGGTTGCTACCAATCTCACAGCTTACATTGTCTAATAAAGTATTGCCTTGCCGACTGATAGTCAATTGGTTTGCACGTAACATATTGGTACTCATTATTAATTTAAATCGTTGTATGTATATTGGACAGCTAATAAAAACTGATTTTACTCGCAAACGATAATAAAAACAATTATCATTAACTTAAAATACCACTCTTTTTATTTCCATTTACTGTTACGCGTGAGGACATATATACCCCATTCTCTTTCACCTGTTACACGTAACCCTCAAATTCAAGCGGACTTCTATACTCAGTTAATCATTTCAGAACTCGCACAAACCATTGCCCATGCCAACGTCAGACTAACGGCTATCTATGCCGAAGCCATCGCTTTACAAGTACAATTGACCGACACAAAAAAACGTCTGCTCAATCTCTTGAACAAACGTTTTTCATCACATTACATTGTGCTAGATGCCTATCAAGTCGTTTTGAATGACAACTAGGTCATGATTGCAGAGTGATAAATAAAAGCTAGGGCTTGCTGTGTTGCCTTAAAAGACACAAGCCCTAGCATTTTGATGCAAAGTTTAGATACAAAAATTTTTCGGGTTACTGACTCTTAAGTCGACTGATGGTAATACCCGTAAAGCCAAATAATATCGTCAGCAATAGCGATAAATAACAGAAGAACGCATAAGGCAGATAATCAAGCACGGGCACGCCTAATGCTTGGCTGATAAACACGCCGCACACACTCCAAGGGACCAAAGGATTGATGACCGTACCCGCATCTTCAATGGTACGAGACAAATTCTTAGGATGTAAATTCAAACGCTCAAACGTCGGACGAAAGGCTGTACCGGATAATAAGATACTCAAATACTGCTCGCCAATAAGCACGTTAATGCTCAGAGCAGACATGGCAGCGGCAAATATGGCGCGACCTGATGTGGTTAATGTGTCTTTGATCCCTGATAACAGAGCTGGCAAAATACCCAATGCTGTGAGCAAGCCACCAAGACTGAGTGCCAATATCACAATCGCTTGAGTAAAGAACATACTCTGCACACCGCCACGCGATAGCATACCACCGACTTCACCCAGCTCTAACGATGCAGCGGGCGCATAGCCTGCAAATAGATAGCCGCCTAATTGCCCAAAGCTCGGCGAGCTATGCAAATAAGTAATAATCAATGCCGCCACAATGGTACAGATAATCGTATAGATGGCATTGACACGGAAAACAGCCAACCCAACCAGTACCACAAATGGCAATACCGCATAACCATGTACCAAGCCACTTTCAATTAACTGACCTTGCAATACGGTTACCTGACTCAAATCAGAGCCTGCGGTCTGCCCAGAGAAAAACCAAAAAATAATGACCGTCAGTATCCACGCCGGTACAGTGGTGTACATCATATTGCGAATATGCTCAAACAAATCAATACCTACCACCGATGACGCAATGGTGCAAGTGTCTGATAACGGCGACATTTTATCACCAAAGAACGCCCCTGAAACCACAGCACCAGCCGCGATCGCAACGTTGGCATCAAAGGCATTACTCATACCAATAAAAGCCACACCCAATGTCGCCGCGGTGGTCAAACTACTGCCCAAGGCAATACCAATAATAGAGGTCAACACAAAGGCTGAAATGTAATAATACTCTGGCGAAATCAACTGAAAACCAAAATACATCAGCGTTGGAATAGCACCAGACATCATCAAAGCGGCGACCATCAAACCAATAAAAAAGAATAGATAGATCGCACCGATACCACGCATGACACCCGATGCCATTTGCGCTTGCATATCATCAAAGGTCAAGCCTTTAAACAGACCAATGCCTAGCAAGACACAGATAGCAAGTATCAATGACAAATGCGGTACCCAGCCAAAACCTATCATGGTAACGCCCATGATAGCGATGACAATGGCAGAAATCATAAATGCCAGTTGAGGAGAAATTTGGGTTAATATTTTTGGCGGCATCACACATCCTTAGGTTGCCAGTAGCGTCTGGCGTTAGATTGGATTTGAGTTTGACAATTTCAATAAATTGGCAAGTTTAGCAAGCTGATGGAGCAATTCATAACCCCATTACTCATCAAGCAAGCTATCGGTCTTAGCCGCCATGACAAAGTCGTTGCGATGCAAGCCTTTAATACTGTGCGACCACCACGTTACTGTAACTTTACCCCACTCTACCAATATCCCAGGATGATGCCCTTCTGCTTCAGCGATGTCTGCAAGCTTATTGGCAAATGCCATCGCCTTGACGAAATTTTTAAACTTATATTGACGTTGTAATTGCTTGATGCCATCAACTTCTATCAATGACCAATTCGGAATTTGTTGCAATAGTTCTTGTGCTTCATTGTCGCTGACTGTCGGTGCGCCAATACGGCAGGCTTCACAGCTGGCTTGTGATAATGTCGTCATTATAATATCCTTTTATGTTAACTATTGGGGCACGTGCTCAATTAAATTAATAGTCCTCTAAATGGCCTAAAAATGAGGGCACGCCCTAGTTTTTGTAATAAATATACGTCCATGTTGACGCTGTTTTTGATGGCTACATGATTCAAATGATGCCGTGTTTCTCAACCATACGTTAGGAGTTTTTCACCGCATAACTAGGCTCAAACAATCCTAGGGACATGGCTTGTTTGACCATTCCCATGATATCGCTATTAACAATATCAAATAATGTATCCAAATCATCAATGACATAATAAATCGGCTGGATATGATCAATACGATAAGGAGTACGGAGTACATCAAGCAAGTCAAAGGCTCGATGTTCTGGTTGAGTCTGATTTTCTGTTTTATTTTGAGACTCATGACTGAGCGCATAGACCGTCTCAGATGGTGAGCTTAAGATGCCGCCGCCATAGATTCGGCGACTGCCCTGATTTTGTCCCACCAAACCAAACTCGATGGTAAACCAATAGAGCCGTGCTAAAAACCATCTTTCTTCTTTAGTGGCATTAAGACCCAGCTTGCCATAAGTCTCATTGAACGTTGCAAAGGCAGGATGCGTCAGTAACGGGCAATGTCCAACGATTTCATGAAAAATATCGGGTTCTTCGATATAGTCCATATCGTCCAAGCGACGGATAAAGGTTGCCACTGGAAAGGATTTATTGGCAAGCAATTTGAAGAACTTACCAAAACTGATTAAGGCAGGGACAGCCGCGGTTTGCCAGCCAGTCGTGGCTTGCAATACTTCATCAATATCCTGTAGCTGCGGAATACGAGTAGCGGGCAAATTCAGATTTTTTAGACCCTCTATATAGGCTGGGCAGGCACGGTTGGGGGTTTGCTCAGCTTGACGCTCAAGCAAGGCTTGCCACATACCATTTTCATCATCACTATAGTGAATATGACCATGGCTATCTGGCTGGTGCGACACATAAGGTTGTTTTTTAGGAATAGAATCCTGCTTTTTATGAGCAGAATCATCGTGGCTAGCTGCATCAGTGCCTAGCGTTTTGCAAGCAACGCTGTTGGCACCGATAGCTTTATTAACAGAATTCGTATGTGGTAGGCGTTCCATGCCTGTATTCCTTTTATTGCCATTAGCACTCTGAATTTTTGCTAGTCGTTTTCAATCATGACTTAACCATAGCTCAGTCATCACATTGAACACACGGCATTACAGAGTGCAGTGCTTATTAGGGACAAGACAAACTCCTTTTATCCTGCCCGTTTATTTTATGGATTTTTCCCTAAATGTAGAGGCGCTTACGGCATTTCAGTCTCTGGCTGACCAACCGTGCCACGACGAACTTGATCACGCTCGATAGATTCAAATAGGGCTTTAAAGTTACCTTCGCCAAAACCATCTTCGTAATCACCTTTACGTTGGATAAATTCGAAGAATACAGGGCTACCCAGAATAGTTTCAGAGAAAATCTGTAGCAACAGACGCGGTGTGCCGCCTTCAGTCGTGCCATCTAGCAAGATACCGCGCATCTGTAGCTCAGAGACATTTTCGCCATGACCTGGTAGACGTTCGCTGAGCATTTCATAGTAAGTCGCGGTTGGGGCAGTCATTAGCGGGATACCAGCTGCTTTTAACTTATCGATACTGGCAAACAAATCATCGCTAGCCAAAGCAATATGCTGAATGCCTTCACCGTTGAAATGCATCAAGTACTCTTCGATTTGACCGCCGCCCTGCTTTGACTCTTCGTTTAATGGGATACGGATTTTGCCATCAGGCGCTGTCATGGCTTTACTGGTCAGACCAGTGTATTCGCCTTTGATGTCAAAGAAGCGGATTTCGCGGAAGTTAAAGATGCGCTCATAAAAGTTTGCCCAATAGGCCATACGACCACGGTAAACGTTATGGGTTAAATGGTCGATGACTTTGAAGCCATGCCCGACAGGACGACGGTCTACATCAGCAAAAAATTCGAAATCAACGTCATAAATAGACTCACCATCTTTATAACGATCAATGAGATAAATCAGTGAGCCACCGATACCCTTGATAGCAGGCAGGCGTAGCTCCATCACACCAGTTGGTACGTCTACTGGCTGCGCGCCCATTTCGATGGCACGCTCGTAAGCTTTTTTGGAATCCTGCACACGAAAGCCCATGCTACAAGCGCCAGCACCGTGCTCTTCAACGAAATAGCTGGCTTCGCTTTTTGGTTCACGATTTAGAATAAGATTGATGTCACCTTGACGGTACAGCGCAACATCTTTTGAGCGATGGTTAGCCACATGGGCAAAGCCAAGCTGTTTGAACAATGCGTCGACCGCATCCGGTTGAGGTGAGGCGAATTCAACAAAATCAAACCCATTCAGTCTCATTGGGTTGTCAAATAAATCTGCCATTGTAATCATCCTTAATTTCAATTGGTGGTAAAAATGCGATAAAAAATGTCTTCCATCAATAATTCTTATTGACGATGTATTTATATTAGATTAGGTTTATTTATAAGACTAATTGTTTTTTATGATTTATTTATCAGGTTTACTTATGAATATCAGCATTCGCCAATTAACCGCTTTCATCCAAGTCGCTGATAATGGCAGTTTTACCCGTGCCAGCGATCAGATGCATTTGACCCAATCTGCCGTTAGCGGATTGATTAAAGAATTGGAGTCCAGCCTTGGTATTGTGCTGTTTGACCGTACTACCCGCCAGCTGTCTTTGTCAGCAGTAGGACGGCATTTATTGCCACAAGCACGGCGCATCTTGAATGAGATGCAGCTCTTTGAAAATGAGGCGAGCAGCTTAACAAGCTTGGCACAAGGTCAAGTACGGCTCGCCGTTTCGCAGTTTGCAGCCTCCTCTATGCCAGCGGTCATCGCCCAGTTTGCCAAACAACACCCCGAGATTGGCGTGTCGTTATTGGATTGTTCGGCAGAAAACTTACTCAGACATATTCAGGACATTGAAGTAGATTTGGGTGTCGGCACTGAGCTTGGTTTTATGGAGACTGAGGACGACATCAATGCTGATTTGTTATATCAGCTGCCATTTTGTGTGGTGATGCCCGATAACCATGCGCTGGCACAAAAACATGAAATAACGTGGCAGGATTTATTAGACATTCCGCTCATCACGCTGCAAGGCCCTTTCATTGAACAAGTGACAGCCGAGTTGAACGACCAGATCGCCAGCCATATCCAACAGGCACGTTACAAAGTCAATTTTATGTCCACCGCGCTTGAGATGACCCGTCAAGGCTTCGGCATTACCTTATGTTTGCCCTATATGCCCGAAGTCATCGATTGGGTTAGCGCCAATGGCTTACAAATGAGGCCGCTGGCACAACCAGTTAAAATGCGGCAGTTTTTTATCTACCAGCGTTCTTCGCGTGCATTATCACCTGCTACTATTGCCTTCAAAGGCTTCTTGCAGAGCTATTTTTCCAGTCATTTTAATGACTTACAGCGTACTTAAATATTGCTTTCACAGATAGCATCAGCGCTTAAAAAGCCTTGAAACATAATGGTTTCAAGCCACTATTTTATTAATTATGCAAGATAATTGAATCTCATATTGAGTTAACCGTCAATTTGCTCTATGATTTTTGGCGGCTTGATTTATATTTCATAAGGAAACAACATGTTTGAACGTATCGACTACTACGCGGGTGATCCAATTTTAGGGCTGATGGAAAAATATACAGCAGATAATAATCCTAAAAAGGTCAATTTAGGCATTGGTATTTATTATGATGAAAATGGTGTATTGCCCGTACTTGACTGCGTAAAAACAGCCGAAGAACGCATTGCCGATCCTATTGCTCCGCGTCCATATCTGCCGATGGCAGGCTTGCCAGGACACCGTAAAGGCTGTCAAGAATTACTATTCGGTAAAGACGCACAGATTTTAAAAGATGGCCTAGTCGCTACTATTGCTACGATTGGTGGTTCTGGCGCGTTAAAAGTCGGCGCTGAATTCATCCATGAATGGTTCCCACAATCTAAATGCTATGTGAGTGATCCAACATGGGGCAACCACATTGCCATTTTTGAAGGCTCTGATGTCGAAGTGGGTAAATACCCGTACTACGACAAAGCCAACAGCAGCATCAAGTTCGATGAAATGATTGCGTTTTTTGAGACATTGAACAAAAATGACGTGATCTTGCTCCATCCTTGTTGCCACAATCCAACGGGGTTAGATTTGACCCGTGAGCAGTGGGATACTGTGCTGAACGTCATTCAAGCGCGCGAACTGATTCCATTCATGGATATTGCCTACCAAGGCTTTGGCGAAGATATGGACAGCGATGCTTATGCGATTCGTAAAGCTGTCGATATGGGCTTGCCATTGTTTGTCAGCAATTCATTTTCTAAAAACTTATCGCTATATGGTGAGCGTGTCGGCGGTCTATCGGTTGTCTGCCCAACGGTTGATGAGACAGAGCGCGTCTTCGGTCAGCTGAATGCTACCGTACGCCGTATCTACTCAAGCCCGCCATCACATGGTGGCCGTGTGGTCGATATCGTCATGAATGACGAAGCACTGCATGATCAATGGGTTGGCGAAGTTTATACGATGCGCGACCGTATCAAAGCCATGCGCTTAAAGCTTAAGTCAGTATTAGAAGCCAAAATCCCGAACCGCAACTTTGACTATATTACCCGTCAAAATGGCATGTTTAGCTTTACTGGTCTGACGCCTGAGCAAGTCGAACGCTTACAAAGCGATTTTGGCATTTACATGGTTTCCAACTCACGTATGTGTGTGGCTGGACTAAATACCAGTAACATCGACTATGTTGCCAATGCCATGGCAGACGTCTTACAAGACTGAGTGAGCACGCATTAAAACGATGCGGTAGTACGTAATAGAGATTCACAAAAAGGTTGAGCGAGTGCTCAGCCTTTTTTATGTCATGCGTTTTTCATATTTACTTTAATAAAGAATATCAACTGCCTTAGTATCACATCTCTTTTAAGAAAACACTGCACAAAAACCCTTGCAATCTCCACTTTGATAAATTACATTATGCGTAAGTAGTTAATTATAACGTAATTCATTATATGCTTTAGCAAGGAGCAACCTATGTCAACGATTGACAATACCCTCACATCCTTTATCAATATCGCCGCTGATTCTGACTTTTCTATTCATAACCTGCCTTATGGTATTTTTAGTGATACCAAAGATGGCAAACGCCGTGCTGGTGTGGCTATCGGTGAGTACGTGTTGGATTTGGCTGTGCTCGAAGCAGAAGGTTTACTGAGCTTAGAGGGCGGTCAATATTTTGATCAACCAACGCTAAACGCCTTTATTGACTCTGGTCGAGACAATTGGACTCAAGCACGCACAACCATCCAAAACCTACTATCTAGTGCCAGCGATACCTTGCGCGACAATCAAGATTTGCAGAAAAAAGCGCTATTTAGTCAATCAGATGTCACCATGCATCTGCCTGTTCACGTACCAGGTTTTACCGACTTCTATTCGTCTAAAGAACATGCGACCAACGTCGGCACTATGTTCCGTGATCCAAACAACGCCCTACTACCTAACTGGACTGAAATGCCAGTCGGCTATAACGGACGCGCCAGCACCGTCATCGTCAGTGGCACTGATGTGATACGCCCCTCTGGTCAATTAAAGCCAAATGCTGACGCCCGCCCTATTTTCTCAGCCTGTAAGCGTTTAGATTTTGAACTTGAGACTGCTTTTGTAGTTGGTAAAGGTAATAGCATTGGTCAACCGATTGCAGTAGACAATGCCTTTGAGCATATTTTTGGCATGGTCTTGCTCAACGACTGGTCAGCCCGTGACATTCAAAAATGGGAATATGTGCCTTTAGGTCCATTTAATGCCAAGACCTTCGCTTCTGAAGTATCACCTTGGATCGTCACCATGGATGCATTGGCACCTTTTAAAACGGCATGCCCGATTCAAGAGCCAAAACCATTGGCATATCTAAATGAAAAAGACAGCAATAATAGCTATGACATCACTCTGTCAGTTGAGTTATTGCCTGAAAATGCAGAAACAGCTACAGTCATTTGCGAGACCAATTTTAAGTACATGTACTGGTCTATGGCGCAGCAGCTCACGCATCACACCATCACTGGCTGTAAAGTAGAAGTTGGCGATATGATGGGCTCAGGTACGATTTCAGGGCCAACGCCTGACTCTTATGGCTCGATGTTAGAGATTGCTTGGAATGCTACCAAACCAGTAACGCTTGAGGGCGGCGCAACACGCAGCTTTATCGAAGATGGCGATACAGTGATCATGAAAGGCTATAGCGAAAAAGACGGCGTGCGTGTTGGTTTTGGTGAAGTGCGCGGCAAAGTATTGCCCGCGCTTAACTTTGATTTCGATAAATAGTCTAGAAAAAATGTGAGCACAGTTGTTTTGAGCTGCCAAGCAACCATCGACCTATAGTCAATCGGTACTGGCAGCCTATCTACTCACTGCATTCCCTATCAAAAGGAGTTTGATATGAGCTTTAAAATTGAAAAGATTCATCATGTGGCCTATCGCTGCAAAGACGCCAAAGAAACTGTTGAATGGTATCAAAAACACCTAAACATGGATTTCATCCTTGCATTCGCTGAAGACCACGTGCCTTCGACCAAAGCCTTTGACCCTTATATGCATATTTTTTTAGACGCAGGTAACGGCAACGTATTGGCGTTTTTTGAAGTACCCAATCAGCCTGAAATGGGTTTTGATCCGAATACCCCAAACTGGGTGCAACACTTAGCTTTGAAAGTAAAAGATCGTGATGAGCTAATCCTTGCTAAAGAGCATTTGGAACAAGGCGGCATTGATGTCATTGGCGTCACGAATCACGGTATCTTTCACTCTATTTACTTCTTTGATCCCAACGGTCATCGTCTAGAGCTGACATACGACGACCCGACCTCAGAAGACAAGGTTTCTATGATTACCGAAGCCATTAAGCAAGACATGCTTGATGAATGGTCTCGTACCAAACGCGCGCCTGCGCATACTCAGTTTTTACATGCCGAAGAGTTGGCTGAAGCACGAGAAGTCGCACCTGTCGGTGAGTAATTGCCCTGTTATTTTGTTTGCTACCTCTTTTTACATGATTAATTAGGCCGTGCCATCATTTTAAGACCACTAAATGTATCAATATACTAATTGATGATACGCCCTAGATAGCGAACAATATCCAACCATCATGAAAGGATTCAATGATGAAAATAAAAACCCCTATAGGAATACTCTTAGCAACCTCGATTGCGATGACTGGCTGCTCTAATAACGAACAAGCAGCAAGCGCCGATGTCAATACAGGCGACGTGACGACGCTGAGATTTTCACACTTTATGACGGCCAATGACAATATCAATACCGAAGCATTGGAGCCATGGGCAAAGAAAATCGAAGAAGAATCAAATGGTCGTTTAAAGATTGAGATCTACCCTTCTGCTACTCTCAGCAAACCGGACGCTACCTATGACGCTACCGCAAAAGGTATCGTTGATATCGGTATGCAAGCGCAAGGATATACAGCAGGACGGTTCCCTTTGACGCAGATTGTAGAGCTACCCGGTATCACCAATACCGCACAGCAGCAAAGCTGTATCCTGCATAAACTCTATGACGAGGGTGTCATTAAAGATGAGTACGAAGATACTCATTTGCTCGCACTCATCGGGACAGGACAAGGCGCTCTTCATACGGTTGATAAACCCATTCGCACGCCAGCCGATATGAAAGGCTTACGTATTCGCCAACCTTCGGCCGTTGCTAGCCACATTATCGAGGCGACTGGTGCCGCACCCGTTGGCATGCCTGCCAGTGATACTTATACCTCGCTTCAGCGCGGTGTCATTGATGGGCTGAGCTTTACTTGGCAACCCATTCAAGCTTTTCATCTTGATGAGCTCATCAATACACATACCAACATACCTTTTTACAACTCTACCTTTGTCATCAGTATGAACAAAGATAAATATGATAATTTGCCCGATGATCTCAAAAAAGTAATTGATGACAATTCAGGGGCGCAGATGGCAGCACGTGTCTCCAAAGTATTTGACGTCAGCAATGCTAAAGCCATGGCTGCCGCTAAAGAAAAAGGCGATATCATGATCGATATTCCTGACCCACTCAATGACCCAGACTGGAAAGGTCCATTAATGGAGGGCTCGCAGCACTATCTAGATGAAGTCAATGCCACTGGTCTAGATGCTAATAATGTATACGAAAAAGCAAAAGCAGCAAGTAGCGCCTGTGTGGTTTAAATAAGGAGTATCGTGAGACAATATGGGTAAATAAATCTCTCGAAGCGATAATGCGATAGCCAGTCAGTTTGTAGTAAAAATTTTGGCTATGCTATTTGATAACGCTGCGCGATTGCTAGTATTTGCTCAACCACGTTGTGTTGCTCACTCATCGGCAATTGCTCTGTCGTTCCAATGATAGTGATGGCGTATTCTAGTGGTAGACCTTTGCCAGCAGTTTTGTCACTAATAGCAAGCTGCGGTAATATGACAGGAATTGTGATGGCATTAATCCCCATCAGCATATCACCAGTGACCGTCGCATAGCCTTGGGTACGAATCTTGGCTTGCAAGTGACTGAAATTCTGCCATTTTTCTGTAATTATTGCTTCATTGTCATTCTGCCATTCAGCTGTGACCAATGGCTGAATGACCGCATCAGATTGATAGCTGGCAAATAATTGCCCTGTAGCTGATGTCGTCAAAGGCATGCGTGAACCGATGCGAGTGATAATACTAATCGGGCTGTCTGGTTCAACTGACTGAATAATAATAGGGCCTTCGCTAAACCATTTGGCAATCTGCACACCGCAATTCAAGGTATCCTTAATTTCATTAGCGATGTGCGTCAGCCGCTCTAAAATATTGTTTTGACTAAATCCAGAATGCCCAAATGCTGCCAATGTGTTAACCCTATCGCCCAGCCCGTAGCGACCATCATCAAGCTTACGCGCATAGTTTTTACGAATGAGGCTGACCAAATAGCGGTGACACTTTGCTGGATGCATTTGCATCACTTGCGCAATGTCTTTTAACATCATTGGCTCGTTATGATCGATAAGAACGTCTAATACCGACAATCCAATCTCCAGTGACTGTACGCCATTCTGGCTTTTATTGGTTGTCGCCGTATTGTCTAAAGGGTTTTCAGCTACTGGCATGTTTTGCTCAATGAATAATTTACTTGGCATGTTAATCTAAACATATTAATGAAAAACTGAAATGAAGATTTAACGTCATAAGAGTTTATTAATTATATAAGATACATTTCGTCTTACTAGGGCGTGTCCTCAATTCAATCGATTATCTTCTAAATGGGCTAAAAATGGTTAAATTTTGCCAAAAATCGTCATATAGCTTATCAATATCTCGATATTATTGTCGCTACTTTCCTTGTTTGACGGCAATTTATCACATTTTTATCACCATTTTTAAAATGAGGACACGCCCTAATTATAACTCCTTATCTCACTCACAACCTACCATAATAAAAGGAATTAACAATGATGACACTTTATGGCTACTTTCGCAGCAGCACTTCTTATCGTACTCGTATCGCGATGAATCTAAAAGGCTTAGACTATGACTATATTTCGGTCAATTTAGCACAAGATGAGCAATTAGCAGATGAGTTTAAATCACTCAATCCTCAAGGGTTGGTGCCTGTCTTACAGGCAGATGATTTATTACTATATCAAAGCCCCGCCATCCTAGAATGGTTAGAAGAAGTCTATCCTGAGAAGGCATTATTGCCCAAAGACGCGGCTGGGCGCATGCAAGTACGTGCCATTAGCGCTATGATTGGTTGTGATATTCATCCGATTAATAATCGCCGTATCTTACAATATCTACGCAATGAGCTGTCAGTAGACGAAGCAAAAGTCATGAGGTGGTGCAACCGTTGGATGAGTGAGGGATTTACGGCGTTAGAGAAAATACTAGCAAAAGACAAAACCCGTGGAAAATTTTGCTACGGTGATAGCCCTACTTTTGCAGATTGCTATCTGATTCCTCAGGTTTCTTCGGCGCGACGTTTTAACGTAGATTTAAGTGCTTATCCCAATATCGTCGAAATTGACACGCATTGCCGTATGCTCAAGGCCTTTGCCGATGCTGATCCTAGCATGCAGCCCGATGCGCCCAAGTCTCAGTAAATAATCAAACAGGGTTCTTTCAGTAAGGGTGTTTTTCTATTAAATGACTAGAAAATTAAATAACAAAATGCCCTTATAATTTCTGGGCTCAGACAAAGCAATCAAAGCGAATGACTGCCTGAAAATATGCAAAGTATTGATACTCTTAAGCCAAATATAGTATTCAATATTTTATTACATCATCACTTCTAGTTTTCATCTCAATATAATATTTCATATATTCAAATTATTGGTTGTATAGCAGTCAACTGTTGGCTATTCTTGGTATAGGCATTGTTATATCTCAAATTTAGAATTGATTTTAGATAAACATACTGTTTTATTCATTAAAATAAGGTTGGATATTATGAGTTATACACCTTTATCAAATAACAAAGACGCTCTACTATCCGATGCAGCTGAAGATATTTATGATTTAGCCATATCAGCTAGAGAAGAAACCGAAACCTCTAGGAGAATTGCACCGACAGTGGTTAAAAAACTGTCAGAGTTGTCGCTATTTAGGATGGGATTACCAAAATCGTTGGGAGGATGGCAAGGCAATCCTGTGGAAACGTTAAAGGTTTATGAGACGCTAGCCAGTGCTGAAGCCTCAGTTGCTTGGATCGTTTGGAACAACCATTTGGCCTGCACATTTGGACGATTTTTAGACGAGCCTAGCATGAAGGAGATATACAGTGACCCCTCTCATGTCTATGCCAACTCAGCACGCCCTGAAGGGATTGCTAAACGAACCGCTGAAGGATATACGGTCTCAGGTCAATGGACACTAGTATCAGGTTGCGAATTGGCAGACTGGTTTGTGCTACGTTGCTTAGTAATATCAGAAGGCTCACCCACCACCCTTGGGCCGGGTGCAAATTTAAAGCTGTTTTTTATTCCAAAAGAAGATGTGGAAGTGATTGATACTTGGCATGTTGGTGGACTAAATGGTACAGGCAGTCACGACATCGTTATTAAAGACGCTTTTGTGCAGGAGCGTTATGCGGTCGACTTTTATAGCCCTGTTGCCATCGATAATGCGTATAGTCGCCTACCAATTGGTTGTATTAACGCAGCTGGCTGTGCAGCGATGGCACTGGGTGTCTTAAAAGCAGCGACAGATGAGTTAATCCAAATCTGCCATGAGAAAGTCACGCCAGGTAAAAGCCCAGATTTGCGTGATCGTGCAGCGGTACAGGCGACTATCGCTAAGAGCAAAACACTATTAGCGTCTAGGCGCTCGCAATTACATAATAGTGTCGAGGTATTATGGAACGAAGCCCAGCAACAGAACACCTTTACCGATATACAGCTGGCTGATGTGTGGGCAGCAGCCTGTGAGGCAGCGAGAGAAGCCAGAGCCATGGTATCGGAGATTTATGCGGTCGCTGGTACGGTCTCGCTATATAAAAAACATAGAATAGAAAGAGCGCATCGAGACATTCATGCTATTTTACAACATGGCATCGTGCAGCCACATTGGATGGAGCAAGCCGGTATGGCTTATGTCGGATTGACCCCAAATGCAGCCATGTTCAGAGTATAAAACTGCTTTTATGATAATAAATAAGCTCTCATAGAATGAGGGCTTTTTATCGCTTGGCTATTGAGCGAGAGAAAAAAATCATTGTCAAAAATCATATAGTGACCACCAAATCATCGCGCTGAAAATGTCTTCATTTTCAAGTCATAAAAAAGCAAGACATCTAATGCCTTGCTTTTTTATGACTAACTTTGTAATTAACGAATCACTTTACTTGATATTAGACTTGGTTTTTTTAGTCAAAATGGAAGCCTGCACCAATCGAGCCACCTGCATTACCTTGGGTATCAGCGGTGCCATTTACCTTAATGACCCAACGACCATCATTAGATAACTTCGAGAAGCCAATAGCGACCGCACTTTCCCCATTGTACGTTCCTATACCACCACCGATTAAGGATTTACCGGCGATATAAGCTTGCGGTAATGAAGACATTGCCATGGCGGCTGAGATACCAGCATTTGCATCGTCTTCGACTTCACCAATTTTATAACCCAATTGGTTCATATTGTCATCCAGTCTTTTATCAAGTGCACTTAATTGACCGAAATTGACAGCATCTCTGGGTGCCATACCGTCAGCCACATCAGTGATCTTGTTGCCAGCGGCGTTGATACCGCTTGCAGTCATACTAGGACCACCGACGATGCTAACGCCATTATTATTGACTGTCGTATTGCCAGTCTTGACGCTATCTATACTAATGTTACCGTTTAGATCAAATTTAATACTACTGCCTGCTGCTGTGGTGGTGATGTTATTGCCACCTGTGAAGTTAAGAACACTGCCATCGCCTACTGGTTTATTGATGGTAGCACCGCTATCAGCACCAAAATTGAGACCTGCATCTATTTTATCCTTGTTCACTTTGATATTGGTGGTGTTGGTGTCGATGTTTGTCTTATTCGTGGCAATGTTTGTGGTATTGGTTTGAATATTGGTGGTGTTGGTTTGGATGTTTTCATTGATAACGATTTCTCCTTGCTTAATAGAAGCAATCGCACCATCGATACTATTTTGACCGGTACCACCAATATTACTATTGGTAAAGGTGCCATCTACAGGATTGTAGACTGTCTCACCGCCAATGATACTACTGATGCCATTGCCTTGTGCATAGAGCTGACCACCGTTGATGGCATCTTTGCTACCTACAGAGACAGCGCCATTCGCAACGTTTGTAATCTTAGTGTCAGCAGCATTGATACCCGCTTTGGTGACACTAGGTCCGCCTGTAATAGTCAGACCATTACTATTAATAATGGTGTCACCCGCTGTTATGCTGTCTACATTCAGATCTGGGTTTAAGTCAAAGCTAATGTCATTAGCACCGGCTAATGGCGCTGCAGCACGTAGCCCAGGGCTAACATTATTGTCTGCTGATCTAGACACTCTAATATTACCATCGCTGCTGTTCAGATCGATGGCACTTCCTTGTTTGATCATAGTGGCAACATCACCCTGAGCCGTTAGTCCCCAACCTTGATCGAGGGCAAACGTCGTCGCGTTCAACTGTCCGACAGTCGCCGCATCTGTATCTGCAATACCAGCAGCTACATTGGTGATTCTGTTAAAACCATTGTCAAGACCGCTACTGCTCAGTCTAACCGTTCTACCGGGACCATTATCAGTAAAGGTAAAGCCATTACTATTCATAATGCTATTACCAATCTGCATGCTACCCTCATTGCCTAAGTTCAACTGGTTATTCAGTTTCACCTGAACACCTGTTGCCGAGGCCGTCGTCGTAATGTTGCTATCACCAGTAACATTGATGGTATCACCTAAAGCAAACTGCTGGTCGTTGGCACTATTGCCATCACCGATTTTGATGCCTTTAGCCACGAGACTATTGGTTGCTGACAATTGGTCGAAGTTTACCGCATCCTTACCTGTGGTAGCTTCTGCCACATTAGTAATTTTATTGCCACCATTGTTTAGACCATTGGCTGAGATGCTGACACCACTACCAAAATTTGCACTGTTAAGACCAGTTAAATCTTTCGCAAGTTTCACGGTCAATGTGCTGGTACCGTCAGCAACGACGCCAACGTTGTTCCCATTTGACAAGTCGCCTACCACTGTCGCACCACCTTTGACCGTTAGCTTATCACCAAGCTTACGATTGACGGTAGTACCCATGTCACCATTGAAGTCGAGACCTTTATCTATCGTCGTGGTTGTGGCTCTTAGTTGACCAAAGTTTACTGCATCATTGTCTAGTGACCCATCAGCGACATTGGTAATTTGATTGCCACCATTATCCAGCCCACCATTACTGAGTCTGACCGTTTGATTGGCACCACCCGTGAATGTAACACCATCATTGTTGACAACTGTAGTTCCTGTGGTCAAGCTGGTTGAGACTAAGTCTGCAGCAGTAGCAACTTTAATACTGCCATTGTCAGCGGTTAAGACAATATTATCTCCGTTAATAAAGTTGGCTGTATTATTGTCTTTATCCAGAGTTTTGACTTCTGCACCATTGATTTGTGTCACTACCGTTTGCATCGCACTATCTGCTTTGACCAAGCTTGCCTTGCTACCTTCGCTTAGATCAACTTGATAGTCGGTGATATTGGTATCAATGTTTTTATCACCCGCTTTGACCGTGACAGCGCTCGACCCTGCCGAAGCAGTTGAACCATTAGCATTGATAGTATAGACATCCTGTCCAGTATCGCTATCAGTTGAAAAATCAACACTGGTAACATTTGTACCTTTGAGCACTTTGGTTCTCGCTCCTGCAGCTGCCATCCGTACATCACCGATGTTTGCTGCATTGGTTACTGTATTACCACCGCTTTTTACTCCCGTGATCTGGGTGTCGTTGGCATTGATACCAGTAGTAGAGATACTAACACCACCAAAATCTGCACTAGTGAGGCCAGTTAAAGTTGGAGACAGACCGAGGGCAATGCCATCAGCACTACTAAGCGCTGTGGTGGTTAAATTGCTATCCGTATCAAACTTAATTTCTTCACCCAAGGCGAAGGTTTTTTTGAGGGTGCCGCCGCTGCTTGCGTCGTTTACATTAAATCTGATGCCTTTAGCGATATTATCAGTGTTGGTACCAATATTGGTCGTATTGGTTGAGATATTGCTAGTATTGCTGGTTACTTGTTGATTGGTCTGGAACAACTGACCGCCATTGATGGCGTCTTTACTATTTAGACTGACTGCACCATCATCTACATTAATAACTTTCTTATTACCTGCATTGACTCCGCTCTTCGTGATGCTTGGACCATTTAAAATGGTCAGACCATTACTAGTTAGCGTGGCATTGGTAGGATTAAGTATGCTTCCACCCGTTACCGTGATACCTTTACCACTAACCGTAGTTACGCCAGTAAGCACTCCGCCAGTGACAACGCCTAGACCATTGACCGTCGTGCCATTTAGCAAGTTACCGGTGCTAACGCTGCCTGTTGTACCTAGGTTTAAATTGTCATTGAGCTCAACTTCGATTTTGCCATTATTTACTCGGGTGTCGATGTTGCTGTTGGAGCCAACCACTTCAATGGCTTGTCCCAATGGTTTCTGTACCGTATTACCATCAGCGGCCTGCAAAGCAAATCCTTTGTTAATGGTGGTAGTATTACTTCCTACCGCTTCATTGGTCGCGTACAACTGACTACCATTCACCGCGTCTGTACTGGCCGCAGTGACAGCTCCACCAGCGACATTTTTGATCTGGCGCTCAGATCCTACTACGCCCACGGATACTTGCGCACCCTCTCGTAGCATACCCTTATCATCGATGACATTACCGGCGATATCGTATACCACGCCACCAACGGTCATCGTTTTTTCAGAACTAGCACTTGTTGCTGTTGTTGAGCCTGCACCGAGAGAGACTGAACCATCTTTGCTCGCTGATGCGCCAACACCAAACGCTGATGAAGCAGTTCCCGATGTGTTGGAATGAATACCAACGGCTGTAGATAGATCCCCCTTAGACAACGACTTTGCACCAATGGCTATCGAGGCAGCACCTCCAGCTTCGGTATTGACATCATATTGATTGGTTTCTACCAGATCTTTACCTACATAGGATTTGAATGCCTCGTTAACTGTGCCTCCATTTAATGGCGACAGCGGACTACCATCGATATTAGTTTTCGATGCAAAATTTAGGTCATCACCGCCTATTGCGATAGAGGATGCCCCTCTAGACACTACATTAGCGCCGATAGCAATAGATTGCTCACCACTTGCCATCGTCTGTTGCCCAAATTCTGAGCTACCAATCGCAATGGTTTGGCTGCCCGTGGCTTTTGCATTTCCGCCCATCGCCATGGCGTTATAACCTGTCGCCCCGTCGTTATTAGCATTACCGATAGCGGTTGAGTCCACGCTGTAATACTTGGTTTTATTGTCCTTGACTACATTTGCCAATCTATATAACTGCGAACCATTCACCGCATCTTTACTCGTTGCCGTTACATCGCCGTTATCTACATTGATTATTTTATTATTACCATTATTAAGACCGTTACTACTAAGTGTAATGTTATTGGCTGCATTGATCGCCACGATCTTAACCCCAGAGTTATCGATCAAAGTATCACCCGTTTTAAGGCTGCCATTAGCACCAAGATCGATGCTTTCAGCTAATTGGACGGTTAAAGTATCACCTATACCGAATACCCCGATATTACCAGTCGTTAGCGGTCCAGTTGCACCCCCTAAAATATTAAGTGTCTCGCCATTACTGCGTGTGATAGTTGTCGCATTGTCTCCTTCGAAGTTGAGTGTTATTGAACCTTCAGGATTATCGTGATCAGAATTATTGTTGTGACTATTGTTACCCGAAGTATGGGTATGAACCCCTTGACTACCGTGGTTGTGACTATAGTCACCATCATGGTGATTTTCTGTGCCTATAGCATTCGCCTGTATGCCGAAACCAGCAGCCAGCAGCCCTATTGCTATCGTGGATAAGCGGAAAAATTGGGTAGAAGAAAGGTTAGGAGTAGTATTGATGGTCGCGTTTGCGCTCACGCTAGATTTGGAAGATTTGCCGCGCCCCTTTGCATACTCGCCAACTGCGGTAAAACAGTTCAAGGCTTCATTCCATATTACTTTATAGATGCGATTCATAATGTGTACTCCCTTACAGATTGGTCAGATTTAAAAATCAGAGATAATATCCATCTTGCAGAGAGTTGATATCACAAAATAAAACTCGTTATAGGCTCACAATAATCAAATGTTCTTTTATATATCGTTCATCTTGTTAACCAAGAAATAACATTTTTTATCTTGAAAAGCCTTAATCGCTCTCTCTATATATTAGTATTACCGAATATATAGAGAGAGACAATGCCGTTCATCTGACATTCAATACCGCTCATACAATTATATAACAAAAAATGAATATATTGTCGGCATTCGCTACTTGTTTGTATTAAATATCCTTACTTTTTTTAAATTATCTGTTATGAAAATTAATAAAACATACGCTTATATATACATTTTAGAGATATTTTAAGCGTATGTTCACTGTCTAGGCCATCTCTTATCAGCGCTTAGATCCAATGGGCAAGGTGATTTGCACAACCAACCCTTGAATACCATCTTGGCGATTGTAGACATGGATCTGACCCTTGTGCGCCATTACCACCGCATGGACGATGGCCAAACCCAAGCCATATCCACCCGTTTCGCGATGGCGGGCTGAATCAAGTCGTACAAAGGGCTGAAAAATACGCTCTACATCTTTATCTGCGACGCCGCCGCCCTCATCCATTATGCTGATTTGAATTGCAGTTTTCTTATCCTCCATCTCCACTTCTTTAATCTCAGCAATCACTGTTGAATCAGAGGCAGTATGCATAAAGGCATTGCGAATGACGTTTTCAAGCGCACTATGCAACTGCTCTTGATTACCTAGCACAGTCCAAGGAGTGGTTGAGGCAGAGTCTGAAACGAGTGTATGACTCGGTTGCCATTGCCAGCGCACGTTTTTATGTTGAAACTCAAAGCAAACGTCTTGTCCAATTTCACTGATAATGTCAGAAATATCAACTATTTCGTTCTCTATATTATCGATCGTATATTGCTGCATTTGTAGAGATTGAATATGGATGATTTGCTCGATCAACTCATTCATCCGCGCCGACTCTTTATCGATACGGTCAAGATAACGACTAGCATTCGGCGCAAAGTCTCGAGTCAGCTCAGTCGCAACATCAAGACGCGCCAATGGTGATCGTAGCTCGTGCGAGATATCACTTAACATCTGTTTACGTGCCAGCTCACTCTCAGCCAGACGTGTTGAGAGTTTGGCCACATCTTTAGCAAGCAAACCCAACTCATCATCTCCCATGTTTGATAAATTTGGATGGGCTTGATAATCACCACCAATCATACGGTGTACGGTGTTTTGCACACGGCGAATACGCTGGGTCAATGTGCGACTCAGCCAAATACAAACCAAGACGCTAAAAATAATAATCAACAGTAAACGTATGGGAAAATTGCCACGTTGCAGCGCCACGACGTCTGAAAACCGTAGATGCGGACGCAACTGTATGATCACAGCCTGCTCATCTGGTAAGACGACCGTCATGTCCGCCAGTTCAGGACGACTATCAGGATCAGCTACCTGCCCGCGATTCGGGGTCATCGGTGACAGGATATGATTTAAAAGCGACGGCTCATTATCCGATATTCTATCCTCATGACTACCAGACATTTGATTATCAGGCTTTTCATTATTAGGATTAGGCATTGACTGCATTGGTGGCATTGGTAAATGCCCCATTACCTGTCGATCGCCCTCTATAGGGTCTTGCCTACGCTCATCTCTATCACGATAACGCGGAAATATAATCGCACCTTGCTCATCATAGACTCTTATCTGACTCATAAGCCGCCGATCTTGACGATACATCTCCCTGACAGTGGTTAAATCACCCACTTGTAGCGCCTCAATCATCTCTTGGCGCTTAACCAACAAACTATCAATTTGCACATCCATACGAGCGGTTAGTGCTTTTTCGACCAGCCAGCGCTCCACCATGATAGATAAGATAGAGGTGATGAGGATCGTTAATAATAGACTTAGAAACAACCGCCAAAATATCGTGATTCGCACTTTAAATTTAGGTGCTTGCTCAAGTGCTTTATTAGGTTCTCTCTTAGGGGCTTTTTTAGCAGTATTCATCGATGAGTCCGTCATTACAACACCAGCTGATAGCCTTTACCACGAACCGCCTTGATAGGCTCATCGTGGAAAGGTTGGAGTTTTTTGCGCAATCGTGAGACATGCACATCAAGGCTACGATCGAACGGCTGTAATTCACGCTGCAATACATGCTCTGACAGCCATGCTTTGCTCACCACCTCACCTTTTTGTTTTAATAGCGCAACCAATAAATCAAATTCTGTGCCAGTGACTTGTAGCTCTATGCCATCTATCTGACAAAGCCGTTGGTTTTGATCCAGATGCAAACGACTGTCTGGTAGCGGCGTATGCTCTGATGCCGCCGCATTGGTACGCTTGATGACTGCATTGATACGTGCCAGCAGCTCTCGAGGATTGCAAGGTTTGGTAATATAATCATCAGCACCCAGCTCCAGCCCAATGATACGGTCAATCTCCTCCCCTTTTGCCGTCAGCATGATGACAGGGATATCACTGATATTGGGCAATTGACGCAAGACACTCAATCCATCTGTTTTTGGCATCATAATATCTAACACCAGCAAATCATAAGCAGAAGCACCATTAAGCATATTATTACTTGCGGTTTTTAGTTTCTGTATGACAGCTTCACCATCGTGAACGCAGTCGCATGTCACGCCATGATTATGCAAATATTCTTGTAACAACTGGGTCAATTCTTCGTCATCATCGCCTAGTAGTATGTGTGGCACATTTTTCTCCTTGAGCGTTAGATCGCTTTATTAGCCATATTATCAGTCAATTGCTTATCGATTCGCTATAAACGTTACCTTTCTTAATACTTCATAAATGTTCGTAACCTTTAACTGTCGTAATATAGCGTCTATCAGCGACAAATACTGATGATAAGCAATGATGGATAGTGGCTATCCGGGACACTCCCCATTCATAGGCTGATCAGATAAAAACTGACTTTTTCGCAACCAATAACGTATGCACCATAAATTAAGGTAATGATGATGAAAAAATTATTAATGGGCTCAGTATTAGCAATGTCTAGCATTTTCACCGTAACGGCTTGTACCAGTGTTAATGCGACCACTGATACCACACCAACGACCAGCAAAATGCAGCATAAAGATGGCATGAAAAAAGGCGGCATGAGAGGTCCAATGTCACAGCTAGATCTAACGGCGACGCAACAAGCGCAAATCAAGGCCATCATGCAAGCACAACACGGCGACCGAAAAGCGGACCGTACAAAAAACCAAGCAGAACGTGTGCAAATGCATCAACAAATGCAAGCATTGACCAATGCCAGTACTCTAAACACAGCCGCAGTCAATCGCTTAGCTGATCAGCAAGCAGCTAAAACCAAGCAGCGCTTCGTGGAGCGCGTACAAGCTCAACACGCTATTTCTCAAGTATTGACCGCTGAGCAACGTGCAAAACTTGCCAAATTACAAGCCGAAAAAATGGCGAAAGGTCATAAAGGCTCAGAGCACGGTAAAATGCATGGCAAACAACGCCAAGGCATGTAGTAAGTTAAGGCATGTAAGTTTTATCAATACAGAGACTTGTATTAATATTTAATGTCTTATAAGAGTTAATATGACAATATGAAAAAGCGCATCGTATAAACGGTGCGCTTTTTAGTTTTCAATTTCAATAAAGACTAACTAAACTTACCTACGATTAATCAGCCTTAAGTCAGCCTTTATTCAATCACCCCAAACTTCTCTTTAGTCATTGGTATGACACTAAACATCATTTTGCCCATCGCCGTACCATTGCCATCGCGATAATACTGCATCAACTCGCTACCATACTCTCGCATATCAATACTATTACTGGCATTAGGCACTTGCACATCACTTGGTAAATTGGGAAATGCCATGTCTTTAGCGCTTATAGCGGAATACTGCTGCAGAACATCTATGACCATGTTCTTATTAGAGGCGGTTTCGCTCGGAATCTCACTACGCAGATGCTGCCATTTGAGCTGACCACGCTTATCAAATCCATATAACTCTTGCGTCTCTGCATTCGCTAGCATTGCATCTTCTTTTATCTCTGCTATCGTTTCCTCTGTTGTCTCACTGCCACCATTCATGTCACTCTTTATCATTGCCAACATTTGCTGTACTAACGCTTTACTGGTAAATTTATCAGCATTTGTGTTGCCTACCTCGTAAGGCTCGCTTTCTTTGACCAGTTCTGGATATCTCTGACTAATCCGCTCGTAAACGATGCGCATATAATCTTGATAAAACTGCTCATAACTCTCAGCACTTTGTACACGGCGAATGACTTGGTTACTTGCTAGCATTGCTGGTAGCTGATGCGCGGGTAACTTGGGAGAGAGCGAGGCTAGCGCATTAGGGGCGACATAATCAAACTGGCTAATAGGTGCGGCATCAAATGTGGCATCTAGTGCCGCAAAGTGGCTTTTTATCAATTCACTACCAAAGCCTTTGGGTAAGGTGCCATCATCAATGGCTAACTTTAACCACTTGTTGCGCCACTTTGTACCGAGCTTATCGTCTAACAGTTCTGAATTAAACATCGCAAAATTATCTGCCCACAAATAAATATTACCGTTTTTAAAATCCAGATAAATAGGCTGATTGATACTGCTTTGATGATTACGCGCTTGATACTGCGCGCTCGCTAGCATGGTCGCCTTGCCAGCCATTGGCTGATAAATGCCTTGTGCATTGATAGACAACGGCTTTAGCATATAAGCATCTAACAGCTGTGCTTTTTTGACATCTTGCACTGTCGCTCGGTCATCGTAATTGTCAAATAACTGTTGGTAAGACGCTGGTACGATGATATCACTATCATAGTTGCTCTCTACCCACGCCTCATACGCATCTGTACACTCAAGGTAGCGGTCTTTCAGCGCTGTTCGCTGAGCATCATAATCTATCGCCAAAATGTCTTTACTTTGCGCTTCTGCTTGGGCAATTAAGGCAGCATATGCTTGATCATGTGTGTCTTCGCAGTATTCATCGATATAGCCTGAGGCGACTGGCGCTTTGGCACCTATTTTAGTATTTATATTGCTAAATTTCTGCTCGTTACTAATCTCAAGATTGCTATGGTAACTAAAAGACTGGCGGCGCTGCTTTTGTAACGCAGTCGCCAATGCTGTCTTTGCCGCCGCTGGCGTTTGCTTGGCAGTCATCGCGTTAGATTGGTCAAGACTGGTAGATTGGCAACCCGTTAATAATAGTGCTCCTGTGACTAATGCACCAGTAAATAGGCGATTGCCATTAAGAACTGACGCAAGGCTCGCTGACGAAAGACGACTTGCAATGATTTTATGTACTTTTTTCATTTTTTATCCTTAATAGATGTGAGCTGAAATGGGACAAGATAATGCTATTTAGTCTCTATCTTTCATTATCTTTAGCATCGCCAAAACGGCTCTCATCAACAGCGTCTGTGCTATGACTACTCTCATATTCGTCACTGCTGTAATCATTCTCTAAACTGCCATCCTGATAGTCGTAACGCGCATAACGTGCCGCTTGCAGTCTGTCTTTTTGTTGGCGTTGCTCTGCCATCCACGCGTTACCATCGATAGCCGCTTTAGCATTTGTACCAAAAGACTCGGTCAATAAAGGCGTTAGTGCATGGTTATTAAAGCTGCTTTTATCATAACGTACTTGATTTAGCATAGTCGTGGTAGAGCCCATCAAGTCGCCGCCAATATTTACCCGCTGCTGCTTGGCAAGCAGGCGATCTGAGCTGTCTAAATAATAGTAATTTATCTGATTGAAAGAGATCGGACCGATGGCCTCAATAAGCTGCAATAGCGAGCCCACATCCGCACTTTGGTAGCCTTTGTTGTATAGCTGCACTTTCGCAAGCGCGGTTTTTAGCATCGCGCCATCAGGATATTTCTGTGGATTGGCATCGACATAATCCTGTAGCGACTTTGTCATGTATTTTAAGGTTTTGCCGATCATCTCACCGCTTTGCTGGCTGCCAAAATATACTTTTACCGCACGACTCGCCCCGACTTCTTTGGCAAAGGCATCATGACGAATATCTACCGCGCTAAAGTGCTCAGGCGCAAGCTCTGCCATGCTACTCTGTATGGCAGAAATAGCGGCATCATAAAGCACTGCTGGCGGTAGCTGCGCGGTAATACTCTCTGGCAACCCAAAACTGACGGTATGTGAGGTCATTTGGTTAGGTAAAGGGGTGTTTTCAGGATTAACAAGCGCCACGATAGGCATGATTGCCGATGGGTCTACCGTGATGCTGCTGTTATTAAAATCAAACGCTAACGGTATCTGCACGGATGAGCTAATCGTCGGCGTCACATAATCATAGCTGTAGACGCTCTGTAGTTGTCGCTGTTTGGGTTTGTACTGACTGACACTATTAAACGTTAAATTTTGATATTGATAAGCATTTGACGCCGCTATCTGTTCAGGCGTGCGATGGAACATACTCAGCATTTGACCAATGATACCCGTAGATGATGCTGGTTGGCTTTCTTGTGCTACAGCCTCTGATTGTGGTTTGGCCATTTGCATGGCTTCATAGTTTTTTAACAGAGTTTTGGGCTTTAGGTTGGAGACCCCTGAGAGAATGCCGCTATTCCTATCGTTGTAATCGCTATCATCATAATCCTCTGTGTCATAACCATATTCATCGTAATTATCAGCAGCATAGCCCTCCTGTTCATAATCACTCTCAGCCGCAGCGTCATATGCACGGTCTTCAACGATAACGGCCTCGTCTACAGCTATCGCATCACCAGCTTCAGCTAGCTCGGAATCGTCATCACTGTCGTCATTAGCATTCGATCCGCTTTCGCTGTAAGCACTATCTAAATATTCAGGCTCATAAGCATAAGCTTCTATAATCGTTCTAAGTAAGCTACTAGAGCCTGCATCGATGCTATCTGGATCAATAAAAGGTACGGTTTGATAATTGGCTTGTGCGACCGCCACATGCTCTGTCGCAAGGTGCTGACGAATAGCCACCAGTAAATGTGATTTGGCTTGATTGTCCGTATTAGGATATTTTTCTTGGTCAAATAATTGCTGATAACGTTCAGATTTGGCAGTGAGGCTGGCATTAAATGCACGACCTTGGGCTTGGCTTTGTACACTATCGGCGGTACTAAAATCCATCATGCTTTTTGATACAGCGGACGATGATAAAGCAGGGCTTGATTGACAGCCCAAAAGCGCCAGAGACGTACTACCAGCCAACAAGATGATAGAAGTCAATTTACCTGTCTGATATACATGATCGTTATTATTGATAGACGAATTATGACTCGTCATCTCAGAATAGCGCTGTCGATGATGGTTATTAGTATGGTTTGATGACATAGTAATCTCTTTGTATAAATAGCCAGTCTATAATTAGTGTACATTAGTAGCGTTATTTATATCACAAGACGTTACAGTTTAGTAATGTTAGCGCATGTTTTTTTGAAGGAAATCTTCACTGATAAATAAAGACTTGTTTGCAGTAGCAACTCTGCTACAGGTAAATATCTGTATAAAGGCATCAACGAGACTGCTAGGCTGTATCAAACCTCATATCATAAAAGGGAATAAACAACTTTCTACCACTGGTTATTTTCGTTACTATTCGGGAGTATTTATCACTTTACAATGCTTATAAATTTACCCTTTCCACTCATGTAAAAAGGACTTTACGATGCTAAAACCCGCTTCCCAATTGCATAACGACATCGCTCATTATCATCGGCCTCATGATAAAACCATCTTAACAACAACGCTAAAATCAACCATGCTAATGATTAGCAGCACATTACTGCTGTCTATATCTGCTCATGCTGTTGAACCGACAATCGATAAATCACCTACCATCAACCAAACGTCAATTAACACCAGCGCCATCAATTTCGCAATTATGGCTGATAATCCAACTGTCTTGTCTGAAACCAAACGCATCACACGGGCAAAAACCACTACTCTCAAAACCACCTCAAACAATGCCAATAGCGATCAGGCCATTTATTCTGAAGATGCTATTCACCATCCAGTATGGGCAAAAAATGGCATGGTCGCCACCCAAGAAGCACTTGCTTCTGACATCGGTTTACAGATTTTGAAAGACGGTGGTAATGCGGTAGATGCTGGGGTCGCGGTTGGCTTTGCTCTCGCAGTGACCTTGCCACGTGCTGGTAACATCGGTGGTGGCGGTTTTATGATAATTTATGATGCCAAGCAAGGTAAAACTGTAGCGCTTGATTATCGCGAAAAAGCACCAAGTAGCGCCTCTCGTGATATGTATCTCGACGATGAGGGCAACGCAGTCAGTGACTTATCTCGTTATCATGGCTTAGCCGTTGGTGTCCCAGGTACGGTAGCAGGGCTACTAAAAGCACTAGAAGAGCATGGCACCATGAGCCGCGAGCAAGTCATGGCACCAGCGATCGCATTGGCAGAAGATGGCATAGAAGTCACCGCTGGCTTGTCCGAATCGCTTACTGCTTTGAGTGATCGCTTGCAAAAATGGCCAAGCACCAAAAAGGTATTTTTTAAAGCGGACGGTAGCGCTTATCAACCGGGCGAGCGGTTAAAACAGCCTGAACTTGCCCGCTCGCTAAAGCGGATCGCGGTACAAGGTGCAGACGGATTTTATAAAGGTGAAACCGCGCGTGACATCGTAAAAGCCGTCAATGAAGCAGGCGGTAGCATGAGCTTGCAGGATTTAGCCGATTACGAAGCCATCGCCCGCGTGCCTGTCAAAGGAGATTACCGTGGTTATGAGATTGTCTCAATGCCACCGCCCTCCTCTGGCGGTATTCACATTATTGAAATATTAAATATCTTAGAAGGTTATCCGCTCAAAGACTACGGTCAAAACAGCGCACAAACCATTCATTTGATGGCAGAAGCGATGCAACTTGCTTATGCAGATCGAGCTGAGTACCTAGGTGATTCGGATTTTATTGATGTCCCTGCCAGCGGCTTAACCTCACAAGCTTATGCAGATAAACTGCGCACGTTAATCAACCCAAACAAAGCCACGCCAGCAGCTACTATCAAAGCCAACAACCCGCTCCCTTATGAAAGCGATCAAACCACGCATTTCTCTATCGTTGATAAAGACGGCAATGCCATAGCCAATACCTATACGCTGAACTTCTCTTATGGCACAGGTCTCGTGGCTGACGGCACAGGGATCTTGTTAAATAACGAAATGGACGATTTTTCTGCTAAGCCTGGTGTGCCTAACGGTTACGGATTATTAGGCGGTGAAGCAAATGCCGTTGAAGCCAATAAACGCCCGCTATCCTCTATGAGTCCGACGCTGGTCTTTAAAGACAGCAAACCTTATATCGTTACTGGCAGTCCCGGTGGTAGCCGTATCATCACTACCGTCACCCAAATCATCTCGAACGTCATCGATCATGATATGAATATCGCTGAGGCAACACATGCTCCGCGTATTCACGATCAATGGCTACCTGATGAGATTCGAGTTGAGAAAGCACTGAATATTGATACGGTTAAAAAGCTTGAGTCAATGGGTCATACAGTCAGTCCAAAATCAGCGATGGGCTCTACACAATCAATTATGCTGACACCAAATGGCGTTTACGGCTCGTCTGATCCGCGTATCGTCGATGCGGCGGTGGTTGGGTATTGAGTGACGAGTATTTTTGCTAAATCACTATAACAAGCATTCTCTATATCATAATGATATAGAGAATGCTTGTTATATCATCCTTATAATAAAAACCATTTCACCCAATCAATACAACTTGATCTTATCAAAGAAGTCATTGTCTAGTAATAATTTTGGTCTGGCATTGACCTCTTTTAGACCCACCTTATGTTGCATCATAAGCTCTATGAGATTCATTTGATCAATGAGTATCAGACTGTGCGAATCCGTTGCATTGGCATATTCTTGCGCAGGCTTGGTAAAGCTCATCGTGGTAATAAACAAGCCATGGTGATTGGTTTTTTGTGGTGGATAAGCACCGATAAAGTTTTTCAAGTCGCCATTAGATATATTATTACAAGCACTATATAATTTGGCTTGAATATAATAATTGTGCACCTCGCCATCGGGGAAATCCTGAATAATCAGCCCATCAATGCCATTGTCATTCGAGCGTCCAGTATGACGCGAGGTTAAATTACTTTCAGGACTTTCAATCTCTAAAGAGCGTTCAATCAGTTTTAGACAAAACCATTCAAACTGTAAAGGTGACAAGCTTTCAAGCTGTGCCATAATCATATCAGGCGTTACTTTGACAAAATCATTACCAACTCTCTATAGAATACCGTGCGACCAACGGTATTCCGCGTACTTAAGTTTTTTATGGTTTGTATACCCGCATTTAACATGTCACCAAATGCGGGCAGCTTCGTAATGTTACTCATAATATTATCGTCTTTGTTTGATTACATGAACATTATTGCGTAAAAGAAGGCGTCAAATAGGCTTTGTTTCGCAATAATTTAAGGACAAAAGTTTATGCTACCAACTATTGAGATAAAACACAGCAAAATTTCACCTTTATGAATAAGAAAAAAATCCTCTCACTAAGATTAAAGCCTTTGAATCAGTGGCTGTCTGCGGCAAATAATGCTATTATTGACGACCCCATTTAAAACGTATCAACATAGCTATCGAGGTCTTATTTACCTCTGAATATCAATGTAAATGACTGATAAACATCCTTTATCTTATCGATAGCTTGTTACTTTTGATCGTACTAGTAAGAGTCTTCTATGGCATTTGTACACCTTGGTATCCACAGCGAATATTCAATCACTGATTCTATCGTGCGTATCAAGCCGCTAGTGAAAGCCGCGTCGGCTGATCAGCAGCGCGCGCTGGCATTGACCGATTTGTCCAACTTGTATGCCACGGTGAAGTTCTATCGTGCCTGCCTAGGTGCTGGTATCAAGCCCATTATCGGCAGCGAAGTCATTATGGAAAATGAAGACACACGGCTCACCCTACTTGCGATGAACAACGAGGGCTATCAAAACATCACTCGTATCGTATCGCTCGGGTTTACCGAAGGGCGCGCCGACGATGCTAATCATGGCGTACCGGTCGTCAAGCGCAGTCATATTTTAGCGCATGCGGCTGGCGTGATTGTCTTGTTTACTGAAAAGTCAGATGTTGGTCAGGCACTGGTCGGCTCCATGCCAGAAAAAGCCGATGAGCTGCTGACAGAATGGCAAGCGCAATTTGATGATCGCTTATATTTTGCTATCAAGCGTACCAATCGCTCAGGTGAAGACGCCTTTATTAAAGCCGCCATTCACTCAGGTGCCAAACATAATATTCCTATCATTGCGCATAATGACGTGCGCTTCTTAGAGCAAGATGATTTTGATGCCCATGAAGCGCGAGTCTGTATCGCAGGCTCGTATGTACTTGCTGATCAAAATCGCCCGCAGACCTATTCAGATGAGCAATATCTAAAAACCCAAGCGCAAATGGTGCAATTATTTGCTGATATTCCGCAGGTGATTGACAATACTTTACGCTTAGCAACACGCTGTAATGTGACCTTGACGCTTGGTATCAATGTATTGCCTGACTTTCCTGTGCCTGAAGGTGAGACGATTGAATCGTTTTTCCGCGCAGAGTCAATGCGAGGTCTTAACAATCGATTAGACAAACTGTTTCCGGTTGAGGAACGCAGCGATAACTGGAGCGACTTTCGCCAAAAATATGATGAGCGCTTAGAATACGAGCTGGAAGTTATTTTATCCATGGGCTTCCCCGGTTACTTCTTAATCGTGATGGACTTCATTCGCTGGGCAAAAGCCAATGGCGTGCCCGTCGGACCGGGTCGTGGTTCTGGTGCGGGCTCACTCGTCGCTTATGCGTTAAACATTACCGACCTTGATCCTATTCATTACGATCTATTATTTGAGCGCTTCTTAAACCCTGAGCGGGTATCCATGCCCGATTTCGATATTGACTTTTGTATTGAAGGTCGTGACCGCGTTATTGATTATGTTGCGCAAACTTATGGGCGTGAAGCGGTCTCGCAAATTATTACCTTTGGTACTATGGCGGCAAAAGCGGTGGTACGAGATGTGGCGCGCGTACAGAGCAAATCTTACTTTCTTGCCAGCAAATTGTCTAAATTGATTCCAAAAACCCCTGGTATTACGCTCAGTCAAGCACTCGAGCAAGAGCCGCAGCTTAAGGATTTAATATCCAATCCCGATAACATGGATTATGAAGATGCCATTGAAATTTGGGAGATGGCGATTAAGCTTGAAGGTGTCTGCCGTAACGTCGGTAAACATGCGGGTGGTGTATTAATTGCCCCGCATAAAATCACCGATTTTAGTGCCATCTATTGTGATGACGAAGGTCACCGTGTCAGCCAGTTTGATAAAGATGATGTCGAAGCAGTTGGTCTGGTGAAGTTTGACTTTTTGGGTCTACGTAACTTAACGGTCATCAATGCTGCGGTTGAAAACATCAACCTGCGCCGTGCCAAAGAAGGCAAAGATGCGTTAGTGTTAGAAGACCTACCGTTAGATGATAAAAAAGCCTACAAGCTCTTGCAAGATGCTAAGACCACTGCCGTCTTTCAGCTAGAAAGTATGGGTATGAAAAAATATCTAGCAAAACTACAACCGACCAACATCGAAGATGTGATCGCCATGTGTGCGCTTTATCGCCCAGGCCCACTGGACGCTGGCATGGTAGAGATGTATATCGACCGTAAGCATGGTCGTGAGGAAGTCATCTATGACCATCCTAACCTTGAGCCGATTTTAGAAAATACCAATGGCGTTATTGTCTATCAAGAACAGGTCATGCAAATCTCGCAGGTGATGGCAGGCTATAGCTTGGGCGGTGCAGATATGCTACGCCGAGCCATGGGTAAAAAGAAGCCTGAAGAGATGGCTAAGCAGCGCGATATTTTCGTCACAGGTGCTACTGCACAAGGTATTGATGAAGCGACGTCAGGCGGCGTGTTTGACTTGATGGAAAAATTCGCGGGTTACGGTTTTAACCGCTCGCATTCTGCAGCATATGGCGTGCTCGCTTATCAGACCGCTTATCTCAAACAGTACTACCCTGCTGAATTTATGGCAGCGGTATTGACGTCTGATATGAACAACACTGATAACGTGGTGTTCTTTATCAATGATTGCCGTGAAAATTTTGAGTTAACTGTGGTCAATCCATCCGTGAACCGCAGTGAGTGGCATTTTGTCGCTGATACGCCGACCAATATCATTTATGGCTTGGGTGCGATTAAAGGGGTTGGCGAAGGGGCGGTTGAATCTATCGTTGATGCGCGCCGCCGTGAAGGCCCGTTTAAAGATTTATACGACTTTTGTCGCCGTGTAGATATTAAAAAGGTTAATAAGCGCACGCTTGAAGGACTGATAAACGCTGGATGTTTCGACGATTTTGCTGCTACTTTGCGACCTGACTTGCCAGCGGACACCGCGTACGAGATTCGCGGTGCACTCATGAGTCAATTACCAAGCGCCGTACAAGCCGCTGAACAAGACCGCCAAAACCGTGAAATCGGTATGATGGACTTGTTTGGTGAAATGGATGGTGTCGTCGCCGCGCCGCCATTGGTCATGACGCCAGAGTTAATTTGGGGCGACAAACACCGCCTGAAAGCGGAAAAGAACACGTTGGGATTGTACTTGACGGGTCATCCAATCAATGAATACTTGGATGAGTTAAAACGCTATACCTCTGGTACACGTCTCAACAAGCTAGCCGATACTGGCTATAATGGTAGCTGTTATTTTGCCGGATTGATTATTGATATTGCCAACTTTGGTAATCGCAATGTCATTATCTTAGACGATGGTACATCAAGACTAGAAGTCAGTTGCTATGCTGAGCGTTTCAATCGTGTCAAAGAACAGTTGAAAATTGATGAAGTCGTCATCATCAAAGGCAGCATCCGTGAGCGTGATGGGCGTTTATTTGCCCGTCTCGATAGTGCCATGAGCATGATTGATGCGCGCCTAAGATGGATGAAAAAAATCAGTATCAAAATTCATGGCAGCGATATCAATCTGCTGACACGTATGCAACCTTTACTCAAGTCTGCACAAGCCAGTATTATTCCAGCACCAAAACTGTCGTATGACAACGAGCAAGACGAGCAAAGTGGCAACTTTAATGGCAATAGTGGCTACGATACTGCGATGGGCGGAAGTCTGTATGATGAAAATGGCAATGATTTATTGGCGCTAGAAAATGACATGAATCAAGATGCCTTTCATCAAAATAGTGCCATTCAAAGCTATGCGAACAATGCTCTAAGCAATACCGATGCTTCTATCAATGACAATTGCCTGCCACTAGGACTGAGCATTTATGAGGAATTTGGCATCGCTAACGTAGGGCTATCTGAGCATTGGCGCATCTACCCTAACGATGACAACTTACAGCAATTAAAAAATATGGTTAGTGAAGACAATTTGCATTTCCATTATAGCTAGGGCGTGTCCTCATTTTAAAAATGGTGATAAAAATGAGATAAATTGCCGTTAAACAAGAAAAGTAGCGCAAATAATATCGAGATATTAATAAGCTATTTGACGATGTTTGGCAAAATTTAGCCATTTTTAGCCCATTTATAAAGTAATCGATTGAATTGAGGACACGCCCTAGTACTTGAATGAATATTGAAGTATTTATTACAAACCCTTTACTGTTTTAACTTTTAAAATTGGACATAAAACCATGGATGAAACCCCAAATAAAAATATGGCTCACCAAGCTGAAGAAATCATTAATCATGAGCAATTTGAAGACATGCGTGATTTGTTAGAAGAAGACTTTGCTGATTTAATACAAGTGTATATTACTGACAGTCAGCAGCGAGTGGGTGCGCTGCGAGTCGCTCAGCAAGAAGACGACAACACCAATGGTTTTGAGCTTGCTCATGCGCTAAAAGGTGCCAGCGCCAACTTAGGCACGACCCAATTGATGAGCCTGAGCAGCCAGTTACAAGAGCGCTGCCGCGAGCGTCTTATCAGTGAGCAAGCGGCACTGATTGAAGATATCGCCGTCGCATTGCAACGCGCTGAACAAGAAATCAATCTAAGATTGGGGTTGTAATGAGTAACGATTCTGCCCCTATATTAGCAGCGTCCACTGTCAATAATACGGTGAGCGACTATTTGTCTTGTGTGCAAATTGTCATGGTTAACACCACGTTGCCTGCCAATATTGGCTCAGCAGCACGTGCGATGCATACCATGGGTTTGTCTCGTTTGACGGTCGTTGATCCTAAGCTACCAATTGATGAAACCAGTGTGTCTCATGCAGCAGGTGGCAGTGAGCTGCTATCGTCAGCCTTGATTGCACCTACCTTAGAATCTGCCATTGCAGACTGCCAGTTGGTATTTGCTGCCAGCAGTCGCAGTCGTCATTTGCCTCGCCCTGTCGTGACACCCACGCAAGCTGCCCAGATTATGTTTGATTTCATCGATAAACAGTCGGCATTGAGCACAGACGATAGTAACGCTGATACCCGATCGGCTGCTACTTTTAGTAAACCAAATATCGCTATCTTGTTTGGACGTGAAGATCGCGGATTGACCAATGAGGAATTGGCTTATGCAGATTATCATATCCAAATTGATGCCAACCCTGCTTATCCTGTATTAAATGTCGCTTCAGCCGTGCAAGTAATCGCCAGCTTTATCTTTGCTTACGCCCAAACGCATACTCAGACAACGGATAGTTTAGATACTGCTTTGAGCACTACTGTTCAGCCAACGCTCGATGTACATTTACGTCAGCAATGGGATGAACCCGCCATTACCCAACAGCAATTGCAACAGCTGACGCATCGCACGACTGAACTGATGGTTCAACGTGGTTTAGCCGATAGCGAAAACTTGAAGTCATTACCATCGCGGCTGTCACGACTGGGCTCACGCCTACAGCTTGATCAAAAAGAATATCAACTACTAAGTGCTTTGATTGCCAAACTTGCAAAAGACTAAAGCTTTTAATATGCAAGGTTTCAGGCATTGAGTTTCTATTGCATTAGCAGCATTTACAAATTTTATGAATTTATAAATGACATGATTCAATAATGAAAAGGAATTGACTATGAATTGGAACGTTTATTTGTCCGGAGAAATACATACCGACTGGCGACAGAAAATTATGCAAGGCGCAAAAGACCATGGTCTTGCTATTAATTTTACATCAGCAGTGACTGAACATGAGGCCAGCGACGCGGCTGGTGATGTGTTAGGTAAAGAGGATAATGGGTTCTGGCGCGATCATAAGTCATCAAAAGTTAATGCGATTCGCACCAAAAACATGATCCAAAAGTGCGATATTGCTATCATTCGTTTTGGTGATAAATATAAACAGTGGAACGCTGCATTCGATGCTGGCTACTGCGCGGCTTTAGGCAAGCCGTACATTACCCTACATGCTGAGGATATTATCCATCCACTAAAAGAAGTCGATGCTGTGGCAATGGCATGGGCGCAAACGCCAGAGCAAGTTGTTGAGCTGCTAAAATATATTGTCAGTGATAGCTAAATCATAAATAATTGCCTGTAGATACATTGCCAATGACTGGCATTTTATCGATCAGCCGTCTGTTTTATTTATCGCTCATCGCTATATTTTGTGCTACAAAGCTGCTATAACTGAATTGATTGTAATCAAAAATACGATAGGACAATTTATGTCATTGCCAACTGCCTTATTCAAATCACTTTCACGTATCAAAAAAGACCTAAAAGAAGATATCGATGCGGTATTCAATCGTGATCCAGCAGCACGTAATAGTCTGGAAGTCATCCTGACTTATCCTGGCATCCATGCGCTTGTTTTACATCGCGGTGCCCACTACCTTTGGAATCATGAACAAAAACTGGCTGCGCGCGTTATCTCGTATGGTTCACGCATCGTCACAGGCATTGAGATTCACCCTGCTGCCAAAATCGGTCGTCGGTTTTTTATTGATCATGGCATGGGAATTGTTATTGGTGAAACGGCAGAGATTGGTAATGATGTTACCCTATATCATGGTGTGACGCTTGGCGGTGTCTCTTGGAATAATGGCAAACGCCATCCTACGTTAGAAGATGGCGTAACTGTTGGTGCTGGCGCAAAAGTATTGGGACCATTTACCGTTGGTAAAAATGCCAAAATTGGCTCAAATGCCGTTGTGGTAAAACCCGTACCAGCAGGCGCTACAATGGTCGGCAATGCTGCTCGTATGATCTCCGATCATCACGATGAAAAAGGCAATCCTATTACTACCAAAGTCCAAGACGCTAAGCCAAAAGAAAAAGCAGAAACCAAAAAACCAACCACCGCACGCGAAACTGCTTTTCAAGCTTATGGTATCGACCCATCCTCGCAAGATCCTGTTGCCGAAGCTTTTGCTAAAATGCTAGAGCATATCCAACAATCTGAAAATCGCCTCGACCAGCTACAAACAGCGATGTGCAAGATTGATCCTGACTTTTGCAAAAAAGAGTATGACAAACTGTGCTTAGAAGATATCGATGTGATTGGTCGTTCTGATATGGACGTGATTGATGATAAGAAAAATAGCTAAGAGAGTTTTTAAAAAGAAACAATAAAGTCAAAGCGGGTTTAGATAAAGTCTGCTATGTCTGCATACATGGTAGATTGATCTGCTTTATCTTCTATCAAATTTTTGACTGATGCCAAGACGCTTTAAAGATACCCGTTTTACTGGAGTTCAAGCGACGAGCTCTTCCATAGTTATAATCATCAGAATATCTTTTTACGTCTTCAATCAATGCGTCATCAGGTGTTTTAATCGGTGCTTTATTTGTCTTAGCGACTAAACTCTGTTGCCAGCTGTGAATGATGCTGGTACTAAGTCCATAAAATAAAGAAGCCTCTCGAATGGTCATGCCATCAGCGATGCTAGAAAGTAACTGTTTGCGATAGTCTATTGAATAAGTCATTGTTTATTTCATTAAATCTGATTGTTATAAGTATTGCATCGGTTTTATTTGGATTAAACTATATACTAATAATTGTTTATATAATCGCATAGTTTTTATTAAATTTTTGTTTTAGATACTGAGAGATTGGATCGAAGAAAATTATAAATATCGATGGTTTTAGGTGAAAAAACATAATAGAAAGTAAGAGTGTGCGCTAGTCACTAGTAAAATTAGAATTTGGTTAAAATCAATTCCTCTACCCCTACTTCCTCATGCGCCTTAAATGGATAACGATCCGCCATTATTAGCCATTCAGAAATTATCTGTTTAGATGACATCTTATTGCTTAGGCTATTTTTATTAAGAGCAGTTCTGATTAATAGAATATCAATATCCATCGTGACTTTTTTTATTGGCGTCTGAGCTTCTGTTAGACGCTGCCGATGGCATTCACCCTCAAGATCTTTAAAAATCTGCTGTAACTGTTGCAAACTAATGGGTACGGTAAGTAAAAGATAAACACATTGGTTAGTATAGTCGGGCTTTGGTTGCGCTTCGGTCGAGGTAAAGTCAGGATTTTCAAACGCAGTAGATAACTGTATTTCCCCTAGCGCCGCTAGATCTTCTCTGACACGCGATAGATAATGCTCAGCTTGGTAATTGCTGCCTAAAGCCAATAGTGCTGCCGTCACAGACTGCGTTTGCAACTGTTCAGGCATACACTTTTTTAGCGTTTCTAAATTCAAATCTATTGATTTTTTATGCATCATCGGCTTGGCTATCATCAGCTTCTTTAGTAATTTTCTTATCTGTTGATGCTGACGCATAACGCGTGATTTGAACCCCAACCGCATCGGCTTGCTTTATAGCAGTGGGCTTAGCAACGCTTAAAGTAACTTTATGACAGCTATATTTTGCGAGCAACTTATCAGCGATTTGCCCCGCTAAATGCTCTAGCAACTGCGCTTTAATGGCTTTGCACCATTCACTCACATCATCGCAAACTGCTTTATAATTCAGCGCATCATTGACATCATCTGAGATAGCAGCACGGCTGATATCTGTTTCAAGTGCTATATCGATCAGGAGCGGCTGCGTAATGGCGCGCTCCCACTCATAGACACCGATGACTGCTTCTACTTTTAAGCCTTTTACAAATACCACATCAGATTCGGTATGAAACATGCTCTCATCCTTGTTTGCTAAATTTTTAATTAGAGTTTTGAACTCAGGTTTTTTAACTGGTTTGCTGCAACGCCTCTTCACGCAAACGCGCCGCTTTTAGCGCTTTACTAGGGCGATGACGCCATAAGTCAATGCTGAATAATAACAGACCAAGCCAAATCAAACCAAAGACAGCCAAACGGTGCAAATCAAATGGCTCGTTATAATAGAACACCGCTAAGAAGAAAATAAAGGTCGGCGTCAGATAATTCATAAAGCTTAAAATACTATAAGCAACGAGCTTAGTAGATTTATTAAACAATAACAGCGGTATCAAGGTAATCGGGCCTGCGATCATCAGTAGCCAAATGTTTGGACTAAACCAAAAACTCAATTGACTGCTGACCACATCCGCTTGCCAGAACCACCATAAGCAAATCGGCACCAACATCGTTGTTTCGACAAACATGGCATCGACAGCCGTCAAAGGCGTCTGCCGTTGAATGGTGCCATAAGTACTAAAACTAAAGGCTAAAATCAGTGATATCCATGGCAAGCTACCAATCATGACTACTTGAATGATCACGGATAATAAGGCAAAACCGATGGCAACCCATTGCAGCGTACGTAAGCGCTCTTTGAATAAAATCATCGATAGGGCAACGCCCACCAATGGTCCAATAAAATACCCCAAACTGGCTTCAAGGATACGGTCGTGATTGACTGCCCATACATAAGTGAGCCAGTTGGTGGCAATAATCAAACCCGATATAAATGAGAACACTATCCATCTTGGATTTTTCTTTAAGGTATCGATCCACTGCCAGCGCTTGGTGACTACCAATACGATAAGCAAGCAGGCAAACGTCCAGATAATACGGTGACCGATAATCTCGGTCGCATCGTAGGCGGCCAATTGTTTAAAATATAACGGAAACCCACCCCAGATAAAAAAGGCAATGAGTGCGGTGATAATGCCTCGTCTGGTCGTTTTAATGGGCGTGACTGGTTTTTTGATGACGTTCTGGGTGGTCATAGTACAGTACAACTTTTTAGAGCAAAGCGCACTCTTGGCCCATATTGATTTTTATATCAATTCAATGGCAAAAGCGCAGGGTCACTACAGATAGGATACAAGTTAAAAAGCAATGTGCGAATGTCCATATCGACATCAACACATTGCTAACGATAACCACTATTTTGAGATAAATTTATCTAAAGGTTAGTAAAAAATTACATTAACCTTAAACATGAGTCTTATGATTCATGTATTTAGAAACGAAACAATAAAGCATTAAGCGCTGGCATCATCAACTTGAATTGACATACCAATTTGATTGGCAAGCTCAGCAAATCCTGGAAAACTGGTATTGACGGTTTCAACGCCTTCAATAGTAATTTGCTCGGATGCACGTAAGCTGGCAACTGCAAAACTCATGGCAATACGATGATCATGGTGCGAGGTAATATGACCGCCACCAAAGATAGATTGGCTATTATTGACTTTGCCGTTTTGACCATCAACATCTTCGCCTTCAACACCTTTACCTTCAATAATCAAACCATCTTCCGTCACTGTACAATCAATACCAAGTGTTTGTAATCCTTCTGCCATGACCGCAATACGATCAGATTCTTTTACGCGCAGCTCTTTGGCACCGGTCAACACCGTACGACCTTGCGCACAGCTAGCAGCAATGAACAATACTGGAAATTCGTCAATCGCTAATGGCACTAGATGCTCTGGGATTTCAATACCAACTAAGTTTGAGCTACGAATAGTGATATCTGCGACTGGTTCGCCGCCCACATGCGTCTCATTAGTCAAGCTGATATCCACTTGCATCAGCTTTAAGATATCAATGATGCCAGTACGTGTCGGATTAATACCCACTTGTGTGAGGGTCAACTCGCTGCCTTGACTGATGGCCGCTGCCACCATAAAAAATGCCGCAGAGGAGATATCAGCAGGGACAGCGATGTCACCGCCTTTGAGCGTACCGCCCCCTTCCACACTGATGCGGTTGCCATCGACCGTTACTGGATAACCAAAAGCTGAGAGCATACGCTCGGTATGGTCACGACTGACTTCTGGTTGGGTAACGGTCGTGGTGCCTTCTGCCCAAAGTCCAGCCAGCAATAAGCAAGACTTAATCTGCGCAGAAGCCACAGGCATCTCATAATCGATACCCTGTAGCGGCTTACCGACAGTCGCTCGACCAGTGATACTAAGTGGCGCAGTACCACTATGACCAGTACTTTGAATGACTGCACCCATCTCGCGTAAAGGCGCGGCCACACGCTCCATTGGGCGTTTGTTCAGGCTGGTATCACCAGTTAATACACTATCAAATGACTGTGCAGCTAAAATACCTGACAACAGACGCATACTGGTGCCCGAGTTACCCATGTATAATGGTGTTTTGCTTGGTTTTAGGCCATTCATACCGACACCATGGATGGTCAATTTGCCGTTATCAGGCCCTTCGATAGTGACACCCATATCACGGAAGGCTTGCAAGGTGGCAAGCGCATCTTCTCCTTCCAAAAACCCAGTGACATTGGTCACGCCTGTCGCAAGGCTACCCAGCATAATGCTGCGATGCGAGATAGATTTGTCACCAGGAATGGCAATGGTGCCTGAGACAGTATTGCTAGGCGTAATATTATAAGAAGCTGACATGGCAGAAGTATCCGTATAAGGGGTGCTGGCTAACATATGGCCAAAATGTCGCCGTGCGGCTTGCGCGCGGCCCAAAAGTCCCATCAGGGCGGTTGAATCTTTATCAATGATGAGCTGACGCATGGTCTGTAAGTAAACGCCATACTCATCAAGGGCGCTCACAATGGCGCTTTGATTGGCAAAAAATATATCATGCCACATTTTAGGGTCGCTGGCAGCGATGCGGCTAAAGTCACGAAAGCCACCCGCAGCATAACGAAACATATCTAAATTGTCATCATGGCTTGCCAGCTGCTCAACCAAATTAAAGGCAAGCAGATGTGGCAAATGACTGGTATGCGCCAATATACGATCGTGATGATCAGCGGCCATTGACATGACATTTGCGCCCACCGCTTCCCATAATAGTCGCAGCTTTGTAATGGCTACATTACTTGTAGTAGGTAGCTCGCAGATAATGACACTATGATTAACAAACAATGTCACGCGTCTGGCATGATACCCCGAATTTTCAGCGCCAGCAATCGGATGTGCAGGTACCAGTCCTATAGGCAACGCTCCAAATACCTCTTTGGCAGCGTCAATGATATTGACCTTGGTGCTACAGACGTCAGTCAGGATGCAATCAGTGGCAAGTTGTCCGTTATCCATCGCTGCTTTGATATCGACAAATACGGCTTGCACCGCTTGTACTGGTACGGCGATAACAATCAAATCACTACCGAAAACTACTTCACTTAAGACAGCACTACCAGCGTCTAATAAGCCGTGCTGAATGGCTTCATCGATACTTGGCGTATGTCTATCAACCGCCACCAACCGCTCACTCAAACCATTGTCTTTAATGGCTTGGGCAAGGCTAGCACCGATCAGCCCTAGACCGATAACACAAACTTGCTTAAATAACGGCGGCTGACTATTGATAGACTGCATATTATTGCTTATATTGTTTTGCTGGCGACTCACGGCTTTTCTCGTTAAACAAACTAGCGTCAGAATGACTAAAGCACGCTGATGCCAGTGTCATAAAAATGATTAATAAATTATTTACTTATCTAAAACGACCTAACATACTTTTTATCAATCATCAGTCAAGATTGAGCGCAGCGTATCAATCAAGCGCATATTGTCTTCTGCCACCCCTACTGTGATACGCAGCCAATTAGGTAAGCCATAGCCCTCTAATGGACGGACGATAACACCCTGCTCTAACAATGCTTGATGAATAGAAGCAGCGGTAATGTCTTCCATCTCAACGGCTATTTCTACCATAATAAAGTTGGCATGTGACTTGATAAAACCCAAGCCTAATGCGTCAAACTGCTTTTCTAACCAGCGCATTTGCTCATCATTCATCAAACGAGTTTTTTCGATAAAATCTGAATCATTAAGCGCAGCAGCAGCAGCAGCTAAAGCCACTCTACTCACGTTAAACGGCTGACGAATACGATTCAGTAAGTCCGCGACAGCCACTGAACTAAGCGCATAACCGACACGTAAACCCGCCAGTCCATAAGCTTTGGAAAAAGTGCGCACGATGACGACATTATCAAATTCATCTAACAACGCCCGATTATTACTCTCAGGGCTGTATTCGATATACGCTTCATCTAATACCACCAATACCGAGCTTGGTATGTGAGCCATAAATGCTCGTAACTCTTGAGGTTCAAGCTGCGTGCCAGTTGGATTATTAGGATTGGCGATAAAGACTATTTTAGTATTAGGATTGTCTTGAACCGCTTGACTCATCGCTTTTAGATCATGACCAAAGCGATTGGCAGGCACTTCTATACCTGTCGCCCCTTGTATTTTAGCCAGCATCGGATAAACGATAAAGGCGTACTGACTGTAAACGATAGCATCGTCAGCACTAGCAAAACTACGCGCTAAAATATCAAGCAAATCGTCAGAACCATTACCCAAAGTAATCTGTTCGACATTGACATCATTAAAGTCAGCCAGCGCTTGTTTTAGATAGTAGCCGTTGCCATCAGGATAACGTGCCAACTGACCCAATTGCTCAGTAATCGCTAGCGTGACGTGCGGTGAGCAGCCTCTTGGGTTTTCATTACTGGCAAGTTTTACCACATCTGAGACGCCATACTCACGCGTCAACTCTTCAATCGGCTTGCCCGTTTGATAAGGCACCAGCTCTAAAATACTATCATAGGCGGGTACAAGCGGTAATAAACTTGACTCTATCGAATGAGATGACGGCATGATTTATCCTTAGATATGATTTTGGCGAGTAATTTGACCCAGTTGGCGTTATATCGTTGGTTCAATCTCAAAGCGAGTCAAGGCGACCAATTCAGATGGTTACGTAATACTTCACGCGAGGTGAACGCCATGACTCTTTTATAGTAGAGGGACTATAGCACTGCTTTTGGATAAGAACCTAGAACACGCACATCTTTTACCAACGGACGGATATCAGCGATAGCAGCGCTGACGTTTGGCTCGTCAATATGACCATTCATGTCAATGAAAAACACATAAGCCCACTTATTCGGACGTTCAGGACGAGTTTCGATACTGGTCATTGACACGCCATGATAAGACAAAGGCTTCAAAATTTCGATCAATGCGCCCGCTTTGTCATGTGCCGATACGACGATAGACGTTTTATCCTGACCTGATGGCGCAATCGCTTCGTGACCGATGATAAGGAATCGCGTGGTATTGCTCGGGTTGTCTTCGATATTCGAGTATAGCTTATGCAAGCCATATTCTGCAGCAGCCACATCACCTGCGATTGCTGCTGAATGCCATTCATTTTTCAAACGGCGGGCAGCTTCGCCGTTGCTCGATACCGCCACGCGCTCAACATTAGGATAATTGACATCGAGCCAATGACGACACTGCGCCAATGACTGCTGATGCGAGTAAATACGGCTTAAACCATCGAGTTTGGTATGCTCAGCGACCAAGAAATTCTGATGAATCGGCAGTTCAACTTCTCCGATTATCTTTAAGGTAGAAGACAGAAAGCCATCTAACGTATGGTTAACCACACCCTCAGACGAATTTTCGACTGGCACCACACCATACATCGCTGTACCCGCTTCAACTTCACGGAATACATCAGTGATGGTGGTCATTGGCACGGTATCAGCGGCTTTACCGAAATGCTTGAGCGCAGCAGCATGAGTAAAAGTGCCTACTGGGCCCAAGAAAGCAATACGCTGCGGTGCTTCTAAGTCGAGGCAGACCGACATAATTTCACGGAACAATCGCGCCATTTTGTCATCAGCGATCGGGCCTGTGTTACGTTCCATCACCGCTTTTAGTACTTGCGCTTCACGCTCAGGACGATAAAAAATAGGATTGCTATTGTCGGCAGTCGGGTTATTGACAATATGCTGTTTCTTTACTGCGGCCACTTGCTGAGCCAACTTGGCACGGTTATTAATCAGTGTCTGGATTTCGCAGTCTACTGTATCAATACTTTGGCGAATATCGTCCAAAAATGCTTTTTCAGTTGCAGTATCGTTAGCCCCTGCGATGGCTTGATTTAGATTATCCATGTTTTGCTCTGATGACTGCTCACTCATTACCGCCCATCCTTTTTCTAAAATTATTACTGAGTTTTTTACTATTAGATACTGCTGTTTTTAACTTTGAATGCTTTAAGTATTTCTCATTATTGACAACCATTCATCTCATTATTGAATCAGCACTCAATGACGATCAAAGGTATCAAGCATACTAGCGATGATATTCAATAGAAATCACACTAAATAGCAAACAGTCTATCAAAAACACCCTGCACTGCGAGCGCTATCGTCTACTGCTGTCGCATGTTAGTCATACACCAGCATGCAAATGTAGCAGCCAGACTGCTGACCCGCTCTACTATAACAAAAACTATCGACAGTGCCCATGTGTAAATGCGCGTAAATATGCGTAAATTCGTCAATATTAGCAAAGAGAGGCAATATGGCAGCGATGTACGGTAAAACTATGGAGGAACATCAACTCAAAACTATGTTACAGTCTAAAACTGATAGCAAATAGCACTATAAAAAATAAAATTACCACGTAACTGAACACAACCTGTTTTTGATAAAAAAGGATATCTGATGAGCGCATTACAACAGCTTCGTACCATGACCACCATTGTCGCTGATACTGGCGACCTTGCCGCCATTGCGCGCCTAAAACCTATCGATGCGACCACCAATCCAAGCCTTATTACTAAAGCACTCATCCATCCTGACAACCAAGGCATGCTGTCAGAAACCATGAGTCGCCATAATGGTGATATAGATGCAGTGATTGACGCGCTGACTATTCAGGTTGGCTGTGATATTTTAGAGCTTATCCAAGGCCGCGTCTCTACCGAAGTGGATGCTCGTTTGTCTTATGACACTCAAGCAACAATTGATAAAGCCTTAGCATTTATGGAAGCTTACCAAAAAGCAGGGGTTAACTCAGAGCGGGTATTGATTAAAATGGCTGCGACATGGCAAGGTATTGAGGCAGCGCGCTATCTTGAGACCCAAAATATTCACTGCAATTTAACTTTGTTATTTGGACAACATCAAGCGATTGCCTGTGCGGATGCTGGCGTGACATTGATATCACCTTTCGTGGGCCGTATTTTAGACTGGCAAAAACGCCAACAAAATCGTCAAAATGTGCCCGCTTCTGATGATATGGGCGTGCAGTCTGTGAAGCGTATTTATCAATACTACAAGCAGCATAACTATGATACGCAAGTGATGGGTGCAAGTTTCCGCTCGACTGAACAGATATTGGCGCTAGCAGGGTGTGATCTATTGACCATCGCACCTGACCTTATCGACGCGCTAGCAGCGATGGATACCGAGGTTACACGACAACTGTCACCTAGCATGTCATTAGATGTGGCAGATATGAAACGAGTGAGTCTAACGCAAGAGGAATATAGTATCGCCTATCAGCAAGACACGGTTACACAAGACTTATTACCAAAAGGTATCGATGGCTTTATTGGTGCTCGTGATGAGCTTGCTCAGATGTTAGCAGCGATGCGTAATTGATATAAGCATCGATCGATATAAATGATGGTGAATGTGATCGGTACTTTACAAACTTCAGTAGTAGGTCATAAAAGAAATTTGCCTGCTAATAGTAAGTTGGCTATCATGGCTCACTTTTAACAACAAGAAGTAAGGCTTGATTATGAAACGGCTATCAGTGTTATTAGCGGGCGGTGCTCTAGCGGTCAGCGCACAGGCAGTGAACTGGTCAAAAATATCAGAGAGTCATACTGGATCAATTTTTAGCTTAGACTTAGACTCTATCGAAAGCTCCGACATCAATATCATAGACGAAAAAAGTGTCGACAACATCACCGTATCTATTCGTAGAACGTACCCTGCACAAAAAGACGAAACGAAAGCAGATAAGGAAGGCAAAGAAAACGAGATTCATCATAGCGATCAGCAACTGCTCATCTCTTGTAAAGACGCCAGTTACTATAGGCGAGCTTACGTTAATTATGGTGCTGATAATAAAGTCTTAAAATCTTGGCAATCAGAGAAACCCATATTAACCACAAAAGACTTTAAGGTAACCAAGCCGAAAACGATTAGTCGCATGCTAGTAGAACAGGCATGTAAAAGTTACCAGCAAGACAAGTAATGTAAGCGAAGGCGAACTTACAAAATACATGCAATCAAAAAAGCGCGCTAAATTCATTCAGCGCGCTTTTTTATTTTATTGCTTCATTTAACACTATTCACTAAGCGTTGCCAGTTTTAAGCCTTTAAAACCGTATAGACAGGCACTGGGAATTCGCCATGCAAATCAACCAAATCTAGTAGGACTAACGCCCCCACCACGGTATGATCTGCCGATTTACACAGCTCATAAGCGGTGGTTAATGTGCCACCAGTGGCCAAAATATCATCGACCAATAGCACGCGCTCTGGTGGCAGATTGTTTTGCATCTCAAGCGTGTCTTTACCGTACTCTAAAGCATATGCTTTATTGGCAACTGGTGGTGGCAATTTACCGGGTTTACGTAGCAAAATCATCCCTTTACCCAATCGACCTGCCAGTAAACTTGCAAAGACAAAACCGCGCGCCTCGACTGCGCCCAAACAATCTACCTCGTCTATCACGCCTTCGGGCAGTGCAGCGAGCAATGCATCAATCACCTCATTTATATGACTGCGCAGTAACGGGGTAATATCATAAAAATCAATGCCGACTTTTGGGAAGTCTGGTACTGTGCGAATCACTTGCCAAAAAGGATGATCCGTATTGAGTTTATGAGACGACTCATTTTCGGCATTTTCAGATGTAGCGGCAGCACTAATGCTCATGGTAACCCTTAGCGTATATGACTTAAACGATGTAATTTAGATAATAATATATCAATGATAAATGATGGCTAATACTGTGAATTTAGCGGCGCTTATTATAACATAATTGATAGGAATGTCGCGGTTGGACACGTAAGAGTACAGCTGCTTAGTGAAAGACAGAAGACATAAACCTCTTGATAAAAACCAATCAATCTCAATATACAAGTGTAAACTTAACGACGAAAATCACGGTTATATGCTAAACTACGTGCGCTTTTACAGTCTCCTCTAACGGCTGTGATTGCAAATATGAACGTCAAAAACACCCTGTAACACGGATTATAAACACTGATAATGCTCGATAGGACTATTTATGAAACGTTATGAATGTATCGTCTGCGGCTGGATATATGATGAAGCGCTCGGCTGTCCCGAAGAAGGGATTGCACCAGGCACTAAATGGGATGACATCCCTGATGATTGGACGTGCCCAGAGTGCGGTGTGGGCAAGCTTGATTTTGAGATGCTTGAGCTGTAATAGACGACCCTCTAATTAGGACACTTCATGACAACATCGAATGACATCAAACCATCGGCAACCCTACAAGAAAACTTAGGTGGCTATCCTACTCCTGAGTGGCAAAAGTTTGGCGCGCACCAATGGCGAGACTCTGACCTTAGCAAGCATCTGTATCAATCGATGATTGATATAGGTGATGGCATTGAGCTGTGTGTTGAGGCAGGTGGTAATCCTAATAATCCACCACTGCTCATGATTATGGGGCTTGGCTCACAGATGATATTTTGGCCAGATAATTTTATCAAGCGCCTTATTGATGCCGGTTTTTTTGTCATTCGTTTTGATAATCGTGATATTGGTCTGTCTTCTAAAGTACAGATTGATGGACTACCACGTATCAGTCAGCTAAAAATGATGATGCGCTTGCAAACGGGGTTGTCTAATAAAGGTACGCAAGTTGCTTATAATTTAACAGATATGGCAGAAGATACCGCTCGTTTGATTAAAGCGTTGCAGTTGGGCAAAACCCATCTGATTGGGGCATCTATGGGCGGTATGATTGCGCAAATCGTAGCGGCACGTTATCCAAGTTTAGTGCAGCGTATGGCGTTGATGTTTACCACGACCAACCGTGCATTTTTAAAACCCCCAAAACCCAAGCAGCTATATACCCTGATCAACCGCCCTGAAAGTCATTCTGAGCGCGATATCGTGCGTCATAGTGTGTGGTTTATGAAGACAGTCGGTACACCAGGGCATGTCAACGTACGTATGGTGCGTGAAATTGCCAAACTGCGTTATCAGCGCAACTTTCATCCGCTCGGGACGGTACAACAGCTCAATGCTATCTTGGCGTCAGGCTCTATCAGCCGGTTTAGCAAGCAAGTCAAAGCACCGACTATTGTACTGCATGGTAGCGCAGATGGACTACTACCCGCCTCACAAGGTCGTGTGGTTGCCAAGACCATTCCGAATGCCAAGTTTCATTTAATCGAAGGCATGGCACATGATATTCCTGAGTACTATCAACCTTATATGGTCGATTTAATCAGCAATCATTTATTAGAAAAATAGCTATTTACTCATAATAAAATCCGTAATAAAAAGAGCGTAAATCCTACTATTAATTCATAGGGTTTACGCTCTTTTTTATGCTGGCTATTTTATGTAGGTCTTTAGGTTTGAACACGCAGCTTAATCACAACCCACCCCTGTGCCCTCCTTATCAATACACATTTTATTGCCATTTTTTAGGTTGCCAATCCATGCTTTACCACCAGTAAAGGTAAAGGCGGGTTTGCCTTGATAAAGATCACCAGCTGACACACCGCTATTGGCAAAGCGAAAAGGAATCACCAGCTCCCCACCAAGATTAACAAAGCCCCAGTTTTCATCGATGCGCACGCCAGCCAAGCCTTCGGCAAAGGGACGCACCTCGTCAAAAGAATAGGTGATCATAGTCACATTATTGTCATCGACAAACCCCCATTTACCATCTTGCTGACGCGGTTGCAGCATCGTAAAACGATTGGGAGGTGCCTGGTTGAATGAGGATGCGTCGCCATTGGTGCTGGCAGGTGCTCGTTGCGTCGTGGATTGCTCGTTGTCTCTACTGTTTGGGTCACTGGTCGTTTTGCCGTTTTCATCAATCCAACTGATCGCTTGGTTTTTACGTACACGGGCGACACCATCCTGGTAATCATCAATGTCACTAATCGCGGATGAAAACGACACAATGGTTTTATTACTAGTATTAATGACCCCATATTTACCATCTTGTTTTACTACGATACGCCCGTTAGAGACGGGACGCGCCCAACCCTGTCCTTCCTTGAGTACATCGTACATCGCAGGCACCACTTCACGACCCTGCATATTAAGATAACCAACATGACCATTGCGCAGTACAGGAAGTAAACCAGCCGATATCTTACTGGCATCGACTTTTTGATAACGTGATAAATCAACGACGCTTTTGCCTTTACTATTAATCAGAGCCACTGGCGCGCCAAAATCTTTTGTCGCCAAAAAATAGCCACTATTTGCCGTACAAGCCACGTTTTTATAATAACTTTTTGGAATTTTGCAACTGGCCGCTTGCGCACTTGGCACCATAAATAGCGTACTAGCTAAAAGGAATATAGCAAAACCAGATGTCGATAGTCGTTGTTGTAGGGATAATGAACGTCGTAACATAGATGAACCTAGGCTAATGATATTGAAGTACTTGATGTAAAGACTAATAAGAAACCGTCCTGTTTTATTATGCTACTACAGTGATTATAAACCACTAGATTAACAAATAGTGATATCCACGCCAATATCGTTCCTGTAAGAATGTCTCCACCATATATTCGTATTGTTATAGAGGTTCTCTTATGTGAGCGAAGCTCAAGGGCGTCATTGACTTTATCCCTAATTTATAACGCGATAAAACCTGATACAGCAATAATAAATCAAACAATAAGCATAAATGATGGTTTGACCATTTCATTTTAGCGTCAAAACCTAGACAATACGGCTTGGATTAGCGTAAGTATTCATTGGCGTCATCGTTGATACAGTAAGATAAAAAAATAATACGGATATAAGGACATTATATGGCGATTGCTTCTTCACGCTCTGCCTCTACTGGGTTGGTCATTGGTTGTATTATCTTTGGTTTGGGTAGTTTAATTGTCGCTCACGTTGATATTGGCGGTTGGGCAATGGCATTTTGGCGCTTGGCCATTTCAGGTGTTGTATTCGCTGTATTGGCCAAAATCATGGGACAGCGTCTACCGCGCTCAAGGCGCGCTATTTTTTATGGATTGTTATCAGGTGTCTTTTTAGGCTTAGATCTGGCGCTCTGGCACGAGAGTATTTATGCTGTCGGTCCTGGCATCTCGACTTTACTGAACAGCCTACAGATTTTCTTTTTAGCCGCCATTGGGTTTTTATATTTTAATGAACGCCAATCTATATTGCAGCTCATCAGTTTATTTTTAGCCATGCTTGGCGTGGCAATGATAGGCAGTCCTGAGTTTGCGCATAACAGCGCCGCCACTTGGGGGTTTGTCACTGGTATTGTCTCAGGGGCCATGCTGGCGGCATCGATGACTTTTATCCGTAAGACGCATGATACTGAACCCACACCAATATTTATGCTAATGCAGCTGATTAGTATCGGTGGTGTATTGGCGATGATTATTCCTATGTTTGTGTTTGATATGGATCATATTTTGCCAAACACTTGGTCTGAGATTGGCTGGGTGCTCATCTACGGCACAGTGATGCAGTGTTTGGCGTGGGGGTTAATCGCTTATTCCATTCCTAAGCTGTCTTTGGCGTTAACTGGATTATTATTATTATCAGAACCCATTGCCGCCTTGGTCATTGATTATAGCTGGCTGGACAAACCGATTAATACCTTACAGTGGAGCGGTGCCCTGCTGACCATGTTTGCAATCTATTTGGGCTCACTGAAACCTAAGCCGCGCGCCCTACGACGTTATCGGTTTTTCTCAAAATTTTATAAGCGAGATTACAAGTAGTTTTTATTGTGCACTTGTTGCCACTCCATAAAAAGCGCCCATGCTACCGATAGCATGGGCGCTTTTTATGGAATGAATATGCTGTTACCATCATTATCTGATAGGTTTAAAATTCAAGCATCATAAAAGCTAATTACTTAGCCAATGATTGATGAGCAGCCTTCGCTTCAGATCCTTGGTTAAATAACGCATTTAATACAATCGCTGCCAGAGTAGCAGTACCGATACCGCCCAAATCAAAGCCGCCTAAGTGCAAACTAAAGTTACCGGTACCCATAATAACGGTCACAGCCGCGATAATTAGGTTGCTGTTTTTGCTAAAGTCGATACGACTGTCTATCCAAATTTTGACGCCTGCAATAGCAATCAAACCGAACACCACAATGGAAGCACCGCCCAATAAAGCTGCTGGTATCGTCTGAATGATGGCACCAAACTTTGGTGATAGCCCTAACAAAATAGCCACCACACCTGCCACGACAAATATCGTTGTGCTATATACTTTAGTCACCGCCATCACACCGATGTTTTCAGCATAAGTCGTCACACCAGTACCGCCAAACCCTGCTGAAAAAGTGGTTGCTAAACCATCAGCAAAAAATGCTCGACCCATATAAGGGGTCACACGAGCTTTGGTCATACCTTCGACGGCCTTAAAATGCCCTAAGTTTTCGGCCACCAAAATAAAGGCCACAGGTGCAATCAGAATAATAGCACTCATCTCAAAGCGAGGCGTATGAATGCTCGGCAAGCCAAGCCATGAAGCAGCTGCCACACCACTAAAGTCGATCGCCGAACCAAAACCCATGACATTGGTCATTATAAAATAGGCAAAGTAGGATAATATTAAACCAACCAGTAATAGCAGACGACGCAGCATACCACGTGTAAAGACAGCCACACCACTGATGAGTAATACGGTCAACGTAGCCATCCAAGCATCGAACTGATTTGCAGAAACCCCTTGAATGGTCACTGGCGCTAAGTTGAGACCGATAATCATCACGATAGCACCAGTAACGATAGGCGGCATCAAACGCTCAATCCAGCCAGTACCCGTTTTCATCACCAGCAGCCCGATTAACGCATAAATGATACCGCAAGCCATAATGCCGCCCAAAGCGACATTCAAATTATCATTGAACCCTGCGCCTGCGTAAGCCGTCACAGCGATAACGGGACCAATAAAAGCAAAACTTGAGCCCAAATAGCTCGGCATGCGTCCACCAGTGATCATAAAGAACATCACCGTACAGATACCTGACATCAAAATGGCTAAGTTGGGATCAAAGCCCATTAACAGCGGCGCAAGCACAGTCGAACCAAACATAGCAAAAGTATGCTGTACACCTAGCAGCACACTTTTTGACGGAGGCAGATATTCATTGATACCGACTGGATCACGATCTAAATCACCTTGATAAGGACGCCATGTCGGAAACCAGCGTCCATTTTCAAAGTCTGGATTGTACGGAGGACTGATCGCCGCAGACTCTAATACATGTTCAGCAGATGGTGCTTGAGCGCTGTTTTCTAAAGGCGAGGAATGGTCTTTTTGAGATGGCATACGCGCTTGTCCTATGTAAACTGGGCTAAAATAATAGACGACAGTAAATGATAAATAAAAATTGCGTTAAATTAGGGCATCAACTGGCAAGAATATGTGGCTAGAAATTACGATAACGAGTAAAATCCGCATCTTTTCATTTTAAAATATGTCGCTCTGATTTATTCATTTATGTTGCAATATGGCAAACCAAAAGTATTATTTGGTATGATGACCATGTTTTGGTAGATGTATGTGGTCGGATATGTTTTACTAAAAAATGGTTATGGTCGCTTATGACTCAGCGTACTCTGCAGCGACAATCAACTTACAGGATGTTACATAGCCATTAGCTCCGAGCATGATAGCGGAGTTTCAAAATAAATAAAAGTTATTATTCAATCACCATTTTTCCTCTTTTGCGTCAATACTTCCATGGGCGGTGCTTCCTCTACACCTTTTATCGGTGCTATGAGTGAAGGCTGTCTGTTACATTCTCAATGAAAGTGCCTAAAGCAGTCTATACAACATGTTAGTGCACTTAAAAAATTTGGTAAGTTATTATGATTAGTGTTTTTGATTTATTTAAAATCGGTATTGGCCCATCAAGCTCACACACGGTAGGACCCATGGTCGCCGCCAATCTTTTTTTGGGGTCATTAGCCAAGCAAACAGAGCTGACTGCTATTACAGGCGTTGAAATTGAGCTTTATGGCTCTTTGGCAGCGACAGGCAAAGGGCATGCAACTGATACTGCTATATTGTTAGGACTGCTTGGGCATGCTCCCAGCACGATCGATACCCGTTTGACCAGTCAATATTTGTCACCAATTTTTTCAGAAAAACAGCTCAATATAGCAGGCAAACATGTTATTGCCTTTGATACAGAGCGCGATATTCATTGGTATGACGAAACCGTTTTGCCCTACCACCCTAACGCCTTGACTATCCGTGCATTATTGAACGACGGCAGCCATTACCAACAAACTTATTATTCGGTAGGTGGCGGCTTTGTTATCAATGAAGCAGATGCCACCAATCCGGATGAAGATAACGCCACACCGACCATCAACGCTATTCCGTATCCCTTTAATAGTGCCGCAGAATTGCTAGAGCAATGTCGTCAACACCACTTAAGCGTTAGTGAATTGGTACTGGCGAATGAATGTCATTACCGCAATCAATCAGAAGTCTTTGCTTATTTAGACTCTATTTGGGAATCAATGCAAGACTGCGTGACGCGAGGCTGTCAAAACAGTGGCATATTGCCTGGGGGCTTGGATGTAAAACGCCGTGCACAAGCATTACATCTACAACTGTGCGCCGAGAAAAACCAGCCTATTACCAAAAATGATAAACTCGCCGCCATGGATTGGATTGACTTATATGCCTTAGCAGTTAATGAAGAAAATGCCAATGGTGGAAATGTCGTCACTGCACCCACCAACGGTGCAGCAGGTATTATTCCTGCGGTGATGCATTATTATCGCGACTTTTTGGCAGGCTATAGCCAAGATGGCGCACGCAAATTCTTGTTAAATGCGACTGCTATTGGCAGTTTAATCAAACAAAATGCCTCCATCTCTGGCGCTGAAGTTGGTTGCCAAGGTGAAGTTGGTTCTGCTTGCGCTATGGCCGCTTCTGCATTGGCAGAAATCTTAGGCGGCGACCCTGCCAAGTGCCTCAATGCCGCCGAAATTGGTATCGAACATAACTTAGGTCTGACATGCGACCCTGTTGGCGGCCTAGTGCAAGTGCCTTGTATTGAGCGTAATGCCATGGGTGCTGTCAAAGCCGTCAATGCCGCGCGACTTGCTTGCCGTGGTAACGGACAACACTTCGTCTCTTTAGATAAAGTGATTGAAACCATGAAAGTAACTGGTGCTGATATGCTAGATAAATACAAAGAAACCTCACGAGGCGGTCTTGCTGTTTATGCAGACAATCGTATCCCTACTGCCACTCATGGCGTCAGTGTAAAATACAGTCAGTGCTAATATAACCATTGTTTAATATAGCCTGTTCTGACATCACGCTCCCAAGTATTTGCTAACATAAAAAAAGACCTCTAATAAAGAATTAGAGGTCTTTTTTGTTTTGGCTAAATATAATTAATAACTGGATATGCTCAATGATTCATTATTCAGCTACTTTTGAAACCACTTCGTTCAGAATCCAAACTGGCTTAGCCATGTTACTAACTTTATCCACCACTACTTCTTGGCGAACATCTAGAACATAACGATAGTTTGGCTCATAAGTGAAGCCTTGAATATTACCATTTAAAGGTGTGTAGTTTTTCTGATAAGTCTGGCGATACTGTAGACATTCTGATTCAACCTTAGTGCCATCGGCTGTCGAAAGCTCACAGACGGCTTTAAGTGGTGCTACTTCTATTTTAAAACTTGGGATGTTAACCACTTTAACATTCATAGGTTGCCCATCGACAACCATCGTACGTTCGTTATCCATACCCATGGTAGAACAACCTGAAAGGGCAAATGCTGTCATTACTGCTGCAAGTACTAATTTTTTCATTGTCAAATCCTCAGTTGATTGTTATGAATACATTATTAATGGTTTAAAATTATTGTTTTGGACATTTTATGATGGTAAATATGCTTAAAAAAATTTCAGTGATTGTTGTGACATTACTGTCAATATTGAGTTAAGCAAAACTATTCACTTTATTTAACTTTACCCGATAAATCTATTAAGTCTCAATAATGTCGTCTATTCTTCGTTTACTGAGGTCAGTATAGGGCGCAACTCGTCTTCTGCTCTATAACTGCTTTGTAAAGTAACGTCAGCTTTTGCAACTGATGTTAATAGAACGTATTAGATAACAAGGTGAATTGATACCTCCTTAATGTGTGCACTAAAAAAGCCAGAGCAATACATGCTCTGGCTTAAGTATAAATCGACCAAAAAAAATGATTGGTTTTAAGCGCCTCTAACTACGATAATCCGCATTAATCTTGACGTAGTCATAGGATAAATCACAAGTATAAACCGTATCACTGGCATCCCCACGGGCAAGATCGATATGAATGGTAATCTCAGCGCGACTCATGACGGTCTTACCTGCCGCTTCCGTATAACTGGGTGCGACACCACCATTCTGGCAAATCATAACTTCATCTAGATAGACATCTACTTGCTCAGTATCCAAATCTTCGATACCGGCATAACCCACTGCTGCTAAGATACGACCCCAATTAGCATCGCTAGCGAAGAACGCTGTTTTGACCAATGGTGAATGCGCAACCGCATATGCCACATCGCAGCACTCTTGCGTCGTCTTGCCACCAGTTACTTTGACGGTCATAAACTTGGTAGCACCTTCGCCATCACGCACAATTAATTGCGCCAGACGAACAAACACCTCGGTCAAAGCCGCAAATATAGCCTGATAATGCGGATGCTCTTGGTTGTCAATGATACCTGAGCTGGCAGCACCCGTGGCTATCAACACACAGCAATCATTGGTTGAAGTGTCGCCATCAACAGTGATGCGGTTAAAAGATTGTTCGTTGATGGCACTTAGCATCTCCTGTAATAGGTCAGCAGCGATATTAGCATCGGTCGCCACATAGCCCAGCATGGTGGCCATATTAGGGCGTATCATGCCTGAGCCTTTTGACATACCCGTAATATGATAGCTGACACCCGCCACGTCGATTTTTTGGCTAGCGAGTTTCGGAATCGTATCTGTGGTGCGAATACCGTTCGCCGCGGCAAGCCAATTATCAGCAGCCAAATTGGCAAGTGCATTATCTAAGCCCGCGATGACCGCATCACTATTTAATGGCTCACCAATGACACCCGTCGAGAATGGTAATATTGCATTACTATCCACGCCAGCCTTGCTCGCCAGAGCTGCACAGATATCAACGGCGCGACGTTTGCCATCAGCGCCCGTCCCAGCATTAGCATTACCCGTATTGGTGACTAAATAACGCGGACTGGTCTTGGCAAAATGCTCACGCAATACCCGTACAGGCGCAGCACAAAAGGTGTTTTTGGTGGTCACAACCGCAGTAGTCGCAGTATCAGCGATCTCAATCACCACTAAATCATCTCGGTCTTTATAGCGTACGCCTGCGGCAGTGGCGCTTAGCTTGATTCCTTCGATAGGATAAATAATATCAGGTACTGCAACATTTCCGACTGCCATGGTTCAATCCTTATTGTGAAATTTTTATCATTATTTATAACAAATAATGCGATAAATACTGAGACGCGTTGAGCATTCAACCATGACGCTACTGCTGGTGAAGTGTCAAACATGCCACATGCCCTACATAAATATTACCGTTTTTTTAAGTCAAATGCCGACCAAATTGGCGCATGGTCAGATGGCTTTTCCATCGCCCGTAGCTCATAACTAATCCCAGCATCAACACATGCCTCAACAAGATCCGAGCTACACAAAATATGATCAATGCGTAAGCCACGTTTAGGCTCATCGTTGAACCCACGACTGCGATAATCAAACCAACTATACAGCTCTGTGCTTTCTGGATAATGCAAGCGATAGGTATCCGTCAGCTCGCGTGACATCAGCGCCGCATACCATTCGCGTTCTTCTGGTAAAAACGAAGTCTTTCTATTTTTCAGCCAGCGCTTAGCATTAACTTCACCAATGCCAATATCAGTATCTTCTGGGGCAATATTCATATCACCCATGATAACAAGCGAGCGACCTTCCGCCTTCAAAGTGTCAATATATGCCATCAAATCTGCATAATAAGCCCGCTTCATCGGGAATTTAGTCGGATGGTCTTGGCTTTCGCCTTGTGGAAAATAGCCATTGAGCACATCAATTTCACGACCGTCAAACTCATAGCGGGCATGGATAAAACGTTTCTGTGCCTCAGTATCCTCACTAGGAAAACCTTTTTGCACAAATATAGGTGCAACCTTGGATAGTAATGCCACGCCATAATGGGCTTTTTGACCAAAGTACTCTACGTGATAGCCAAGACTTTCTATATTTTCTAAAGGGAACTGCTCATCATGTACTTTGGTTTCCTGTAGACCCATCACATCAGGATCGATCACTTCTCGCACGGCCTCAAGCTGATGTTGACGAGCGCGAATACCATTGATATTAAAACTGACAAAACGGGTCATAAATTATCCTATACTAATTGATGAAAATACGGTGCTAATATAAAGCGATGGGATATGAGAGTACATAATCCACTATCATAACAGACGTAGACCGACCTAACTGTTGCGTGCCCTGATATCTTAAGCTAGAGTAGTTGTTGTTAACATGACTGCTATCAAATTTTGGCTATCGCATCATGGACATCGAACAATATTTATTAAAACAATGACCGAGCATCTTTATGATAAAAAATAACAGCAAAAATACAAACACAGTGGCAAGTGTAGATGGCGAATGTGTGCCATTGTTTACCAAAGATTATAATGTCTATATTAACCATACTGATGCGGGCGGTATAGTCTACCATGCCAATCATTTGGTGTTTTTTGAAAACTGCCGCCGTGATTGGTTTGGGAAACTGAATTTGAATGGGTATTTTTTGCAGACTGACGATGGAGAAATCCAGCATTTTGTTGTGAGTCAAGCAGACTTGCAATACAAAAAAGCCATTCTGTTAGATGAAGTCATCAATGTGCGTATCGATAAAGTTGAGTTAAAACCTGCCAGCATTATCTTCTACCAAAGCATTCATCGTCACAGCCCAAACAGCCTTTCTCCCGATAATGCTAATAGCAATGCCAATGCTAGCAGCAGCTTATTAAGTAGTGGCAAAATCGTCATTGCTTGTGTGCAAAACCAAGTCAAAACCAAGCCTGTATCCAATAATAAAGCCGATACTGCGGTTGCTAGCACCACGCCCATGCGCCCTATTCGTGTCCCAAAAAATTTACGCGATGCCATTGAGCAAGCGATTTACGAGCAGCTGAATACTTAGTGGCTAAATATTTAATGATAATGTCTTATGAATCTTCATAGTACTAAGCCGATACTGACATTCGAGAGTATTCAGGTGCACAGTAAACGCACAGCCATCATACCTGCCTATAATGATAGCAAGGTTAGCGATGACAATATTAACAACAAACATATGGAAGCTACAGAAGCCAAAACATCTGTGCTATCTAGTATTTGTCAAAGATTGATCGGCAAACTAAGACCAAACACTGCCTCTAAGCCAATCGTACCTGCTCATCAACGATTATTAATCAACGGAGCCACAGGCAAGCTGTTAGCAGGTCAAGTAACCGTGTTGACAGGCGCTTCTGGTAGTGGTAAATCGGTGTTGTTACGGGTATTGGCTGGGCTATTGCCCATGAGTAGCGGCAATGTGTATTTGCGCCGTGATGACGGATCAACCAGCAGTGCGTACTATAGTATCCATGATACTGCACCGATACAGTGGCGCATGCATGTTGCCCTACTCGCACAGCACCCACAATTATTAGAAGGCAGTGTACTTGAGAACTTGCAAATGCCTTATCGGCTACAAGCGCATCAGCATCACAGCTTTGATATCGACTGGCATATCGCACAGCTTGAGCACTTGCAACGAAGCGCTGACTTTTTGCAGCAAGATGCCTATCATCTATCGGGCGGTGAGCGGCAGCTGGTCAATACATTACGTCTCTTACAATTGAAGCCGCGGGTGTTGTTACTAGATGAGCCTACCGCTGCCCTAGACAGTGACACTTCAGCCCAGCTCGTACATCTACTCACAAACTGGTTACAGGCAGATAGGCGGCGTACATTACTATGGGTAACTCACGATACGCAAGACATCATGCCATTGGCCGATCGGCATTGGCAGATGCAAGCAGGGGTATTAACTGAGATATTCTAACGCTGAGCTAAGCCTGTCATGTCACTCTTTAAAATGATCTTTCTTAACAAAGTCGTATTAGTGTCTATCTTATATTCGTCATTTTATATAGTGAGCCACGATGAGCGGTACAGATGACATACAAATATTTTTAACTTACGGTGATATTGCCCTTGCCAGCAGCTTAATCATCATCGTTCTTATTATCTCTTGGCGGCTACGCTTACAGCTGACCAAAACGCTTTTAACCGCGGCTATCCGCACGGTGCTCCAGCTTAGTTTTATCGGTTTGATATTGGCATGGATTTTTGCCCGTGAACAGTGGTATGAAGTCCTGTTAATTTTGACCATCATGACCTTGATTGCAGGCGCTGCTGCCAAAAATCGCGTTAAACGTAGCTATAAAGGTTTGTTAACTGACACTCTGCTAGCAGTAAGCGTTTCGGCTATATTAGTCACTGCGATAGCCATCATGATTATTTTAAAGGTACAGCCTTGGTACACACCGCAATTCGTCATTCCTATCTTGGGGCTGATATTGGGCAACTCGCTCACCGCTATCTCATTGACCAGCAACCAGTTGATTGAATCCTTCCATGAGCAGCAAGGACGTATAGAGATGATGCTCAGCCTATCTGCTCGCCCATTTGAAGCGGTACATGAACCAATACGCGCTGCCATTGTCAATGGCATGACTCCAACTCTGAACTCTATGCTAGTTGTCGGTATTGTTAGCTTACCAGGGATGATGACTGGTCAAATATTGGCTGGCGCTGACCCCACTCAAGCGATTCGCTATCAGATAGTCACTATGTTTTTGATATGTGTGAGCAGTACGCTCGGTTGTACAATCAGCGCGTTACTCATTTATCGACGCTTTTTTAATAAAAACAAGCAGCTGATATTGCCTTCATAGCATTCAGTATGACTAAATCTCAAATGAAGGTTCTAGGACGTGTCCTCATTTAAAAAGGGAAATAAAAATGAGATAAATTGCCGTCAAACAAGGAAAGTAGCGCAAATAATATCGAGATATTAATAAGCTATTTGACGATGTTTGGCAAAATTTAGCCATTTTTAGGCCATTTAGAAAGTAATCGATTGAATTGAGGACACGCCCTAGCACATCTTTGGTTGATATATTAATTTTGGCTGTGATGGTTTTTTTAACTGACGCCTTTATTTTTATCAAGATTTATACTCATCCAGTGGCAAACAGGGATGCTACCTATTCATGTTAAATTATATATGAATCGTATTTTTCAGCTTTATTTATGCACTGCTCAGTATTTCATACTAGTATAGTATTTGATGACATTCATGCTAATGTATTGCTTAAATGTATCATTATTTTCTGATACCTTAGTGTTAGATAGATAACAGGTAGAGCTTATTTAAGAGTAAAAATGCTTTTATGATTAAGCTATCTGTCCGTTCAATTGAGTTAATTATCTGCCTAATAATAGTTAAGTCCTTTTGGACGATGGCAACAAAACCTAGCAGCCAGTCAATAGATAAGGATATTATCACTCTCAGCGGCAAACGGTTTACGTCAGCGCTGATGTGTTTATTGACACGGATATGGCTGCTTTACTACAGAATTCACCCTATTTTAAACTTCAAGGACGCTGACTATGACGCCGAATAAACCTTGGCTTGCCCATTATCCTAATGGTGTACCAAAGACCATCAACCCCGATAGATATAGCAGCATCATGGAGCTGTACGAAGAATGCTTTGAGCGCTTTCGTCTGCACCCTATGAGTATCTGTATGGGCGTGACGCATACCTACGATGATGTTGATAAAGCTTCGATTGCCGTTGCCGCATGGTTGCAGGCGCAAGGTCTACCTCAAGGCAGTGTGGTTGCACTCATGATGCCAAACGTTCCGCAATACCTGCCAACGATGATTGGTATTTTGCGGGCAGGCTACGTTTGTACCCCTGTTAACCCACTGTATACTGGTCGTGAGCTGCGCCATCAGTTGAACGACTCGGGTGCTCAGGTTATTTTTGTGGTCGATAACTTTGCCCAAGCGCTTGAACAAGTCATTGATGAAACCCATATTAAGCGGATTGTCCTCTCAAAAATGGGCGACATGATGGGGTTAAAAGGTATCTTGGTGAATACCATCATCCGTCAGGTCAAACGCTTAGTACCGAAGTACAAACTGAATGACCCTAAGCACGAAGTGACCAAGTTCCCTGATGTATTGAAGAAAGGTAAAAACCTTCCGTTCCACAAGCCAAAAATGCAATTGGATCAAAAAGCATTTTTACAATACACGGGTGGGACAACAGGGCTGTCTAAAGGGGCTATTTTATCTCAGCGTAACATCGTCGCCGCTGCGATGCAGTCAGAAGCATGGACCAAGCCGATTACCTCAGAGATTAATGAGGTTTATATCAATATGGTCATGGCGTTACCGCTATATCATATTTTCGCCTTTATGTTGAGTCTACTCGGCATGCGCTCAGGCTATACCTTTATCTTGATACCCAATCCGCGTGATATACCAGGATTTATCAAAACCTTATCAAAACAGCCCTTCCATATATTGCCAGCGGTTAATACCTTATTTAAAGGCTTACTTGATCATCCAAACTTTAAAGATTTGGACTTTAGCTCATTACGTATCTCGCAAGCGGGTGGTATGGCAGCGACTGAACAGACAGCTGCACGTTGGCTTGAGACCACTGGTTGCGCCATGATTGAAGGTTGGGGCATGACAGAGGGTGTTGCCGTGGGTACAGCCAATATCATCACAGATCGTAAATTTAACGGTACGATTGGTGTGCCTGTCTCTAGTGTCGATGTCATTGTCATCGATGATGAAGGCAATCGCGTTGGTGTAAACCAAGCTGGTGAGATGTGTGTAAAAGGTCCTAACGTCACGGTAGGCTATCTTAACAGAGACAGTCGTGATGACTTCACGGCAGATGGCTACTTCCGCACTGGCGATATCGTCAGCATGGATGAAAAAGGATATTTTAGATTACTAGATCGTAAAAAAGACATGATTTTGGTGTCAGGCTTTAACGTCTTTCCAAATGAGGTTGAGTCGGTCATGCTAGATTGTGATGGTATTATTGATTGCGCAGTGATTGGCATTCCTGACGAGCGTCAAGGCGAAGCAGTCAAAATCTATATCGTCCCTGCCGACAACAATGTAACCAAAGAAATTATCACAGATTTTGCGTTAGACAATATGACTGGTTACAAATGCCCACGTCATATCGAATTTGTAAGTGAGTTGCCAAAGAGTAATGTTGGTAAAGTACTGCGTCAAAAACTGCGTGAAAAGCATATGTCGGAAAACCCGCAACCGTAAATAAAGCACCAATCGTCAAAAAGCGCTTTGCATCATATGCAGAGCGCTTTTTTATGCAAAAACTTAAGTCATGTTGAACATTGAATCAGAGTGCTGGTAGATATTATCTTTTGGTAAAGCAAAATTAAAAGCAATGAACTGCTAATGAATACTGTTCGCGAATATTCAATATGCCTCATAACCCTCATAACCCTCATACAGAAATTTTTCATGTTGTAACCATATTGTTAAAATTATCACAAAATAAACGTCCTGTAAAAAAGGATACTAATATAATCACTGGGGATATTTAAAGGGAAAAAACCGCTCATCACCGCCTACAAACCGCTTGTCCTTTAGATTGTGACAACATATATTTTTTACTTTATCAAACTTAATTGTAAACTATTAAGTTCTTGTATAATAATAACAATATCAATTGTAGTTATGTTAATGTGTTGTAAAAATAAGTGATGCTGTTTTTTATTAGAGTAAGTTGATAATATGCTCCATTCAAGTGAGTTCAGGAGCATTATTTGCAGGTGGCGATTTTTGTAGTTTCAAAAATATTAACCAGCTGTTTACTCTATTTAGACGCTCACTTTTTATAGCTAGATGAATCTGTAGTTAAATAATTTATATAGAGGCCAACGTATTTTAGCAGTCTGTGAATTGATAGGATAGCACGCGACAATCCATTGCTTTCAAAGCGATGATTTATATTGTTGACAGGGATGTGACTACTTTTTTATAGAACCTTAACATTTAAGGACGCTAAGTATGACAGTAGATAAACCTTGGCTTGCGCAATATCCAGAAAACGTACCCAAGACTATTAATCCTGATCAATATGAGAGCCTCATAGAGCTGTATGAGGAATGTTTCAATCGCTTTCGTATGCACCCCATGACTATTTGCATGGGTGTTACGCATACTTATGGTGACGTGGATAAAGCCTCACTTGCTGTTGCCGCATGGTTACAAGCGCAAGGGATTCCTAAAGGCAGTGTAATCGCATTAATGATGCCAAACGTCCCACAGTATTTGCCAACGATGATTGGTATTTTGCGGGCGGGTTATGTGTGTACCCCTGTGAATCCACTATACACAGGGCGTGAATTACGCCACCAATTAAATGATTCCGGTGCTCAGGTTATTTTTGTGGTCGATAACTTTGCTCAAGCACTCGAACAAGTTATTGAAGAAACCGACATCAAGCGTATTGTCCTCTCTAAAATGGGTGACATGATGGGGCTAAAGGGTATTTTGGTCAATACGGTTATCCGTCAGGTCAAACGCTTAGTGCCTAAGTACAACTTGAATGACCCTAAATACGATGTGACTAAATTCCCTGATGTGCTTAAAAAAGGCAAAAACCTACCTATCCAATCACCAAAAACCACATTGCAACAAAAAGCGATTTTGCAATATACCGGTGGAACGACTGGTTTGTCGAAAGGCGCTATTTTGACTCAGCGTAACGTCGTCGCCGCTGCAATGCAGTCAGAAGCTTGGTACCGTCCCGTCACTTCAGATATTAATGAAGTCTATATCAATATGGTCATGGCGTTACCGCTCTATCATATTTTTGCTTTTATGTTGAGTCTACTCGGCATGCGCTCAGGCTACACCTTTATACTGATCCCGAATCCACGCGATATGCCTGGCTTTGTTAAAACACTATCAAAGCAACCGTTCCATATATTTCCAGCGGTTAATACTTTGTTTAAAGGCTTGCTTGACCAACCAAACTTTAAAGATTTGGACTTTAGCTCACTACGCATCTCGCAAGCGGGTGGTATGGCGGCAACTGAGCAGACAGCTGCACGCTGGTTAGAAGTCACTGGTTGTCCGATGGTTGAAGGTTGGGGCATGACTGAAGGCGTCGCAGCTGGTACGGCTAACGTCATCACTGATCGCAAGTTTAACGGTACGATTGGCATACCAGTTCCTAGCGTAGACATCATTGTTGTTGATGATGAAGATAATCGTGTCGGCTTACATCAAGCTGGTGAGATGTGTATTAAAGGCCCAAATATCACCTCAGGCTATTTTAATAAAGACAATAGTAATGACTTTACCAGCGATGGTTACTTCCGTACTGGTGATATCATCAGTATGGATCAAAAAGGCTATATCACTTTACTTGATCGCAAAAAAGATATGATTTTGGTTTCAGGCTTTAACGTCTTCCCCAATGAAATTGAGTCCGTCATGCTAGATTATAAAGGCATCATTGATTGTGCAGTGATTGGTATTCCTGATGACCATCAAGGCGAAGCCGTCAAAATTTATGTCATCCCTGCTGATAATAATGTTACCAAGAGTGATATTAAAGAATTTGCTTTGGACAATTTGACTGGTTATAAATGCCCGCGTCATATCGAATTCTTAAGCGAGTTGCCAAAGAGTAATGTTGGTAAGGTACTACGTCAAAAGCTGCGTGAAAAGCATATGTCGGATAATCCTCAAACCTTGTAGTAATTAAGCTTTAGAATTAAGACAATAAAAAACCCTCAACATTAATGACGAGGGTTTTTTATTGGCTTCTTTTTGGCTTCACTGCTGTTGGTATCAAGGCAATAAAGCAACTAATTGACTTTATTAACCACCTGCAATGGCAAATGCTTCATTGCTTGACCGACAATAGACCAAGGTAGGCTTGGTACACAAGCTTCATCGACCTCAGCTTCAATCGCTGCAACGATAGATTTGGTGCCCGTATCGGCATCTACTTCAAAGGGTAATGGTTTGGCATTTTCATTAATTTCAGTACGGATATAACCCGGATAAATGGTCGAGACTTTAATAGGCAATTTGGTTAACAACATATCAGCACGAATGCCCTCTGCCAGATGAGCCAGACCCGCCTTACTTGCGCCATAAGCGGTCAAGTGCTTAGGCAGGCCACGCATTGCTGACATGCTTGATATCACCACCAAATGACCGCTGTTTTGCGCGCGAAAGATATTCATCGCCGCTTCACATTGCGCGAGCGCAGAGACAAAATTAATCTCAACGGTACGGCGGTTGGTGTCAAAGCGTCCTTTGCCAATACGGCGACTATCCCCGACTCCCGCATTGACTACAACACGATCAATATGACCAAAATCAGTAGCGAACGCATCAAATACGTCAAATATCGCATCATAGTCGCTGACATCTAATGCTCGATATTCAACACGAATATCAGGATACGCTGCCATCAACTCTGATTGTAAACGCTCTAAGCGATCAGTACGGCGGGCACAAATAGCCAAGTTATAGCCAAGCTTAGCAAACAATTTTGCCATGCCTTCGCCCAATCCAGAGCTGGCACCAGTGATTAATACTGTTTTACCATACCCAACCTGCTGCTTACTTAAACCTTTTAGATATCGCGCGGGCTGAATCGCGCTAAAGAGCTGATTTTTACTTTGTTTGGCGCTTCTGGTGACTAAGTTGATCAATTTATTTTGCATGGAACATCCTGTTTACATCAATATTATATGAAGTTGACAGTCTATAATATCGCAAATTTATAGAGATAATTTATCTGTCATAAAAATAAACAAAAAGTATGCCTCAATAATAATAACCAATTTTAACGACATAAAAAATGGCTACATGTTTAGAGTAGCCATTTTATCCTGATGCTAATCATAGCTTAATCATAGCTTAATCATAGCCTTGATGTCTCACTGCTATCGCGTACTATTTTATCGCCAAGTCACGAAGCGTTTGCCATCAGCGAATAAATGGCTGTATTCATTTAAAGACAATAGCCGTGTACTTTGCTCTTTTAAGGTAATAGACGTTACGCCCGTATTAACCAAGCTTTTATTGATTTGATACGCAGTCTGACTCCCTTGTTGTAATAACTGTGCAGTAATAGCAGCGATAATGCCGCCCGAGGTAAACACCAATACCGTACTATCACGCTCTAAGTTTAGATTGACCACTTGCAGACGCACCTGCTCAAGCGCTTGTTTTGCCCGCTCATTAAATTGCACCCAACTCTCGATATAATCGCTGTCATTTTCACCGGCATGCCAGCGCTGCATCGCGGCATCAAACAGCTCCGCTAAACGCGTAGATGGCACTTCTGCTTGCGCAATCTCGGCCGCAATCGCACCTTTACTCATAAAAGCAGGATCAGACTTTATAAACACATCTTTATGATTAAACTCATTAAATTGTGGCAATATATAGCTATCTGGTGCATTAATATCGATTGCAGGCTTACTGGATATATCGGTATCAACAAACGACTGATAACGCTGCCAAAAATGATGCGCAGAGTCTTGCTGCCTGACCAAACTACCAGTGAAAATCGCATCGATTCGACGCTGAGTCGTCGCGTAATGCTGACCTAGCATCTGCGCTTGTCTGCTTCCTAGCTCTGAAAGTTGATCGTAATTCTCTTGTCCAAATGACGCTTGACCATGACGGGCCAAAAGTATGGTTGTCATAAACTATTGCCTTATTAGTGGTACTTTTATAATTTTTAAACGTCCTAGCTTTATAATTTTTAAGCTGCTTACTTTTCAGCTTTAGGCATGTTTTGTCCAAAATAGCTCTTCGGCAAAATACCTTTGATAACAGCCTGTATAGAAGTTGGTAACTGCTCAATCATCGCAGCATCAACACCCATATCCTGTAGATGTGGCTGTACTCGGCTAGTAAATAAAATCTCACCTTCATATTGAGCAATCAGCTTTAGACATTTAGCATGTAGTACGTGCACAATAATCCAGAAGTTCTTAAAGGCTGGATTGGTCGTTTGCTTGTGATAGTAGCGATAGTAAATTTGCTGCACGATGCCTGCTAAACGGAATAACCCAAACACTTCATAAAACGTCCAGTTGTTTATCTCTAGACCTGTCTGCTCAAGATAATAATCAACTACCTCATCGCGAGTCATCATGCCTTTTAAATGCGTAGGCTGACGGCGTGACTGCTGCATGATGATGTTGTCATCTTCTTCAATCCAATACGCCAATGCACTACCCAAATCCATCAAAGGATCACCCAAGGTTGCCATTTCCCAGTCGAGCACACCAATGACCTTGGTCGGATCATCAGCAGCCAAAATCACATTATCAAAGCGCCAATCATTATGAATCAGGCACGTTTTACTGTCAGCAGGCGTATGCTTACCAAGCCATTGACGTACTAAAGCAAAACTTGGGACGTTAGGTGTTTTGGCTTTGACATAACGCTTATCCCAACCAGTTACTTGACGCTCGCAATAACCTTCGCCGCGTCCAAGATTGACCAAATCAGGATGCGCTTTATAATCTACTTGATGCAATTCTATTAAAGCATCAATGACATTGATACATAATGCACGCGTCTGCTCTTCGTTTAAATCAACCCCTTTTGGCAAATTGGCACGAGGAATGATGCCCTCCATACGCTCCATGACATAAAAATCAGCACCGATGACGGACTCATCAGTACATAGCGCGACCATTTTAGGTACGTAAGGATAAGCATCCTTTAAAGCTTTTTGGACAGTGTATTCACGCACCATGTCATGTGCTGATTTGGCTTTAGTGCCTTTTGGCGGACGGCGTAAAATCAAATCTTGGCTTTTACTTTCAGCGTTACCTTTGCCTTCATATTGCAAGCGATATGTCCAGTTTGAGGCACCACCCGAGAATTGCGTAACCCTTGGTTCGCCTTCTATATCGACACCTTGAGCACGTAGCCAGTCACTAACCGCTTTGGTGTCAAGCGCTTCGCCCTCGCGAACATCGCCGCCTTTATCCAATATTTTATTAGGTGATTCATGATGGGTATCAGTGTTGTTGGACTGATTATCAGTTGCCATGAGATATTCCTTATCTTGTGGTCAGTTATTTTTATAAATAGTGAGTATAGGTATGAAAATTCACTATTAATGGTGTAATAGTGAATTTTAATTAAAGATTAAGTACAGTAAATGGTCATTTAAACCAATTTCTATAAGTCTATTACCGATTAAACTTAGGCTTTAGCAGGCTTTGACGGACGACTAAAACCTTGACGCTTTAATTCTAACTTAGCAATCATGGTTTTATGCACTTCATCAGGACCATCGGCTAAGCGCAGCGCTCGTGCTTGAGCAAAGAAGCTCGGCAGCATGGTATCTTGACAAACGCCCATACCACCATGAATCTGAATCGCCATATCAACCACTTCTTGCAATACCGTTGGCGCAACTACTTTAATAGCAGAGATTTCAGTCAATGCTACTTTGGTACCTTGCGCGTCCATTTTTTGCGCTGCATATAGTGTCAATAAACGCGCTTGATCAATCTTAATACGCGCTTCAGCGATACGCTCAAAGTTACCGCCCAATTGTAGCAATGGCTTACCAAAAGCCGTACGTTCCATGCCGCGTTTGACCGCTAGCTCTAGAGACTTTTCAGCAGCACCGATACAACGCATGCAATGATGAATACGCCCTGGCCCTAGGCGACCTTGCGCAATCTCAAAACCCATACCCGGTCCACCGATAAAGTGGCTGACGGGTACACGTACATCATTGAAGCTGACTTCGCCATGACCGTGCGGCGCATCATAATCGCCAAATACTTTCAGCATGCGCTCGATATTAACACCCGTTGACTTTGCTGGTACTAATACCATCGAATGCTGATGATGACGGTCTTTATTCTCATCAGGCGTGTACGCCATTACAATCAAAATATCAACCGCAGGGTCACCAAGACCTGATGACCACCATTTACTGCCATTGATGATAATCTCATCACCATCGACGACAGCGGTGGCTTGCATATTCGTCGCATCACTGGAGGCGACATCAGGCTCAGTCATACAAAATACCGAACGCGTCTTACCTTCTAATATTGGTGTTAGCCATTTGTCTTGCTGCGCCTCGCTCCCATAACGCCATAGCAACTCCATGTTGCCACTATCAGGGGCATTACAGTTAAACACATAAGGTGCTAATAAACTGCGCCCTGTTAGCTCAGCAATCGGTGCATAATCGGTAACCGACAGCCCCGCCCCTAGCCTGTCATCTGGCAAAAATAAATTCCATAGACCAGCTTCGCGTGCTTGCTTACGTAAGCTCTCATACTTTTCTGGCCATTGCCAAGCTTTCCAATTTCCATCCGGGTTTTGTGCATGACAATCTGCCCAAAACTGTGCCTCTATTGGTTCAATGTGGGTTTCGATAAATGCTTTGACTTTGGCATGCATGGCTTGACCATGTTCGGTGGCGGTAAACATCAATGTATTGGTAGACATAGCTGGCATCCTTTTCCTTGCTGATGGTTAATTATTTTCATCACGTTCACATAAAACTTTGATAAAAAGCCCAATATTAATTTTATAGTGTACGTGCGTATACTCTTTTCTGTATGCCACATTTATAACACAGCATTTATGAATAAACAGCAAAAAGGCGCGACCCGTTAGGACACGCCTTTTACAAAATACAAACAATGCACGATTCAGTGTTGCCAGGCTAAAATACTAGTGACCAAATAACATCATGATATTTAAACTTATTTTAGGATATTCAAACGACTGTTTAAATCAAAACGTGCCAATGCATCTGGCAGCTTATCAACGGCCATGCTGATAGTCGCTTCTGCGGCTTGTGACAGCCCTAATTTTTCTGCCAATGTTGGCTTTTGGCGTGAATGCAATGCATACACTTCATTGTTTTCCATACGCTCTAATAGATAACTGTCTGATGTCTGTAATTTATCTACCAAGTTTAAATGCAATGCATCTTCACCGTACCAATGCTCGCCTGTCGCGACTTTATCTACATCAAGCATACCACGATAGCGATTGACGAAGTGCTTAAACAACTCATGCGTTTGCTCTAGCTCTTCTTGGTATTTAGCACGATCTTCGTCGTCATTCTCACCAAATACGGTTACGGTACGTTTGTAATCACCAGCGGTAAACATCTCATAATCGACGTCATGATTTTTCAGCCATTTATGAAAGTTTGGCAACTGTGAGACCACACCAATCGAGCCAATAATAGCAAATGGTGCTGCCACGATATTATCCGCCACACATGCCATCATGTAACCGCCACTAGCGGCGACTTTATCGACACAGACAGTCAGTTTTAAACCAGCATCTTTTAGACGTGCCAATTGCGCTGCTGCCAATCCATAACCATGCACCAAACCACCGCCTGATTCAAGACGCACCACGACTTCATCGCCTTTATTTGCCGTACTGATTAATGTGCTGATTTCTTCGCGTAAATGTTTAACTGCCGTGGCTTTGATATCACCGTCAAAGTCGAGAACGAAAATTTGGGATTTATTGTCACTGTTTTTTTTCTTATTTTTGCTTTTTGCCTTCAATGCTTGCTTGGCTTTTTTAGCCATTACTTTTTTGAATTGCTTAAGCGCGGCTTTACCTTGAGTGGCCTCCATTAAGTCTTCACGGCGTTGTTCTTGGTTTTTATTTAGATGGACAACTCGTAACTCAACAGGGTTTTTAGCAGGGTGAAAAAGCATGAGTAGCATTCCTTACATGATTAAGATAATTTTAATAGGATTTTATAAGTGATCCTGATATGTGCGCAGTGGCTGATATTTTCAAGCAAAATGACAATATTTAACCCAATGCAAATGTTACTGAATAAATACGCCCATTACTGATACTTTCCTACGCTTTGATTGGACGCCACTGGTTGTATAACAAGGGCAGATTAGGCATAATATGCGTTTACACCAAATTTTCTGTAGCCAACGTGATGACCATTTGTCTTAATCGCGTTATTTGTGCGTTTTTAGCAGATAGCTTGAATCGCACAGCAATGGCTGCATTATTGTATTTCGAATTGGGCTGACAACTGGATAATTATATTATGACGCAAAGCACTATGACGCATAGCGAATATCGAGACGAATATTGCGGAGCCGTAACCGAAAGCTTCATTGATCAAACCATTAGTATCGTGGGCTGGGTACATCGTCGTCGCGATCACGGTGGCGTGATTTTTTTAGACATGCGTGACCGCGCTGGTATCTTGCAGGTAGTCGTTGATCCTGATACCCCAGAAGCCTTTGCTACTGCTGATGCGGTACGTCCTGAATATGTGCTAAAAATCACTGGTCGCGTACGTCGCCGTTATGAAGGTACTGAAAACAATAATATGACCAGTGGTCAGATTGAGCTTCTGGGCAAAGAAATCGAAGTATTGGCGAAATCTGAAACACCGCCTTTTCCATTAAATGATGAGAAAACCACGGTCTCAGAAGACTTGCGTTTAAAATACCGCTACCTTGATATGCGTCGCCCGCAAATGCAAGAGCGTATGGTTTTCCGTGCTAAAGCCACATCAGCGATTCGTCGCTATCTAGATGACCATGGTTTCTTAGACGTTGAGACTCCTATCTTGACTCGTGCAACACCAGAGGGCGCACGTGATTATCTTGTGCCTTCACGCACACGCCCAGGCAACTTTTTCGCATTGCCGCAATCACCACAGTTATTCAAACAGTTGTTGATGGTGTCAGGTTTTGATCGTTATTATCAAATCGCAAAATGTTTCCGTGACGAAGACTTACGTGCTGACCGTCAGCCTGAATTTACACAGGTGGATATTGAAACTTCTTTCTTAAACGAAGAAGAAATCATGAACATCAACGAAGGTCTGATTAAGCATTTATTCAAAACCATGATGGATGTTGAGTTTGAGCAATTCCCACGCATGACTTACGCTGAAGCGATGCGTGACTATGCCTCAGACAAGCCTGACTTACGTATTCCATTAAAACTCATCGACGTTGCCGATTTAATGAAAGACGTTGATTTTAAAGTATTTGCAGGTCCTGCTAACGATCCTAAAGGTCGCGTTGCTGCCCTACGTATCCCTGGTGGTGCTTCATTAAGCCGTAAGCAAATCGATGCCTATACTAAATTTGTCGGTATTTATGGTGCACGTGGTTTGGCTTATATCAAAGTCAATGATGCGAGCAATATCAACAACGGCGTTGACCAAGAATCTGGTTTACAGTCTCCTATCATCAAAAATATGACCGACGATGTATTGGTAAGCTTGATTGAGCGTACTGGTGCAGAAAGCAATGATATTATATTCTTTGGTGCGGATAAAGCCAGTGTAGTAAACGATGCAATCGGTGCACTACGTCAAAAGATTGGTCTAGACCTTGAGATGACAACGTGTGAGTGGGCGCCACTTTGGGTGACTGACTTCCCAATGTTTGAAGAAACTGACGATGGTCGCTGGACCTCAATGCACCATCCGTTCACTAAGCCTAAAGGTTCTGTTGAAGAACTAAAAACCAATCCTGAAGCTGCACTTTCTATTGCTTATGACATGGTGTTAAATGGTACAGAAGTTGGCGGTGGTAGCTTACGTATCAATACCTTTGATATGCAGCAAGCCGTACTTGATGCTTTAGGTATCGGCGAGCAAGAGGCTCAAGACAAGTTTGGCTTCTTACTTGACGCCCTAAAATTCGGTGCACCTCCGCATGGTGGCTTGGCCTTTGGTTTGGATCGTCTGATTATGCTTATGGTAGGCGCGGATTCTATCCGTGATGTCATCGCCTTCCCAAAAACCAAAACTGCTGAATGCCCACTAACTCAAGCACCTGCTGAAGTCGATAGCAAGCAGCTACGTGATCTTGGTATCCGTGTGCGCGAAAAAGCACAGGCTGACACCAACAAACCTGCTCAATAAATGGTCTAACGATGTCCGGATATTTTTTTCAACGCTTATTACGTGATTCATCACTGTGTGAATGGTTATGAATCCGTATCATATTTTTAAAATCGTGCCATTGTCTGTCTTGCAGATACTGGCACGTTTTGTTGCGTGGGTGATTATCAAGATACCCAGTTTAAGTATCATGCGTACGGTCAGTATCAATATGGCGTTAATTGCTCCTAAGCTGACCGATGTGCAAAAACAAGTCTTAACCAAAGAGATTATTTATCACCAGTGTTTGACCAGTATTGAATCTATCAAAAGCTGGGCCATGCCACCTGAGTGGAGTATCGCTCAGATTCGCGACGTCCATAATAAAGACATTTTATTAGAAGGACTTGCTAATTCCAACGGCATGCTAGCTATCGTTCCGCATCTCGGTACGTGGGAGATGATGAATGCCTGGCTCAATCAATTTGGTTCCCCAACCATTATGTACAAACCTGTTAAAGGTAATATTACCAACAACTTTGTGCTACAAGGGCGTTCAAGGCTTAATGCGACCTTAGTACCAACCGATGGTAGCGGTGTAAAGGCAATATTTAAAACACTCAAACAAGGTGGCTTTAGTATTGTCTTACCCGATCATGTTCCCGACCCTTCAGGCGGTGTGGTTGTGCCCTTTTTTGGCATTAAAACGCTAACTAGCACGCTTGCTTCTAAACTTGCTAGTAAAACCAAATGTGCATTGGTCGGCTTATCTTGTATTCGCCGTGACGATGGTCATGGATTTGACATCTATTGCTATAAGCTTGATGATCTCGCACTTTATGATCGTCATGCTGAGACCGCCGCTTATGCACTTAACCAAGCCATGCAACAGATGATTGAATCGAAATGTAGTCACTATATGTGGGGCTATCGGCGTTTCAAGCACATTCCCACATTAGGGAATCCTTACAACGTTGATGAAGAAACTTTGGCCAAATTCATTCGTGACAACAAACTGGCTGACCATAACGATCACAACGTTCATGATACAACCACGCGCTCTTGCAATGAGCAATGACCTTACAATTAGCCAAACGTTTAGAGATATCGTGAATCATAGCTGTGATAGTATTGGCTGACTTTTGTACCTTTAAACGTTACTAAGGCGTGTTCTCAGTTCAATCGATTGTCTTATCAATGGATTAGAGATGACTAAATTTTGACAAGCTGCCTCAAATAGCCAGTCAATACCTCGATACTGTCTGCGCTACTTTCTTGTTTGGCGATAATTTATCTCATTTTTACAATGAGAACATACCCTAAATATTTTTTATTTATATTAATATGAGTGCATTATGGCAACTGACGTAACCAATACCTCATCGACAGACCACACGCCAGCAAGCAGCAGCACTGCTGAGCAGCGTTATGTTATCTGTATGAAATGGGGTGACAAATACGGCGCTGAGTACGTCAACCGTCTTTATAATATGGTCAGTCGCCATTTGACCTTAGACTTCCAAATGATCTGCCTTACTGATGATAGCAGCGGTATCAACCCTGCTGTGACTTGCCATCCTATTCCAGAGATGGACTTGCCTGCTGGGCCTGAGCGTGGTTGGAAAAAACTCACGACTTTCAAACCTGAACTATACGGTCTTAAAGGTGTGGCGTTATTTTTAGATATCGACATTGTTATTGTTGATAACATAGATGCCTTTTTTACCTATCAAGCTCAGCATAAAGACAGCGTGGTGATTATCCGTGATTGGAAAAAACCGTGGCGAATGATTGGTAATAGCTCTGTTTACCGTTTCAATATTGGCATGAACACCTATCCTGATTTGCTCGCAAACTTTGAGCGCAACTTTGCAACCATTCGTACCCAAGTGCGCCATGAGCAGGCTTATCTGTCTAACTATTTACGTGAGCATCATCATTTAGAGTATTGGGATAAAACATGGTGTGTCAGCTTCAAGTACCAATGCATCGCCCCTATTCCCTTTAACTTTGTGCGCGTACCTACTCTGCCAGATGGTGCAAAGATTGTCATCTTTCATGGTGAGATTAATCCGCCAGATGCCATCAATGGTAGCGGCGGTAAATGGTATCGCCATATTAAGCCAAGCCCTTGGCTAAAAGATTATTGGCGATAAACCCATAGGAAATACCATGAAAGCAGATGATGAGATGCAAATAGATATTGTGATTGCTTGGGTAGATGGTGATGATCCACTGCTCAAACAAAAAAGGGCGCGTTATCAGAAAACAACCAGCGCGGCATCTGACGCTATCAGCTCAACACGTTTCGCCAGTAACGATGAAATATATTACAATATTGCCTCCATCATAAAATACGTGCCTTTCTGTCGACATATCTATATCGTCACCGACCAACAGCAACCGGCACTGATCGAAGCGTTTGCTGAACAAAATATTTGTGCAAAAGACAAAATACGTATCATTGACCATAAAGACCTCTTTGCGGGCTATGAGCAGTTTTTGCCTACTTTCAACACGCGTTCTATTGAAAGCATGCTATGGAATATCTCAGGTCTGTCTGATTATTTCATATACATGAATGATGATTTTTTCTTCAACCAACCTGCTATTATCACAGATTTTTTAGATGCTGACACTATTATCATTCATGGTCATTGGCGAAAAAACACCCTTCTACAAGCCAAACTCCAATATCGAAAATCTCTACAAAAATTATCAGGCAAAAAAGTTCAACCCAAACATACGATTGCCCAAATGCTCAGCGCTAAAATCCTGGGTATGAATCAGTTTTTTGAAGTGCATCATTATCCCCATATTGTCGATAAGAATATTTTAAAAAGCTATCTTTTGCATAACCCTCAGCTATTGATTGAGCAAATTCAATATAAATTTAGAGATGTGGCTCAGGTAAACCCCATTACCTTAATGAATCATCTAAAAATTCAACAAGGGGAAGCTTGTCTAAAGCCACCCATAGCAATCAACTATTTAAAAAATGAAAACGGTGTTGAGGATTTTTTAGCAGGTTTGCAAAAACAATCTATCAAATATGGGTGTATACAAAGCTTAGACTTGCTTGACCCTGACTCCCGTAACAATATTACCGAGGCGATGATTCAGAAGTTTTCACAGCATCTGCCATTATCGTTATTGCTCAATCTCACTAAATAGAATCAATCTCATAATAATAAAAATATAACCTTGGAATTTTTATGAAAATAACAGTAGTAGGTACAGGCTATGTCGGCTTATCCAATGCTATGTTACTTGCCCAGCACAATAAAGTAATCGCTGTCGATGTCATAGCAGAAAGAGTCGAGATGTTGAATGCCAAACAATCTCCTATTGAAGATCCAGACATTGAAGATTTTTTACTCAACAAACCCATCGATTTCACAGCCACTTTAGATGCCAAAGCAGCTTACAAAGACGCAGATTTTATTATTGTTGCTACCCCTACGGATTACGACTCAAAGACCAACTATTTTAATACCCAAAGTGTTGAAAGCGTCATTGAAGAGGTGCTGAGTGTTAATAAAAATGCGCTAATCGTTATAAAATCAACAGTGCCCGTCGGCTATACCAATGACATTAGAAAACGATTTTTGACAGATAACATCATTTTTTCGCCTGAATTTTTACGCGAAGGCAAAGCGCTATATGACAATCTTTACCCTTCGAGAATTATCGTCGGTGAGCAGTCGGAACGTGCGAGACAATTTGCAGATTTGCTCTTGGAAGGTGCGATAAAGAAAGACGTTCCTCAGCTATTTACTGAATCTACTGAAGCTGAGGCCATTAAATTGTTTTCCAATACCTATCTAGCGATGCGTGTTGCCTATTTTAATGAGCTAGATACGTATGCCCAGACTTTTGGGTTAGATACCAAACAGATCATTGAAGGCGTAGGATTAGACCCGCGTATTGGCAATCATTATAATAACCCATCGTTTGGCTATGGTGGCTATTGCTTGCCTAAAGACACCAAACAGCTATTGGCAAATTATGATGACGTCCCGAGCAACCTTATCCGAGCTATTGTTGATTCTAATAGCACTCGTAAAGATTTTATTGCCGATAAAATCATTGAAAAGCAACCAAAAATCGTTGGTATCCATCGACTAGTGATGAAAAGTGGCTCGGACAATTTCAGAGCGTCTGCTATTCAAGGCATTATGAAGCGTATCAAAGCAAAAGGCATCGAAGTGGTTGTCTATGAACCCGTGTTAAAAGAAGAAGAGTTTTTTAACTCAAAAGTCATTAAGGATTTGGATGCATTCAAAGCCATGAGCGATATTATCGTGGCAAACCGCTTATCTGCAGACATCCAAGACGTGTCGCATAAAGTGTTTACTAGAGATTTATTTGGGAGCGATTAATGAAGATTTTAGTGACTGGTGCCGCAGGTTTTATTGGCTTTCATTTAATTAAAGCATTGCTGGGCAAAGATTGCTTTATTGTCGGTATTGACAACCTCAACGCTTATTATGAAGTTGCGTTAAAAAAAGACCGTCTCAAAATTCTAAGCAAACAATCAAACGAAAATACTTTTAGATTTATCACGTTAGATCTGGCTGATCGCGAAGCAATGGCCAGTTTGTTTACTGAATATGGCTTTGATATCGTGATTAATCTCGGTGCACAAGCGGGCGTGCGCTATTCTATCGAAAAGCCACATGAATACATTGACTCCAATGTAGTGGGATTTCTGAACGTGCTTGAAGGCTGTCGACATGCTAAGGTAAAACATTTAGTATACGCCAGCTCTAGCTCTGTATACGGTATGAATATCAAGCAGCCATTTAGCACTAAGGATCGTGTAGATTATCCCATTAGCTTATATGCTGCGACCAAAAAATCTAACGAATTAATGGCACATACCTATAGCCATTTATACAATATCCCCACGACAGGGTTACGCTTTTTTACCGTCTATGGTCCTTATGGTCGCCCTGACATGGCCTACTTTTCATTCACCAAAAAAATACTGGCAGGTGAGCAGATTGATGTCTATAACAATGGTGAGATGCAACGTGATTTCACCTACATTGATGATATTGTCGAAGGCATCACTCGTATTATCGATAAAATCCCAGAACCACAACAATCTTTTGCGACCACAGCAATCGCACCTTACCAAATCTACAATATCGGTAATAACCAACCAGTAACGCTTCGCCGCTTTATTACTGCTATTGAAAGTGCGTGCGGTAAAAAAGCAAAAGAAAACTTGTTGCCCATGCAGCCAGGTGACGTCCCAGCAACTTACGCCGACATAGACGAGCTAACAGCCGATATTGGCTTTAGACCTGAAACCAGTATCGAAGATGGCATCTTAAAATTTGTAAATTGGTACAGAGCCTATTATCTAGAAGAACCAAGAGAATCACATCAAGCATAAAATTCGATAAGTCATAGAATAGATATAGCAAGGAAGAGTCAACCTATGAAGACATTGACATATTTGGTTAATTTAGATGGAAGCGATGCGCGCCTAGAAAGCGCAACTCAGCAGTTAGAGCAAATAGAGTGGCCATTTGAAAGAATACCAGCCTATGATGGCCGCGGTAAAAATTTGGCTGATTTTGCAGATTATGATGACTCTCAAGCCAGAAAAAATCTAGGACGTAGCTTATTAAGCTCCGAAATCGGCTGTTATCTAAGTCATTACAAATGCGCTGAACAATTCTTGCAGACGGATGCTGACTTCTTGGTGGTACTAGAAGATGATATGACCTTGTCCACCAACTTCAAGACGATAATAAATGAAACCCTAGCGTTTTTACATGCTCATCCAACGTTGGATTGGTACTTGGTAAATCTTGCAGCAAAAAAGAAAAAGCTTGCTCGGGACATCACCAGCTTTGATAAACATACATTATGGCACGCCTATTATTTCCCTATTCGTGGTCTTGGCCTCATTTGGTCACGTAAGGGCGCTGAAGCATTTATTGCAGCCGCAAAACCCATCTCTATACCCGTTGATATATTTTTCCAACAATGGCTGAGTAACAATGGAAAAGGGTTGGGTATTTGGCCTGCATTGGTACAGCCTTTGGGCCTTGACAGCGATATCTTAGGGACGGAAGCATCGCAAAATATAAAACGCAAAGACAAAGAAAATCGAGACTTGTCCTATAATATAAAAAAACAGAAAAGAATGTGGCAAAATAAAACCAAGGCTGTTGCCAACTTATACCTAAACAAGTAGTTTATATTTTATGAAAAACATCGTTATCAGTTTAGAATCTGCGGTAGAGCGCAGAAAACATATCACTAATGAATTTCAAAAAAACAACGTCGACTTTGAATTCTTCAATGCCTTAACACCAGACTTGGCTCATACTTATGCTCAAACTTTGCCCATTGATTTAGAAAACATCGATTTGACTGGTGGCGAATTGGCATGTTTTATGAGCCATGCTTCTGTTTGGCAACAAATGATTGATCAAAACATACCTTATTTAGCCATTTTTGAAGACGATGTATACTTAGGTGAAGATGCAGAAGCGCTATTAACCACCACGAGTTGGATACAACCTGAATGGCATATTATTAAAACAGAAGCCTTTTCTGAAAAAGTATTTTTGTCTTCCAATTCCTCTGAGATTGTCTTAAATAGGCGGCGCATTGCCCAATTAAAAGGGAAGAATTTAGGTACCGCAGGTTATATTTTGTCGTTGCGCGGTGCGCAAGTATATTTGGACTATATCTCAAAAAACAAACTGCGACCGCTTGATGAGTTAATGTTTGACGATTTTATCAAACATGGCGCTGAACCCGTCTATCAAATGACCCCTGCCCTATGTATTCAAGAAATGCTTTTAAATAAAGGCAATCCCTCGCTCCCAAGTGCGCTAATCAAAGATCGTCAAGGCCGTATGAAGTCAGAGAAAAAACCTGCTATGTTTAAAGCGAATCGCGAAATTAACAGGATTGGGATGAAGATTAAGAAATCCATATTTGCAGCAGAAGTGGTTTTTAAATAGAATATTTTATCGTCAAATAATTTATTATGATAATAATTTTGGAATGGGAAAGTAATGACGGAAGATAACAAACCATCTGTAGCCATATTATATATTGCCACTGGTCGATATACCGTTTTTTGGGAGTACTTCTATCGCTCTGCTGAAAAACACTTACTTCCCAATAGTAACAAACACTATGTTTTATTTACTGATAACCTAGCATTGATCAGTAAGCAGACTGACTATCCTAATGTCACGATGATAAAGCAGGAAGCTTTAGGATGGCCTTATAGTACATTGATGCGCTTTAAATTCTTTTTAGGGGCAAGGTCTATTATTGAAAAGTATGACTTCATATTCTACTTTAATGCCAATACAGAGTTTCTTTCTGATATCACTGAAGATGAGTTGTTACCTCTCGATCACCATGAGGAGCTGAGTCTCGGCGTTCAGCCTCATATGTTTCATCTTAATAAACGTGCCTACACTTATGATCGTAACCCTCAATCACAAGCATATATTCCCTATCATAAAGGAAAGTATTATTTCACAGGTGCGTTGAATGGTGGTAAATCTCATGCATATTTACAGATGTGCGAAACTCTCAACCAAAACACAGAATTAGATTTAAAAAACAACGTTATTGCACTATGGCATGATGAAAGTCAATTAAACAAATTTGCATTAGACCGTACAGATATTAAGGTTCTACCACCTTATTTCACACGTGGAGAGCACGAATACTGGAAAAAAAGCTCACAAATAATGTTTTCTGATAAGACGCATTACCGATTTGGCGGACATGCTTATCTAAGAGCCGAAACAAATGACAAAATCACAAAATCTGACTGGGAACAGAAGAATGGCAAACGTCGAAGAAAGCTCAATACTCGATTCAAGCAATATATCGCCTCACTTTTTTTCTGACAGTCCTACTTATACTAAGCTAAAAAAGCTAAAAACCAAGCCTAAACGCTTTTTTTATTATTTAAGTACGCCAAGAGATAGACGTAAGAAATTCGAAAAAGAAGCTGATACAGACCAACAATGCCAAGTAGCAAAATGCTGGGAGCAATTTACTCAATTATATTTCGATAATCAATTGACTTCATATTCTTTTAAACCTAAAAAATCATTTAGCGATGAAAAAATAATTTGGCAATATTGGGGGCAAGGTGTAAACAGCTTAGACCTACCTGATATAGTAAGACTTTGCTTTAAATCAGTAGATAATAACAGTGGCGAATACACTGTTATTAGATTAGATGATAGTAATATTCAAGATTATCTAGATCTGCCAGAGTTTGTTTGGGAAAAAAGAGCAAATCCGCAATTTAAGCATGCGTTCTTTGCAGATCTTTTACGTTTGGCATTACTTGATGTCTATGGCGGTGTTTGGCTGGACGCAACCATATATCTGAGCAGCCCTCTTTCTGATTTAAAAAGTCAATCAGATTTTTTTATGTATCAAAGAGACGCCGCCAAAACTGAACGTGAAGCATGGATTTCATTTAATAGATACTACTTTTCTTGGGAAAATGCTCATAAAATAAATGTACTAAATAGTATTATTTATGCCAAAAAACACAGTTATGTTATTCATACTTGTTTAAATCTATTACTCAATTTTTGGCGCACGCAAGAGCACATTCCACATTACTTTTTCTTTCAAATCATGTTTGACAGTTTAATAAATAATCAACTTTCAGACTATCAGTGTGAAATCATCGACGACACTCAGACGCATCTACTGCTTAAAGTCTTGGACGAACGTTTCGACGAAAATTACTTTAAAGAAATAGTTGCTCAAATTAATACCCATAAGCTATCTTATAATAAGCAGCCGAAAGAGCACTCTTTTTATCAGCATTTATTGAACATCACATAACTTAATATTATTAAATACATATGATACCTAAGGATATTATGATATTGGTAAGAAACTTGGAACTATTGGGTCAAGGTACACAGAAACTGGTCTACAAACACCCATCTGATACTCATAAGATTATCAAAATAATGAAGCCTGAGCATGCGACATCTAATGGTGGTAGAAAGAGACAGCATCACTTGCGCGCTCATCATTCTCAGGGAATATACAAACAGTTTCGCAGAGAAATATTGCAGTATTTACAGCTTTGTAAAAACAACTATAGTCTGCAACGATTTACGTTTCCCATGGAGACCGTTTATGGTTTTATCACAACAGATAAAGGGTTGGGACTAGTGACTGAAAAGGTCTTAGACCCTAACGGTTCAACCATGACGCTTTATGAGCTTTCTAATACCAACCTTTTCAACGATACACACGCAAAGGCGTTAGATAAGTTTTTTGATGAGTGTTGTGAATTACATGTGGTATTGGGCGAAGTTAATATTGCTGGCATCATGTACACCGAGCACAGACAAGGTATCCCTGAGTTTGTATTGGTCGATGGCATTGGTGAAAAGCTACTCATTCCTTTTAGAGCAATGAGCAAGACCATTAATAGCCGTAATGTTCGAAAGATTGAAGCAAAAATAAAGTCCAAAATCGGTTATTACTCTACTAAGCATTAGAATTATAACCATGATAGTTATCAATGTGACCTTTATTTATTCGCTACCAGTTTATAAATACAGCAAAAGACCCAAGACAACTTAGTCGTCTTGGGTCTTTTATTAGAACCTATCACTTCATGAATCAGTCTTAATCAATAAAGCTTAACCAATCCATATACTGCTCATTGCGACCATGAACCACATCAAAGTATAGGGTCTGTAGCTGCTCAGTCAAAGGTCCACGTCCACCATTGCCGATAGTACGATCATCATATTCACGAATAGGTGTCACTTCGGCCGCCGTACCTGTCATAAAGATTTCATCTGCCAAGTAAAACTCATCACGAGTGATACGGCGCTCAACGACCTTGATTCCTAGATCATCGGCAAATTGAATGATGGTACGACGCGTGATGCCGTCAAGTGCACCGCCCGCTAAATCTGGCGTATGCAGCACACCGTCTTTGACTAAGAATAAGTTTTCACCTGCGCCTTGGCACACATAACCCTGTGGATCCATCAGAATGGCTTCGTCATAGCCATTACGAGTGACTTCTTGGTTCGCCATGATGGACACAGGATAGTTGCTTGAGGCTTTTGCCTTACACATGGTCACATTGGTCATATGATGAGTAAATGAAGATGTTTTTACACGGATACCGTTTTTGATACCCTCTTCACCAAGATAAGCGCCCCAATGCCAAGCAGCAACCATGGCATTGATACTATTGTCACGTGAAGACAAGCCTAGTTTTTCTGCACCGACCCAAATGAGCGGACGGATATAGGCTTCTGCCAAGTTGTTTTGCTTGACCACATCTTTGTGCGCTTGCTCAAGAGTCGCTGCATCAAATGGCACATTCATTTGGAAGATTTTTGCAGATCCTAGTAAGCGCTCGGTGTGTTCTTTTAGACGAAAAATTGCAGTACGGTTGTCGGCGGTTTGGTAAGCACGCACACCTTCAAACACAGCCATGCCATAATGCAAGCTATGCGTCAGCACATGAACTTTGGCATCTGGCTGTTCAATCATTGTGCCATTCATCCAAAGCTTACCATCTTGTGTTGCCATATTCATTTTATAATCCTTATGTTAGCGCTAACGGCTAATTTTTTTAGATATAGTCGACGCACTTATAAATGCTTCGACTAGAGGTGGTATTTAATCGTATTTATCAACATCATATGATAACACCACAGCGTCAAATTTTATTGCTAAAATACAGTGTCATTCTTACTAAGAAATAACCAACAACTGATAGCTTTATCGTGATGTGTTGCCGATTATATCACTGGCGGTGCTAGCAAATGAAATCTTTTAGTTTGAGTATCACAGGCTATTATTTATAATCAAAAACCTTTTTAAGAGTTATGCGAATCGCCATCTGTTAGATTGACACCCATCAAATGTTGCCATTGCGCTTGCACTAATGCTCGTGTTTCTTTCCACAGTGACTCATCAACTAGTAACGATTGCTCTGATAACGCCAATTGATGAGTAGCAGCACGAATTCTGAGGTAGGCATCTGTCAAATCTTGGCAGACTTGCTCCTCCCAAATACCCAGTAATGCCACCTCTTCGAAAATACGGACGTTATCGCTCCATTTGGTCAGGCTTGGATGCTCATGCGAATAGGCTAATACCGCAAATTGTGCTAAGAACTCAATGTCGATGATCCCGCCGGCATCTTGTTTAAGATGAAACTTACCTGCCTGTTGTTGCCATTGACTGGTACCCAGATGTTTTTGCATCTTAATACGCATACTGGTGACTTCTGTACGTACCTGCTCTATCGTGCGTGGTAAGGACAATACGTCTCGGCGAATATCACAAAAACGTGCCGTCACTCGTTTGTCACCGCAAATCGCTCGTGCCCGTACCAAGGCTTGATGCTCCCACGACCATGCCTTTTCTAGCTGATAGGTTTCAAAAGCATGACAAGACACCACCATCATACCGGCATTACCTGAGGGGCGCAGACGCATATCAATCTCATAAGCGCGGCCATCTCGAGTTTGGGTATTGAGATAGTTCATCAGCTTTTGTACCAAACGGGCAGCAAACTTCATACCGCTGACCGATTTTTCACCCGTGGTCATGCCCTGCTCTTTTATCTTATGCAAAAATACCAGATCCAAATCTGAAGAATACGACAACTCTAGCCCGCCAAGCTTGCCATAACCAATAATGGCAAAGCCGCAGTCCGCCTCGGTCACCGGGTCACCATCTTGACCAATAGGATAGCCGTAGCGTTTGACAATTTCTGCAAAAGCCCGTTCTAATGCGGCTTCTAATACCACCGCTGCGATATAAGTGAGAGAATCTGACACCTTCATAATCGGACGCTCAGCCAATACATCACTGGCGGCGACAGCCAACACTTGATTCTTTTTAAATAGTCTTAATACGCTAAGCAGCTCTTCTTCGTCATTAGGCTCTACGCGCAATAACTGTTGACGCAAAATATCACGCAACTCTGGCTTATCAGGCAAGTGACGATAACGCTGCTGTAAAAAAGTATCTAAGAGCACAGGATAATGTGCCAACTCTTTGGCAATCCAAGGACTGGCCGACAGCATGGGTATCAACTCAATCGTCGCATTGGGGTTTTCTGCAATCATCACCAAATAGATAGAGCGACGACAAATCGCTTCGAGCAATGTAATGAGCCGTGGCAAAGCAGTATTGGCCAGTTGCTGCTGCTCTTGATGAGCGAGTAACGCATGGATAATCACAGGATAAGCGTCATCCAACCGCTCGCGAGCTTCATCGCTCAAGTTAGCGACCATCTTTGACTGCCAAAAATCTTGTAACAGTGCCCGATTTTCTGCCGTTAGTACTTCGTTCAATCGTGCAATCTGTTCATCAAGATGTTCGGGCTCAAGATCTGTATTTTCATGATCAGGTATCTGACGTTCGGTGACCATACGCTCAAAGGGAACATTGACATTGTCTCGGTGGTGATTGAGCGTGTTTAACAGTGCATTCCAATCATCAAACCCAAGGGTAACTGCTAAGTTATGCTGCCATTGCGGATCGTGTGGCAGACGCTGAGTCTGTTGATCATTGATCGCTTGAATGGCGTGTTCAAGGCGACGTAAAAAACGATACGCGGCTTGGAGCTCTTGATAAGTAATGCTCTCTAGATACTCAAGCTTGTGCAATACCTGCATCGCTTGTAAACAAGATTTCACCTGTAGTTGAGGATGCCTGCCACCATAAATCAACTGAAAGGCTTGCACAATAAACTCAATGTCTCTAATACCGCCAGCACCCAGCTTGATATTATCCAAATCCTCCCGCTGTGCCACTTGATTTTGAATAAGGGACTTCATCTCCCTGAGTGCTGAAAAAGCACTGTAATCCACGTAATAACGGAAAACAAAGGGCTTGATGAGCGCTTGTATCTCATCATAAAACGGCTGCTCTATCTGCCCGACTACTCGCGCTTTTAGCCACGCAAAACGCTCCCATGCGCGTCCATGCTGAGAGAAATACTTTTGCAATGCGGACAGATGAATAGCCAAATCACTACCATCACCCCACGGTCGCAGACGCATATCCACTCGAAAGACAAAACCATCAGCCGTCTTCTGATCCAGTAATTTAATAATACCTTGACCGAGCCTTGTCATAAACCGCTTATTGTCTATGCTGCGCGCGCCTTTTGATTTATCGCCATTGGTTGCGCCGCGTGCCTGATGGACAAAGATAAGGTCTATATCGCTCGATAGGTTCAGCTCATGCGCGCCAAGCTTGCCCATTGCCATAATCGCCATGTCATCAATTTGCACGTTACCTTTGGTATTAATAAAAGTCGGTTCGCCGTACTGCTTGATCAAATGCTGATAGGTATAATCTTTGGCAAATGAGATACATCCATCCGCAAACTCCGACAGCTCATCGGTCAATTGCTCAAGCACTATCAGTTGTAAGGCATCTTGCCAAATCCAGCGCATCATCAGCAGCGTACGTAGATGACGCAAGCCTCTCATCACCTTCATTTCGTCAGCAAGTTGGTAGTTTTCATCTAACGTATAATCTTGAATCAAATCATCGATTTGCTGCCGAGTTAAGGTCTGATCTAATGGGTAGCTACGTAAAAATGTTTGGCATGAAACCGTCCGACTCTCCCAAATCTGGTAAGCGAACTCGCTTGCCGTCTGCAATACTTGCAGCTGTTCGGCTGTAGGCTGACAATCTGTACCATGGGTCGCACGTGAAGGCATAGCAGGTGACATAGGGAACTAAACTCCTTACATAGAGTGATAAGACTACGTGAACTTAGCGCATAAGTTTATCGTTTTTTCTTACGAAGCAGTCACAGCATCAACTAACGATACGCAATATGTCAGTATTTAATATAAAACTACGTTTAATGACAGTGACCCTATTTGCTTTTGAGCGCTTTATGGTAGCATAAACAACTTTAGCGCAGATGATTGAAAAGAGCTCTTATGACAACCACGACCCCATTGCTTCTAATTACCGCTGATCCTAGCCACCCGCTTGCCTATTTAGCGCTACGTTATGCACGCGCTTATCTGCAAAACGCCGCCAATAAAAAAGATACCAATGATAATACCACCTTAAACGTATTTTTTTATGGCGATGCGGCTAATACTGCCAATGATCTACGCTGGCAGTCGGCAGACCAAATTAATTTGACCAAAGAGTGGCAAACACTCGCTGAGCAGTTCCAGTTAGCGCTGCCCGTCTGTGTCAGTACCGCGCTCAGTCGCGGCATTAGCGACACAGGTAACAGCAAGCGCCATCAACTTAATGGTGACAACCTTGCTACTGGATTTTCACTGGTCGGACTGAGTGAGCTTGCGATGATGATGCAAGGCGACTGTCGTTTGATGCAGTTTTGATCACTTGCCGTGCAGACAGACTACATTTTATGATAATAACTATCAGCGACCAATTAGAGTAGGAATTAACCATGAGACTATTAATTCAGCTGCACACGCCGACTGAGATGGCGAGTTATGAAGGCTGTGCGCTTGCATTAACGCTAGCGACCTTTGGTCATGAAGTACAGCTGTATTTAGATGCGCCTGTTTTTGGTTTATTGATGCAGCCTGCGTCGCGTTTGCACGGCATGATTCAGTCGCTTGAGCTATATGACATGCCAGCCGCTTGGCTACCTGACGATGTCTTTAGCGGGTGGGTCACTGGTATGCTGCCTATTGATTTGGCTTCACAATTGACATTGATACCTGAAGTGGTAAATTCATCAGATTTTGAGCAAATACTAAGATTTTAGCATCGCAATTTTATTTGTAATACTTTAAATACTAGGGTATGTCCTCATTTTCAAAATAAGATAAGTTTTAGCTCATTTAGATATTAATTGATTGAATTGAGTACATGCCCTATCCTACATCTAGCAAAAAATCGGACACTGTTATGGCAACTTTATATCAAATACACAGCACAATGGATACACTCAGGCGCAGTGTCGATGAGATGTCGCGCACATGGCGCACTGGTGATAGCATACTCTTACTTGGTACCACCGTGGCTTTTATCAGTTGGCTTGATGCGTATTTGAGTGATAGTGAAATACAAGGCATCGCAGATATTTATGCCTTAGCCGATGATGTGGCACAGCTGAGCACCAACACTAGCGCGAAGCTCAATCTAGAGACTAAGTTGAGTGGGCTGTTAACGGATGCAGAATGGGTCAATCTGACTCAGAATACCAATGCTAGTAATACCAACGCTAATAATGCGGAGTTTGATAAAGTAGTGACCATCGCCCTATGAATAACGATAATACGACCAATCACAATATAACGGCAATCAACGTTGAATTAGATCAAGATGGTCATTTATGTGACCATAACATTTGGACCCCTGATGTTGCTCAGCAATTGGCCAACACTCTAGAGGTACAACTAGAGACTGAGCACTTACAAATATTACAACAAGTACGGGCATTTTTTATTCAGTTTAATCACGCACCAGCCACGCGCCCACTGATTAAATGGTTGCAGAAAACCTTACCCGAGCATGATATTAGCAATCAGAAACTACAGCAGTTATTCAAAACTGGCTTGGTCGCGCGTCATGTGAATCGCTTGGCGGGCTTACCCAAGCCACCCAATTGTTTATAAGGCCTATGGCTGATGAATTGTTATGAATGGCGATGAGCACCTGAATTTTGTGTGATCGCCTTTAGGGTCTGTTGAACATACCAATATGGTACTGCCAGCGGCTATTTTGGATCATATACCGTTAAGGTTTCATAGCCGATACTACGACCTTCATCGCCAGTAAAGCCTTGCTGACGCCATACCTCATACAGACATATCGCCACACTATTCGATAGGTTCAAACTGCGTGAATCAGCCAGCATTGGCAACCTTAGCCAATTATCAACGCCAATATCTTCACGAATATCATCTGCCAGACCTGCTGTTTCAGAGCCAAATACTAAGGCGACATTAGGTATCTGATCAGGCAGCAGAGCACTATCTGTTTCTTCAGTCATCGGCTGTCTACCAAAGTCATAGTCATAAAAAGGCTTGCTCAGCTTGGTGGTCAATGCTGTGACAGTATGACAATCGGCTGCCTGTAGCGCCAGTTTTGCTGCCGCCCAATCATCATGTACTTGTAGGCTCGCGTATTCATGATAATCCAAACCTGCACGACGTAGCTTTTTATCATCAAGCTCAAATCCTAACGGCCTAACCAAATGTAGCTGCGCGCCCGTGTTGGCACATAAGCGAATAATATTGCCCGTGTTGCTAGGCATTTTGGGCGCTACCAACACAATATGGGTGGTCATATCGACTCCTTAAGTCATTAAATCTGCGAGTTATCGTTAATCGAAGATAACGTGGACAGACTCTATTAAAATGATGATTAATTGAATTTATGAACAAAGAGTAAGTAAAAGTTACAGTTTACTGCCAATAATTACATTTTGATACTGTGCACGGTTTTTAACTTTCACTATGATGTCTCTAACGGATATCGAGATAGTATTTATCAATTGTTATCTTATCCAAAACCCCTCAGTGAGGCTCAAGCATAGCGCTTAGCATCACTGTTATTATTTATAACGACCTATTTTGAGGATTCTATTATGAAAAAAGTAATCATCGCATCTTTAACTGCTATGTTTGTTCTAACTGGTTGCAACACTTTTAAAGGTTTGGGTCAAGACGTATCAAGCGCTGGCCAAGCTGTTACTGGCGGCGCACAAGACGTACAAAATAAAATCTAAGTATTGATTTTTTTAGCGTATTTAAAAGGCTTATCATCTATGTGATAAGCCTTTTTTTATGACGGTATTTTTTTGATATTAAAGACACGCTGAACATCTCCACTTATAAGAAGGCTCGCAATATCTGATTGAGATAACGTTGACCTAACAATGTTGGCTGTAGGCGCTCCGTATTGTCTACTAGCAGTCCCTGAGCAATCAATTGCGCCACTTGTACAGCAATATCATCATAACTCAGCCCTGTCCTTGCAGTAAACATCGACCAAGCGACGCCGTCATGTAGACGTAGCGCATTAAGCATAAACTCACTGACCAATTCATCACTGTCAATTTCCTGCCAACCCACCATTTTTGGTGCTTTTTGTCTAATAGAAGAGTCAGTGATATGTTGATAATCCACATAATCTTTAGGCAATCGTGATTTACTAAAACGATAAATACCAGAATCTACTAGCAAGTCATGCTTTAACCCATTCTCTGTTAAGGCTGATGCTTCATCAGCAATCGTTACTTTGCCATGTGCACCTGCACCAATCGCTAGGTAATCACCAAATTGCCAGTAATTAACATTATGACGGCATGCTTTATCTGAAGCGCCTGCCCACGCGGACACTTCGTAATTGCGGTAGCCCAATTGCTGTAATAACGCTTGACCTGCCTGCTCAATATCTGCCAAGTTATCTTCATCTGGTAAAATCGGCTGGCTGCGGTAAAACACCGTATTGGGCTCAATCGTTAATTGATACCAAGAGATATGCGTCGCCCCAGCATCATGCGCCATCTGGATATCGTCCAGCGCCTCATTCATCGTTTGCTGCGGCAGCCCATGCATCAAATCGACATTGACTCGCTCAAACCCAGCTGTGCGAGCCGCATGAATCGCCGACAATGCTTGTGCAGGGTCATGTATGCGGCCAAGGGTTTTGAGCTTATCAGCAGCAAAGCTTTGTACACCAATCGACAGACGATTGATACCCACCTCTAAATATTGGGCAAAAGGCGCATGCTCAAGCGTGCCTGGATTGGCCTCCATAGTCACTTCAATGCCATCAGCAAACTTAAAAATGTTACGTAAGCCAGTAAACAATCGCTGGTATTGCGCAATCGGTAGCAGTGAAGGTGTACCACCACCGATAAAAATCGAACTAATTTCTCGCGCTTGGGTTAACGGCTGCTGTATGGCGGCATCTGACAACAGCGCATCCACATATTCGTCATACATAGATAGCTGAGTATCCATCGGCAGCTCATGCGAATTAAAATCACAATAAGGGCATTTTTTGACACACCACGGTATATGAATATAAAGTGCCAGTGGAATGGCGCTTACCTGTATCCCACTCGCAGTATTATTAAAAGCGCTGAGATTATCAGAAAAATGAGCAGGTTTAATATTTGACATAAACGAAGGTATCTATAAAAAGAGTTACATAAAGAGATAACTGCTGTCACTAGCAGAAAGTAGCGCTAGGATAACGGCTAATGTGATTAAAAAAAAGGCTATCTTAAAGAAAAGCAGATCAATAACAAAACCAATCACAAATATTCATGTTAACCGTGTCCTTTTATAGGCAAAATAGTGAAGAATGATGGCATAAAATGACATTGCAAATAATGAATGGCTAATAATGATAAATAGGATAGAGATATGGCTTATTGGTTAATGAAATCCAACCCCAAGTTTTTTGGTATTGATGATTTGCACCGTTTAGAAACAGACAGTTGGGATGGCGTACGCAATTACCGCGCTCGTAACTTTATGCGTGATGAGATGCAGGTCGGCGACAAGGTATTCTTTTATCACTCTAGCGCCAAACCATCTGGCGTCGCTGGTATCATGACGGTAAGCAAAGCAGGCTACCCTGACCCTTGCCAGTTCCATCCTGAGCATCGTCATTACGATCCTATTGCCACCGAAGATGAGCCACGCTGGTATATGGTAGATGTCACTTTTGAGCAAGCCTTTATTGATATTCTACCACTATCAGCACTTAAATTTTTACCCGCACTTGAAGATTCATTATTAATGAGAAAAGGCTGTGAACAACTTACCGTTATTCCACTAGACGCCAAACACTGGTACGCCATTATGGATATGGCAGAAACACTTAATCTGCTATCTGCGCAACCAGTGGTTAAATCGTAACGATTACGTAAGGTTTTTAGTGTTATCAACGAACACTTATTGATGCGCTGCCTGCAAAAAATTTGCTATATTTGCGATTTGTCTTCAAAAATTCATTTATCGATTTTCTTTATCACACCTTCACCCCCATTATCAGGACTCGCTTATGAGCGCACCCAAACTACTATTATCTGTATTAACCGTCAGCATGTTCAGTCTGACTCTTAGCGCCTGTGGCAGTGACGGGGACAAGGTCAAAGAGGAATATGACCGAGTAGAAGATCAGGTAAAAGATGAATATGATCGTGTGGAAGACAAGGTCAAAGAAAAGTATAAAGAAGTCGAAGACAAGCTGAACGATGATGAAAAATCCATGGCTGAGATTTTAGAATCGGTATTTTTACCAGAAGAGTCACTCGATAATTTCTTGGATAAAATAACCCCAGAAGGCGGTCGCGGCGGTTTATATGTCGGACACTTCATTGAGATTGACGATGGTGACAACGACGATATCGATATCGGTGCCGTTTACTTTGACATCAGTAAAGATGGCGCTGGCAGCGTCGATGGGAGCGTTAGTTATCAGCAGCAAGCCTGTCAAGAAAACAATACTCTGGGTATCAACTCAGCCATTAAGGTTGACAACTATATCGCGGGTAAAATAACAGGCAGTCTCGATACGTTAGCGTTCTTAGACATTAAATATGTCAATGATTTGGGCATAGAAACACCAAACTTATTAACCACCTTTGCGGGGAGCTTTGAGGAAAAAGAAGCAGGATCACCTTGGAAAGGTAGCTTTGAATATCAGGATGGCATCGGCGGTAAAAAATTAACAAGTAGCGAAAAAAATTGCAACGTCACTTACACCATCAGCGATCGCTCTAACTTTAAGACTTACCCACTTGATTATAGTCTGGGAAAAATGACTCTTGATGTCATCGGTAATGGCAGTCAAAAGACCGTCACTTGGCAAAATCCTGCCAATACCAAGCATCTACTGGTCAGCCAAATTGATGTCAATAAAGCCGAGTCTGGTGCTAACGGCTATGTGCAGAACGTGATATTGAGTAATCTTGAAACGCAATTTGCCCCTGTCATTCCAGCTAACGCCACCAATTACGCTATTGTCGTACAAGCCTTTGATGCGAATAACACCTTGATTGGCTATCAAGCAGTGGTGCAAGATTTGCCTGAATCGTTATAAATGCGTGCTGGTATACCTATAAGTTAGAATGGTTATCGTCAATTCCATACTCTATTGAATCGATCATCTTTCACAGTCAGTTCTTAAGAGCCATATAACGCTTTTAAAGCGTTGACATCATAGCTTGGCTTCTTTACCATCATATTTATTTATAACCCGTCAATCCAAGCAGTGGATTGACGGGTTATTTTTATTTTTGTGCCTACATTTTTTTTCATACTCTGCCTATATGGGCTTGCTCATATTATTTATCGGAGTATTATCGTCGGCACGAATCCCCTTTTGATATCCAGCCAAAAAACAGAATTAGCTTGGTAAAACTTGCTTAGGGCGTATCCTCATTTTAAAAATAGTGATACCAGTGGAATAAATTGTCATCAAACCCAAAAAATAGCGTAAATAGCATGGGGTTAGTATCCAGCTGTTTGGCAATGTTTGATAAAATTTAGCCATTTTCAGCTCATTTAGATGGCCATCGATTGAATTGATAAGATGCCCTAAGTCTCATGAATGTCTTACTTGCACTCGTTTACCTTTCTGCTCAGATTTTTGGTCATGGTATGACTGTCTCGCTATTTTTTTGTTGATGGCAATATTTGCTCATCTATCATAATTACCGCAAAGAATAAAAAGTTGCTCACTATGGTTTTCCCATTATCTTTTAGAGATTTTAAAAGCTACAGCTTACGCTTAGGCGTGCTCGCGCTTCCTATTTTAATTACTCAGTTTTGCCAAGCCGCACTTGGTGTGGTCGATGCTATCATGGCCGGTCAAGTCTCCGCGCTTGATTTGGCTGCCGTAGCCGTTGGCTCTGGTATTTGGCTGCCTCTGTTTTTATTAGCCACTGGTATTTTAATCGCCACTACCCCTCTTATTGGTGAGGCTATCGGTCAAAATAATCACCATCAAGTACCGCATATCACGCAGCAATCTTTATGGACCGCCGGTGTGATTGGTATTATGGGCTTTATTATTGTTAATTTAGCCCCCAATGTACTTGGGGTCATGGGTGTGCCTGAAAACATTCAACCGATAGCAACGCAGTATTTACATGGCGTGTCGTTTGGTTTTCCTGCATTGGCTGTCTATGCGGTGCTACGCAGTTATTGCGAAGCACTTGGGCGACCTGAGCCGGTGACCGTTATCAGTATTATCGGGCTACTTGCTGATATTCCACTTAACTATATTTTTATCCATGGTCTGTTTGGCATGCCTGAAATGGGCGGTGCAGGCTGCGGGGTCGCAACGGCAATAGTGTTATGGATAAACGTTTTATTGCTGGCGGCTTATACCAGCTTCACTAAGCGACAGCAGTTTGCCAGCACGCGCTTTTTTTATGCATTTGCCAGTCCTAATCGTGCACAGATCAAGAAACTCCTTAAACTTGGTATTCCGATTGGTATCTCTATCTTTTTTGAAGCCAGTTTGTTCAGCTTGGGTGCTCTTGTTATCAGTCCATTAGGTGAGCTAGCAACCGCATCGCATCAAGTAGCATTAGCGGTGACCTCCCAACTGTTTATGATTCCGATATCTGTCGCTATGGCACTGACAATTATGGTATCCAATCGTTTTGGCGAAAAAAACCTGATGGCGTTACGTCAAGTGCAAGCCACTGGTCTTATCTGGACAGTATTGATTGCACTCACGTGTATGCTTGGTATTTGGCTATTTAGGCCGCAGTTGGCAGCCGCATTCTCTGATAACCCAGCCGTTATCACACAATCTATGCATTTACTCATTTTTGCACTTGGTTATCAGCTGTTTGATGGCTGGCAAGTCAACGTCGCTGGTATATTGCGCGGCATGCAAGACACCACGATACCAATGTGGGTCACGTTGTTTTGTTACTGGCTGGTGGCATTGCCACTCGGTGTTTATTTGGTGCGCTTCACCGATGTGGGCGCACAAGGGTTTTGGATGGCATTAATCACGGGTTTATTCTTATCGTCTATTCTACTCACCCTACGCCTGCGCTATCAACAAAAGCGTCTAACGGCGATGTGGGGTTAATGCATCAGATATACTGATGTAAATGCAATATCTACTAACCATGACTAGCACTACATGGTCACATAGACTATGATAAATCATTGAGCATTTCTTACTCGTAAGAAATGCTTACGTCATAATATGTAAAAAAACTCAGTTAACAACTGTACATCGATTGCTCATTGCCATGAATATAGGTATCATTAGCAATTACCTACACAATATTTAGTTACACTATTTCTTGAAATTAGTAGAAGGCAAAATTAAAACTATGGATATTGAAAAAATACGCACCCTAATCGCCCTTATGGAAGAAAGTGAACTGGTTAATTTAGAAATCAGCTCAGATGATGAACATATCAGCTTAACTCGTCACTATGATGCGCCCGTACCGACTATGATGGCTGCACCTGCTGCGGGCGCTGCCCCTATCGCTGCTGAAGCAAAACCAGCGGTAAAAGCGGGTAGCGTTGAGACATCACCGATGGTTGGTGTTTACTACTCAGCCCCTAGCCCTAATGATCCGCCATTCGTCAAGGTCGGACAAAAGGTACAGGCTGGTGACACCTTGGGCATCATTGAAGCCATGAAAATCATGAATCCTCTTGAGGCAACCCAAAGTGGTGTCGTTGACGAAATCTTAGTCGATAATTCCGAAGTGGTACAGTTTGGTCAACCCGTCATACGCTATAAAGCTTAACGACAATATTTACCAACCTTTACCTCATTATGATAGAGATTTCGTTATCATTTGGCATTTTTGCTTGAGTTATTTTATCTTTATTGTAGCTCAATTTAATAGTTCCTAAAATAACGACTCTATCAATGACCGCCGCTTCGACAAGGATGACCCCATGATAAAAAAACTGCTCATCGCCAATAGAGGTGAGATTGCCCTACGTATCGTTCGAGCCTGCAAGGCCCTTGGTATAGAGACCGTCGGTGTCTACTCCACAGCTGATGCAAACTTGATGCACCTGCGCTTTGTTGATGAGGCAATCTGTATTGGCAAACCCAATGCCAATCAAAGTTATCTTGATATCAATACTATTTTAACCGCAGCTGAAATCACTGGTGCCGATGCTATTCATCCGGGTTATGGTTTTTTGGCTGAAAATGCTGAATTCGCTGAACGCGTCGAAGAAGCAGGTCTCACTTTCGTTGGTCCTAATGCTGATCATATTCGTTTAATGGGCAATAAAGTCTCTGCTATTAATGCGATGAAAAAGGCTGGCGTACCCACCGTCCCTGGCTCAGTAGGCGCGGTGACATTGCATAATGCTGAAGAACAAGCACGCAATATCGGCTTTCCTTTATTGATCAAAGCCGCTTCTGGTGGCGGCGGTCGCGGTATGCGTGTGGTTGAACGCTTCGAAGAAGTCATCGGTCAAGTACAAGCTGCTAAGCAAGAAGCTGAGCTGTGGTTTGGCGATGATACCGTGTATATGGAACGTTACCTACAAAATCCGCGCCACGTAGAGATACAAGTGCTTGGCGATGGTAACGGTAATGCCATTCACTTATACGATCGAGACTGTTCATTGCAACGTCGTCACCAAAAAGTATTAGAAGAAGCCCCTGCGCCTGATATTCCTGACGATGTGCGTCAGCCTATCTTAGATGCTTGCGTTAAAGCATGTGAGTTGGTGAAATATCGCGGTGCGGGTACTTTTGAGTTTTTATTTGAAAATAATGAATACTTTTTTATTGAGATGAATACTCGTGTGCAAGTTGAGCATCCAGTGACTGAGATGATTACTGGCATCGACGTGGTCGTCGAGCAGCTAAAAATCGCAGCCGGTTACGGTTTGTCTTATCGTCAAAGTGAGATTGAGATTCAAGGTCATGCGATTGAATGTCGTATCAATGCTGAAGATCCAGCCACCTTTATGCCTTGTCCTGGTACAGTCACTCAGCTGTTTGCACCCAGTGGCGCTGGTGTACGCTTTGACTCGCACCTCTACCCGGGCTACGAGATTCCAAGCTATTATGACTCATTAATTGGCAAGCTGATCTGCCATGGTCAAACGCGGCAGCAAGCCGTATCTAAGACGCTACATGCACTCGATGAATTGGTAATTGAGGGTATTAAAACCAATATCCCACTACATCGTGATGTAATTTTGGCAGATGACAATTTCATCAATGAAGCACAAAATATTCATTACCTTGAAAGAGAGCTTCTGACTGGCAATAAAACGAAGACGGATGTATAACCTATTTTATTGTTGAGCATAAAAAAAACCGCTATCGATCATTGATAGCGGTTTTTTTATGTTTCTATTTTAGAAAAAGACGGTCTTAAGTATTATAATTAACGATAAAGTGCTATGGCAACACTCTATTAAAATTCATAAAGCATTCATTACCATCAGGGTCAGCACACCACTGCATTTGGTTGCCATCGTGGTTTAAAAACGCAATCAACGCTTCATCAGTTTGATCAATCTGGTTGCCTGAACAATCTACTTCATTATTGTCATACACTGTTTTCAGCGCAATAATGGGCAGCCCTTCTTCACGGTGCGTGATTAAATAACGGCCGTATGTCCATTCTTTGCCGCTCACTGCCCACATCTCATTATCAGCTGCAAAATTATATAGCTCGCGGCACTGGTTCGCTTTTTTAGCAGAGGCCGTTAACTGGTTGTTAGTATTTGGCTTAATATTAAGGACGCGCTTTTCACTCTGCTCAAGGATACCGCCTTCTTTGCCAGCAGTCACTTTAGGCTCGTCACTTTTTGTCTGTTGCGAGTCTTTTGATATAGCTTGTCTGGCTTTGGCTTCTTTGGTCATCGTGATACTACTGTCTAAGTCTATCTCCCATTGTCCCGCGATAGCTGGGCTGATATGAGTGGTAATAGTCGGTTTAGTGACCACTTCGCCATTCACTGGCAATGACGCCAGGATAGCGGCCAATGAAAATGAAGCAAGTGAGATAGGTTCCATAATTAACCTTTTGTTTATAATAATATAATAGTATGCGTTATGTACATTAGCGTAAGTCTTAGACATCAAAAACACAAGTAACATTATGCTATTAGTCGCGATGCTTTAACCAACTTTGAAATAGGCGATAGTCATAAAGTCTCAATTTCTGCATTTATGCTGTCTTTTTTCATGCAAAAAATAACGCCATCGCTTTACTTGCTAAAGACAAGAAGCGACAGCGTTATAGGTAAAAATTATGAAAACGACCATAAAAATATTAAGCAGCGGCAGTGCTAACTGCTTGAGCAAACGCTGATAATGCGCCTTTGAGCATCGCTGATACAGTACTGCTACAAGTACCAATACCAGAATAAACCTCCCCATCAACATTCAACTGAATGTAAGCAGCGGCGTTAGCATTGGTTTTGTTGTCATTATTGGTATCATCATCGATGCCATCACCGCTATTGTGCTGCGGATTAATCGCATGCTCCGCGTAGTTGATGACATGTATCGATTTGCCAGTGTGCTGGGCAAGTCCGTCGATAAATGATGATAATGGGCCATTGCCAGTGCCATCAATATTAATAACGTCCCCATTCATTTGTACTTGACCATTAAAGTAGACTTCACCACCTTTGTTGTTTACGCTATAGTCTAATAGCTCAAAACTGCCTTGCTGTAAATACGTGTCTTCAAATGTTTGTAAGATTTCATCATTCTGCAATTCACGAGCAGCTGATTCAGCTTGCTTTTGTACCACGCCGCTAAAGTCAATCTGCATCCAACGTGGCAAATTAAAGCCATAATTACGCTGCAAGATGTAGGCGACACCACCTTTCCCAGACTGGCTATTGATACGTACCACATCTTGATAGCTACGACCAATATGTGCAGGATCAATTGGCAAGTAAGCCACATCCCAAACGTTATCTGTTTCATCCTGATGTTTCTCGTTATAATCGAGAGATTTTTTGATGGCATCTTGGTGTGAGCCGCTAAAGGCCGTAAAGACCAATTCGCCGACGTATGGATGACGCGGATGTAAGGGCAAATTGTTACATTCGCTCACGACCTGTACGATTTCGCTCATATTGCTAAAATCAAGCTCTGGATCGATACCTTGGCTAAACAAGTTCATGGCCATGACCATGATATCCATATTGCCCGTACGCTCACCGTTACCCAATAGCGTACCTTCGATACGATCGGCACCCGCCAATACCCCAAGCTCTGCTGCTGCCACCGCACAGCCACGGTCATTATGAGTGTGCAAGCTGACGATGACATGCTCTCGCTGGGGAAGATGACGGCAGAAATATTCCACTTGATCAGCAAAAACATTGGGCATAGACGCTTCAACGGTTGCTGGCAAGTTTAAAATAACTTCCTGCCCATTTTGTGGCTGCCATACTTCACAGACCGCGTCACAGACTTCTACGGCATATTCGGTTTCTGTTTGACTAAAGCTCTCTGGTGAATATTGGAACACCCATTCCGTCTCAGGATACTGAGCCGCATACTGCTGTAATAGCTTGGCACCAGTGATGGCAATTTCCTTAATCTCGGCTTTGTCTTTACCGTAGACTTTTTCACGTTGTACACGGCTGGTTGAGTTATAAACATGGACGATGGCACGCTTCGCGCCTTTCAATGACTCAAACGTACGAGCTATCAAATGCTCACGAGCCTGCACTAATACCTGCAAAGTTACATCGTCTGGGACATGATTTTCTTCGATAAGCTTGCGAGCAAAATCAAACTCAACCTGCGCCGCTGATGGAAAGCCGATTTCAATCTCTTTAAAACCAACCTCAACCAAGGTCTTAAAAAAACGCATTTTTTGTTCGATAGTCATTGGATCAATCAGTGCTTGGTTGCCATCACGCAGATCCACACTTGCCCAGATTGGTGATTTTTCAATCGTTTTGCTTGGCCAAGTACGATCTGACAGCGATGGCGCAAAAGCAAATGGACGATATTTTTTATAATCAAAAGCGGCATTTTTGGGTGTAATCTTTGCAGCTGTTGAGGCTACAGTGCGTTTGGCTTGGTCAGACATAATCAATCCTTAGATGATATGGGAATTTATGTTTTTAGCTGGACGGCTGGTGATCAGATCAATGTTTATCATACGAGATAACCAATGTTTATACCATAATAATATCAGAGTTTATGCAATAGAAATCAGCTTTCTTCTATAATATATGGCGCTATTTTAGTGAAAAAATACAATTTAGTTAGTATAATTAGATGAATTCACTAATAAAGCAAAAGCTCATGCCAAACAGTCATCTAGATAACCCACTTTTAGCCGATATTGATGCGACCGACCGACAGCTATTACGCGTATTGCAAACTCAAGCACGTATGAGTATCACCGAGCTTGCCGAACACGTCAACCTTTCAGCCACGCCTTGTGCACGCCGTATTAAACGCTTAGAAGATGCTGGTATTATCACGGGTTATCATACCAAAACAGATGCGCAAAAACTCGGCTACCCGCTCGCCGTCTTTATCGCGATTAGCATGGATCGCCATACGGCTGAGCGCTTTGAGCAGTTTGAGCTTAAGATTCAAAGCTTTGATGAAGTCATTAGCTGTAGCATTGTCACTGGTCGTACAGAAGACTACCTTATAAAGGTAAGGGTACGCGATATGGCACATTATGAGGAGTTTTTATTACACAGGCTCAATCGTATCGAAGGTGTCGCCCAAGTGCATACCAGTTTTGAGTTGCGAGAAGTATTTAGCCGTAGTGTGGTTTAAAGGGTAGTCGCTGGCTGTCGACGAAACAATAGTAATAGCACCAGTCCAACAATCAATCCAGCGGCGGCAACGAGTAACCCTGCATTGAAGTTGTCGTCCTGCCCTGCCAATGCTACCGTCACCAATGGTCCCAAGAACTGACCCAATGCGTAAGCCAACGTTGCCAGTCCTATCAACAAATTTGAGTAAGCAGGATTGATGTTTTTAATCAAAGTGAGCGTCATCGACACCATACCTACGAATGTCAGCCCTAAAATAGCAGCATTACCATACAAACCAATAGCGCCGTCGAACCATATGGGCAAGCACATGCCGAATGCTTGTAATATCGTTAAGCCTATTAATGTTTTTATTTCACCAATTCGTTTGGCAAGTGCGCCCCACAGTGGATTTGATAACATCGCAAACACACCAACGAATAGCCAAATGAGCAATCCAGCATACGTCTGCGTCGTGAGCCGCTGTGCGGCCATGACTGGCAAAAAGGTCGCAGAGGTAATATAACCAAATCCTGCCAGTACATAACTCGCTGACAGCAAAGCAATAGCCTTACGATGACCAGCAATGGCCTCATACAAAGCGCGTTTAAAATTAACGTAGGTTTGATGCATAGATAGGTGCTGATGCACAACATGCGATTCAGATGACTTAGGACTTGCTGGCTTTATTGCCCAAAGTAACCACAAGAGTGGCAGACTACTAAGCCCTGCTACCAACCAGATGACATCAAAATGATAGCCTAATATTAACACCCACCACGTCAGTATGGCAGAAGCACTGATGCCAACGCCGATGCCTGCATAGTGCACTGCTGACAGTACAGAACGGCGTTCAGGACTTAAGCTTTGGATAACAAACGATGAACTTAAAATCATCGCTACACCGCTTGCAATACCTGCGATTAAGCGAATGCTATACCATAGAGTTAACGACATATTAGGTATGACAAGTAGCATCGTTGTGACGACACTTATAATTGCCCATAGTGTCAGCGCCTGCCATGTCGAGCGCTGAGGGATAAACATGGCGATAAGGGCACCGATAAAATAACCGATGTAATTAATAGAGGCGAGCCAGCCTGCAATCGTCGTCGAAATCGACAGTTGCACCATAATATCGGGCAAGGTAGCAGTAAACAAAAAACGCCCATAGCCCATGACCACTGCCATGCAGTAGAGACCTATAAAAGCAATGGCCGTTTCATTGGTAATATTAGGAAAAGCACGGCTTTTGAGAGCAGTCATCATGACAGAGCCATTTTGCGGCAATTAGCACACAATCCTTTGTGTTAAAGCATTCAAGAACAGCAGCGGATTAATAATCAAACATATAAGCGAAAGCTACGATACGCTTGCTCTTGGCGGCATGGTCACATCTGTCTCTGTGTGTCCTAGCATTTGTACGCGTTGATCACTAAACATATCCATGTCAGGCGCAAGCGTACGCATAAAGCGGTCAAAATACAGCATCTGTTTGGTCAATAAAGCAAAGTCACGTGGGAAATGAATACCATGACGCTTGCCAACTTCGACAATCTCAAGCATCATTTGATTCAGCTCATCCGCTTGCTCTTTGCTATTAAAGGGGACACCGCTGGTAAAAGCTTTGTCCTCTGCCATGATGGTTTTCATCATACGCTGCAAATCATCACCCAATGCCGCCACATCGACCTTATTACTGCCATGGGTCATTTCCATATCAATCATATGACGCGCCATTGCTTGATAATCACTGTCCTGCATGGCTTGCATCATACCCATGCATGCGCGCCAGCTTTCAGCTTTCAGTTTACCGACAATACCAAAATCTAAAAAGCCGATACGACCATCAGTCAATAGCATCAAATTGCCCGCATGTAAGTCAGCATGGAAACTATTGCATAGCATCAGACTGGCAAACCACGTATTCAAGGTATCCGCCATTACTTGTGCTGGATCATTACAATACTGACGCATAAGCGACTCATCAACCATAGAAACGCCATATAGACGGCTCATCGTCAGTACTCGCTTGGTGGTCAAATCTTCATATACTTTTGGTGCCACTACCCGAGTATTACCTGATACGGCTAAAAACTGCTGAAAATCACGGATATTTTGTGCCTCAGCGATAAAATCAGTCTCGGCCAGCATGCGCAGGCGAATCTCATCAATAATCGGCGCAATACTCGCAAACTTCATCGACGGCATAAGGATCTCAAGTAGCTTGGTTACTCCGTGTAATACGCCCAAATCAGTTTGCATGATGGTTTCGACGCCAGGCTTTTGTACCTTTAATACAACTTCATCACCATTATGCAAACGTGCCGCATGAACTTGAGCAATAGAGGCTGATGCTAGCGGCTTTGAGTCTATATGGGCGAACTTATCATCGAGCGTCATGCCATCAGCAGCCAACTCTTCTTTTAGCACCTGCTCGATATAAGCGTAAGACAATGGCGTGGTCTGATCCAAACAGCTCTGGAAGGCATTGACATAATCACGTGGAAACAGCGACGGCGTACTGGCAATAAACTGACCAATCTTGATATAAGTCGTGCCCAACTGCTCAAACGTTTCTTTTAGTAATGTGGCGTCAGGTTTCTCACCTTTTGCCACTCTCAGCGCAGACAGACCTGCCACACTCGCTGTTTGGCGAACACGGTTAACAACATTAAAAGTATGCTTTAATAAATGCGGACGATGAATTTTCATAAAAAAACAACTATGGTCATAAGAAGGATGTTTGAAAATAGATAATGATGCTTTGGCTATAAGCTAAAGATGCACTGAAGGCACATTATTCAATTGGGACTGCTACAAACAGGACACTCGGCATCTTGGCGATAGCCCATGAGCCTTTGCTGCATTTGGCTACCATCCCATATTAATAGCTTATTTGTCAGTGGATTTTTGGTTAATCCCAGATACTGCAGTGCGGCATTCGCTTGCAAATTTCCCATGACAGCAGTGGTACTGGCAAGCACACCTGAGTTAGCACAGGTACGCTCATCAGCCTCTGCATCAACCGTCACTGAGCCAAATACGCAATGATAACAACCGGTATTCAAATGCGGCTCAAACAATGCTAGCTGCCCTTGCATCGCAATCGCCGAGGCAGATAGTAGTGGAAGCTGATAGCGCACGCTAATACGATTTATAATGTCACGCGTCGCAAAATTATCAGTGCAATCTAAAAGTAAGTCAGGCCTGCCTGTCGCCATATCAAGCAATTCATAAGCATTGTCTTCACTTAATCTTGACACTGTACCGCGAGCAGTAATTAAAGGGTTAATACGCTCTAACATTCGCGCCGCTGTTAACGCCTTAGGCTTACCGATATCTTCAGGTAAAAACAGTGTTTGGCGCTGTAAGTTGCTGGCTTCAATAACATCATCATCTATCAGATGAATTTTCCCAAGTCCTGCACGCACCAGCGTCTCAGAAGCAGGACAACCAAGCCCACCTGCGCCTATCATGACCACACGAGCTGATTTTAAGCGTAGTTGAGCGTCAATATCCCAGCCATCGAGCAATATCTGCCGCGCATAACGTAGCAGCTCATCATCCGATAACTGCACCATCTCTTCTACCATACTCATTCACAACCTATGATTAAAAATCGAACTACTATAGAACTTATGACAACTGAAACCTTATACCATTTCCAAAAATTTGAGTAGCAAGGAAAACGAGTGCAAGTACTACATTAGTAGACTAAACGAGTTTGACTCCGCTAATCATATTTTTTGGGATTGGTACTAAATGCGACCAAGCGTGACACGATCATTACCACCATAATCTTGTACTGTGTGTACTGACTCAAAGTTACTGTCTACAAACAGCTTGCGAACGGCATCACCTTGATCAAAGCCATGTTCAATCGCGAGAAGTCCACCGACCCGCAAATATTTCGGTGCCTGTCCTACGATAGTCTCTATATCGGCAAGCCCATGATTGGGCGCACTTAAGGCACTAATAGGTTCGGCGACAAGGCGTGCCAAATGCTCGTCTGCTTCATCGATATATGGTGGATTAGAGACAATCACATCAAATAATAGCTCATCATGACTAGGCAGCTCGTCATACCAACTGCTTTGTATAAACTCAATATCAGCAACATCATTGATAGCTGCATTGTGCTGAGCAACCTTAAGCGCTTCTGGCGACATATCCACTGCGACGACTTGCCAGCTTTCTATCTTACTGTTTGAACGCTTTGTATTTAACTCATGTGCAAGGCTAATCGCGATACAGCCTGAACCTGTCCCTAAATCCAATAACCGTTTTGGGCGGACGCTGTTTGGCTGAGCATTTATCCAAGTTAACACTTGCTCAATCAGTATCTCAGTATCAGGTCGTGGAATTAAAGTATGCTCATTTACTTTAAAAGTAAGCGACCAAAATTCTTGCTGTCCCGTCAAGTATGCCAAAGGCGTACCCTGCCGTATCTTGGCCACACCTGCATTGAATTGCTCAATTTCGCTGTCCGTTAATTGATAGTCTTCATCCGTCATTAAGGATATCGCAGGCTTATCGATGACATATAATAGCCAATCGGTGAGCCAAAATGGCGGCAAATTGCTGTTTGCAGCCTCATTTGTCAACTGCTGAATGTCCTGCTTCATTTGACGAATGGTCGATGCTGTCATAAGTAACTCTTAAAAATATTATGAATCAATGAAAATAACAATACTGTTTAGCCTACTCTGACGCACGTGGTGGTTCTTTGGTATCAGTCAGGTTTGGATTCGCCTTGGCTAACTTATCACTGCTTCCATTACCGCCGCTTCCATCATTATTGTCATCGTCATAAATATCATCGTTATCGCCGATGACGATATGTTTATCAACAAAGTAAATCAACGCCAAAATTGGAATACCAATGGCAAAGGTAAAGATAAAGAAAAATGGGTAGCCCATATTGTCGACGATAGCACCAGAATATCCACCCATGACTTTAGGAATGAGCGTCATTAGTGAAGAGAAAATAGCGTACTGTACTGCCGTAAAGCGGATAGAAGTCAGCGCTGATAAAAAAGCAATAAAGACAGCACTAGCAAGACCAGCCGCCAAGTTATCAAATATCACTGCCATATACATGATTGGCAGACTGCCTGGATTATACGTCAATACCACAAATAGTAAGTTGGTCGCACAAGCGAGAATAGCGCCAATCATCATGGCATGCATAATGCGGAAACGCTGTGCCAGCAGCCCTCCTAAAAACCCACCCGCAATTGCCATGATCACACCAACCAACTTTACCGCATTGGCAATGTCAGTTTTACTAAAGCCCATGTCCTGATAGAAGACGTTGGAAATAACGCCTGCTACGATATCTGAGATACGGTATAGCCCGATGAGCGCCAATAGTAATAACGCCTTTTTGCCATAGCGTCTAAAAAAGTCCAAGATCGGCTCGACCCAAGTTGCCATGGCTACTTCTTTTTTCACCAACCCAACTTGTACCAATGCATAACCTGCCGCCATCGCTACACCCAAGCTTATCAGCAGATGCAATGTTTCTACAAAGAAGCTAGAAAACGCACCTTCGAACTCTGGCAGTACTTGTCCCATCAATATATAAGCGGCGATAAAAGCGATCACAGAAAATACAAATAGCGACACCAATCTCACATAATCTTCGCGAGTCTCAGCAACCAATGGGGCTTTATTAATAATTTTTGGTTGATTAATGATGAAATACAACAGCAGCAAAGGGGCACAAGCGACCAATGCCAAAAAGTAAAACTTAATCGCTGGCATTACCATTAAAGGTATAAATGCCAAGGTGCTATCAAATACTGTATTAATTAAAATATTGATCAGATAGATAACGCCAAAAAGTAAACCTGGTATGAGTAATAAAGCAGAATAAATAAGAAATACCTTAAGATTGCCTTTCTGCTTTTTACTTTGCAACGTTTCGGCCGTTGGCTCATAGCTAGCAAACGTCGTTAATACGCCTAAAGTCATGACACCTGCCATGATGTAGTAAGTATTTCGCCATGCCTCATAACTATAAAAAGTCTCATTCGAGCCAAAAAAATCTGCCAAATATAAAGCACCTGCCCCCGCGACGATCATGCCGATGCGATAACCTGATACATAAATAGAGGATAAAATAGATTGCATCGATGGCGGTGCAAGCTCGATGCGGTAGGCATCAATAACGATATCTTGGGTAGCAGAAGAAAAGCCAAGCAGCACTGCAGCACCTGCCATGTAGACTAAAACATCTTCACTAACTGGATTAACATTTGCCATCGAAAAAATAGCCAATATGATAAGCAGCTGTGATACCACCATCCAACTGCGTCGACGACCTAGCCATTTGGTCAAAAATGGCACAGGAAGCGCATCAATCAATGGTGCCCAAATAAATTTAAATGAATAGCCCAACGCTGCCCAACTGAACATGGTCACAACGCTACGATCAATGCCTGCCTCTCTGAGCCATAATGACAAGCTTGAAAAGATAAGCAGTATAGGAATACCCGCTGAAAAGCCCAAAAACAACATGATAATGACACGAGGGTCTAAATAGGCCTTTGCAGCCTCTCCCCATGATTTTTTGGCAATTGGTTGATTGGGCGGCACAGATTTGACAGCAGACATAATAACTCACCAACACTTAAGATAAAGAACACAACTGCGCACAATTTTTATCAATCATTAGCATCATCTATCGGTAACTGACACTGATAAATAGCACTGACAAACGGGATCGATAAAAATTGCTTAACGTTGCACAAATACAGCCATTACAACAAAATTGAATTATGGTACTTGAGAACCTCTACGTTGACTAGATGTTTTTGCACTAACTGACTGATTGTGGCGCTTGCACGGTGGCTTATATTTCGAAGTAGTAACACAGGTTATATCAATCTTTCCCTAATGTTAGGTTATCCATAAGTTTTCTTACCAATCTCTCTCATTAAAGATGTCTGACAATGCTTTTATTTATAGGTAATATATAGATAGAGGTAGAATCATCACAAGCTTGATTGGCTTATCACCATCCTACCCAGTAATACGAACAGTGGCGTTAATAGCAAGCTGAATGAGTTACCACACAAAGATTCCATGATTAATAATTTAAAACTTATAATTCTTATATATTAGTTTTATAAATACACAGTGCTTCGTTATGCTCTCTGTATAGCCAATGATTATCTCGATTAACTATTCGTTCTTTTTATTATCATAGCCTAGGAGTTTTACTATGTCTGATTCAACCAACACCCCAACTGACAAAAATACAGCGCAAGATACCGCTGGTTGCCCCGTAAATCACGAAGGTAGCAACAAGGATGTATCAACCAACACAACGTATGATCAAGGTGACGACCAAGGCCCGACGATTCACAGTGAAAACGTCGATCAGACGCACGCACCGCAGCGCCATAGTATGGGCGGATGTCCTGTCATGCACCAAGCACATACTACGAACGCGTCGGCAGCAACCGACTGGTGGCCCAATGCTTTAAATTTAGATATCTTGCATCAGCAAGATAAAAAAACCAATCCAATGGGTGCAGACTTTGACTATGCTGAGGCTTTTAAACAACTTGATCTAGAAGCGGTTAAAACTGATTTAAAAAACCTAATGACTGAGTCACAAGCATGGTGGCCAGCAGATTGGGGTCATTATGGTGGGTTGATGATTCGTATGGCTTGGCACTCTGCCGGTACTTATCGGCGCTCTGACGGCCGCGGTGGTTCTAACACTGGCAATCAACGCTTCGCTCCATTGAACAGCTGGCCGGACAATGTCAACTTGGACAAAGCACGTCGTCTATTATGGCCGATCAAGAAAAAGTATGGTAATAAACTTTCTTGGGCAGATTTGATGATCCTAGCGGGTAATATGGCTTATGAATCTATGGGCTTTAAGACTTTAGGTTTTGCTGGTGGACGCGCTGATATTTGGCATCCAGAAAAAGATATCTATTGGGGTTCTGAGCGTGAATGGCTTGCTGCTACTAAAAATCGTTATGAAGATGATAATAAGCGTGAATCGCTAGAGAATCCTTTAGCCGCTGTGCAAATGGGCTTGATCTACGTCAACCCAGAAGGTGTCGATGGTAATCCTGACCCAATCAAAACAGCACAAGATATCCGTACGACCTTTGCTCGTATGTCAATGAATGATGAAGAAACGGTTGCCTTGACTGCTGGTGGTCACACAGTTGGTAAATGTCATGGTAATGGTGATGCCAGTCTATTAGAAGATGAGCCAGAAGCTGCTGATATCAAAGAGCAAGGTCTAGGTTGGCGCAATCCTAAAGGTACGGGCAATGCTGGCGACACCGTCTCAAGTGGTATCGAGGGTGCATGGACCACGCATCCAACCCAATGGGATCATGAGTATTTTGAATTACTGTTAAATCATGAGTGGGCACTGACTAAGAGTCCTGCTGGTGCTTGGCAGTGGGAGCCTATCGATATCAAGGAAGAAGATCGTCCTTTGGATGCACATGATCCAAGTGTACGCCGCAACCCAATCATGACCGACGCTGATATGGCAATGATTAAAGACCCTGCTTACCGTAAAATTTCAGAGCACTTTCATCAAAATCCAGAATATTTCGATGAAGTATTTGCAAAAGCTTGGTTTAAGCTTACCCATCGTGATTTGGGGCCAAAATCTCGCTATTTAGGTGCGGATGTGCCAAGTGAAGATTTCATATGGCAGGATCCAATTCCACAGGGCAATGTTAATCTGAGCGCTGATGATATTGCGATCTTAAAAGCACAGATACTAGACAGTGGTATCGATCATCGCGAATTTATTATTACTGCTTGGGACAGCGCTCGTACGTTCCGTGCTTCAGACTATCGCGGCGGTGCCAATGGTGCACGCATTCGTTTAGCCCCGCAAAAAGACTGGCTAGGTAATGAGCCTGAGCAATTGGCTCACGTACTTGAGGTACTCACTGCTATCCAGACGAACTTTAATAAAGACGTCAGCATAGCAGATTTAATTGTGTTGGCTGGTAATGCGGCTATTGAACAGGCAGCAAACGATGCGGGTGTAAAGGTTACTGTACCGTTTACCGCAGGTCGCGGTGATGCTGAAGCGGCAATGACCGATGCGGAATCTTTTGCCGATTTAGAGCCTTTACACGATGGTTATCGCAATTGGGTCAAAGAAGACTACGCTGTTTCTCCTGAAGAGCTGTTATTAGATCGTACTCAGCTGATGGGCTTGACTGCACCCGAAATGGTCGTTTTAATCGGTGGTATGCGTGTCCTTGATACCAACTATGCTCAGAGCCAACAAGGTGTCTTTACTGAACGTGCTGGCACGCTTAGCAATGACTTCTTTGTGAATTTGACAGACATGAGCTATTCTTGGCATCCCGTTAAGACAGATAACAATGATGCCCCTGCCCTCTATGAAGTACGTGAGCGTGCTACTGGCAATGTAAAATGGCAAGCCAGCCGCGTAGACCTAGTATTTGGCTCAAACTCTATCTTGCGTGCTTATTCTGAGCTCTACGCACAAGACGATAATCTAGAAAAATTCGTTCATGACTTTGTAAATGCGTGGAATAAAGTGATGAATGCCGATCGTTTTAGCTAAAAATCCACTGAAATCGATATGCCTTTATCTTAAAAAACCCTCTTTAATGGAGGGTTTTTTATTGTAATGGTTTACTTCTAGCAACGGACAAACCACTCATTCTATATTCCAAATAAATATAAATAGATAACCATTAAGTATATACAAGAATAATAGCTTTGTTTTACACTACCAGCTTACTGCATATTTGTACATTTTCACTTTTGTATACAGACAGGGTTTGTATATTTATTCAATAGGATTTAGTTATGGCAATCGACGTAGTGGTCAATCAGCGGCATTTACAGATTCAGCTCAAACAGTTGGAAACAGTATGGCATACGGTGATTAATGGCTATAACTTAAGTCAAGCGGCGACCGTACTACACACCAGTCAATCTAGCCTATCAAAACATATTGCGGCACTTGAAAATCAGCTCAAAACTGAAGTATTCGTTCGTCAAGGCAAACGCCTAACGGGTCTTACGACCATGGGCACAGCACTGATGCCGCATATCGAATCTATCTTCGCCGAGATCCGTACCATTGAAAACCTGAGTCTTGATTTTAATAACCCAAATATGGGCACATTAACGATTGCTACGACTCACACGCAAGCACGTTATGTATTGCCGCAAGTGGTTAAAGAGTTTAAGGATCGCTTTCCTAAAGTAAATCTAATCTTACAACAGGCAGATCCGGAGACCATCGCGCAGATGGTCATTCGCGGGCAGGCAGACATTGGCATTGCAACCGAGTCGTTACTGCATAATAACTATCTCAGATGCTACCGTTATTATGACTGGACACATCGCGTCATCGTACCCAGCGATCATGAACTTGCCAATCAAGAATCTATCGATTTACCTACCCTTGCTAGCTATCCAATTGTGACCTATCACGGCGGCTTCACAGGACGCGGCGCGATTGACAAAACTTTCGAAGAGGCAGGTTTAGAGCCAGATATCGTCCTAGCGGCGCTCGATGCTGATGTGATTAGTACTTATGTGGGTCTTGGCCTAGGCATTGGTATTATCGCAGAAATGGCGTTTGAGCCAAGCCATTATCAAAACCTAACTGCCATACCAGTGGATCATTTTGGACGCTTTACCAGTTGGATGGCAGTACGCGACGATGCGGAAATTCGCCAATACGGTCGTGCCTTTATGGAGCTGTGTCAGAAACAGTTTAGTAAATAAGATAAGCTTCATACAAATAGTATAGGGATGATACATTCGCCCCTATACTATTTAGTTAGTGTAGTCTGCTCTATCATGACTTTATATATTCATAAATCTTGTAGCTATCTTAATTAGGTTGTAGCTATTAAGGAACTCTATATGATTCACTTATACATGAGTTTTCCAATAAATTTTTAAATGTATTCATAAGCCCTAATACTTGATCAGCCATATCTATGAAATCGTCATTTCCAACCTCAATGGCCTCACCATGAGCAACATGATTTCTGCGACCCACAAGCATTAAATCAATTAATTTCTCTTTTGACTCATACAAACCATAATCAAGTCCTAAGCACCACATTATTTCCTTCAAAGCTTTAGTAGACAAATTTGATTGAGTTTGTATAACATTTTTTGTTGGTATTTTCGCTCGAGTTGTTTGATTATCGATTATGTATCTTGTCACTTCATCAAAAGCCGAATACTTGTTTGACTCGCTAGCTTTATCAATTTTTCCTCTTACAAGCAAAGTGATGAAATTGCTTTTAAGCTCTGATATGTTATGCCTTTGAGCTGCTACATATTCCAAAAAATATGTACCTGTTTTTTTTATGAACCCCTCCCAATGCGCATATAACAATGCTATTCCTGAACGACATAATACTCTCTTCCTAATTTCAGAAGTAGAAGGCTCCTGAATAAGACTTTTCATTTCAGAAATCTCTCTGAGTCTCCAAATGTAATCTTGACCAATCTTATCAATTAATTCCTCTTTAGTTCTAATCGTTGCCATTAAAAACCTCTCGACCAAACGGCAATATTCTTGGAAGTCTACGTGTAGCAGTTATTCCAGATCCAGACCAATCTGTGTAACGCTTATCACTCCATATACTAGCGGCCTTCTCTCTTATATCTATTACAGAATTATTATTTTTCAAATTATTACCGACACCATATGCGACTACTTCATATTGAGATAACAAGAAACCTCCAGTAAACTTATGTTTGCTTATATCATATCTTTTAAATGATTCATCAGAGAGGTTTTTGCTAAGCAAATCGAAAGTACCCCTGAATAAAGCCTCCCAAGAAGATTTATCAAAATTATCATCACCTGCTAGGCATCTCATTTTTTCAGTAATAAATATGCCAACATCTCCTAGCTGGTTAAGCTCTTGCGTATCAATATCTGAAAATATTAAAAATCGAAGTGCGAGCTCTAAATCATAAGACTCTTTGAGTGGACGATCACTTAAAGCTATACATTCTTGGAAAGGTTCATATGATGCAAGTGACTGAAGCCAGTTATAGAAATCTTTATTTATCATGACCAAAATACAGTTTCTAACCTCTTGCGGACTCAAGTCCGACCCACCGGTATTTAACCGTTGAAATAAGTCATATTTTGCAGTTTCGTCACTTTCTTTAAGAACTATGCTTACATTAATTTTTGAACGTTTAATAATCAATCTTAGTTCTTGGCTAAAAGAATTATTCTCGTCACTTATGTCATTCCATTTTTTGCCTTCAAGGCTTGGTAAGTACTTAGTTCCACAAAGAGTCAATGGAGCTATATTATTAGAATTTTCGTCTTTCAATATTCCCATAAATTGATAGATAGTCGATAACCTTTGCAAACCATCAACCACATCCCATATTCCATCTTTACGTTGGCTCACAAATACTGGAGGAATAGGAATACCCAATAATATAGACTCTATTAAATTAGTCTTTTGCGTATCACTCCAACGATAAAAGCGTTGAAACTCAGGGTGAATATCAATCTCTTTATTTTCATAAATTGAACCCCATTCACTAATAGACATTGCATACCCGTCAGTTCTAATCTCTTTTCTTTTCTCATTTACTTCATCAATAAGTGCCATATATTTTCCATTTACATTATATTTATCTAATTAAGTTAACTTTTACAAGAATGTGACTAATTTTTCTAACATAAGTTAATATCTCTTTCCTAACGTTACCACAATATGTTGCCTAGAACACAAAGCAATTAGACCAGCATATGAGAAATTAATACTTAATTGACTCATGTTGCAATACTAAAATTTAGTCTTTGATAATAGTTCAAAACGATGCGGAAATTCGCCAATACGGTCGTGCCTTTATGGAGCTATGTCAGAAACAATTCAACAACTAAAACAATCCTGCTAAACAGACACTCTTACCTTGCTCCACCTTTACCGATCTTATGCATAAGTGATAAAATACAGTCTAGAACGTTATTCAACGTTCTATTTTTTATTTATGCATGTATTGCTGGACGCCTAGACATCTCATTATTAATGACTGTTACTGGGTGTCGATCACTGCATGTCCATTTGATCTTATGTAAACAGGTTATACCGCTCATGGAAAAATTCGTAGCGATCATTATGGCAGTTTTTGCCGTCCCTTTGCTTGTCGGCGGTGCTTACTTGCTCTCTCTAGGCGGTAGTCCGTACTATCTTTTTGCTGGCATTGCCATGCTAACGACAGCATTTTTATTGTTCAAAAAACATTGGAGCGCTTATGGGGTTTACGCGATATTTATCGTAGCAACCATTGTTTGGGCACTTTGGGAATCTGGTTTTTATTGGTGGGCGCTAGCGCCTCGTGTTGGCTTCCCGCTCATATTTGGTTTGCTCATGCTATTGCCGTGGGTCTCTGATAAGATGCGTGGGGATAAGGCTCAGGTATCGACGAGCTCTGCTAATCCTACATCAACCACACATGCAGTTAAGAAAAGCCCTCTTTATTATTGGGGGTTGCTCGCTAGTGTGGTTGTAGGTGCATTGCTCTCTTTTGGGAGCTTAGCAAACAATGCTACTGACAAGTTAGGTGAACTTGATTTAACTGCCTCTAATAAAGACGACACTTCTGCCAATCTTGGTGACCCATTATCAAATGGCGAGCAAACACCCGAAGGTGAGTGGAGCGCGTATGGTGGTACTAACTATGGGCAACGCTACTCTCCTTTGACTCAAATCAACACTGATAATGTCAAAGATTTAGAGTTGGCTTGGCAAATCCAAACAGGTGATGTTAAAGGTCCTGACGATGTCGGCGAGACCACTTATCAAGCAACGCCGCTAAAAATTGGCAATGCGCTGTACCTATGTACGCCTCATAACTGGGTAATGGCACTAGATGCTGACTCTGGTGAGACACTATGGAAGTTTGATCCAAAAGTAGCAAAAAACCTACAACGTCAACATCAAACCTGTCGAGGTGTGTCTTACTATGCTGGTCAAGCAGGCACGGATAGTACTCCTCTAGCAGTGAATGTTCAGGCAAGCAGTAATAGTGCCAATGATGTAGCTGTTGCCAATAAAGCGACTACGACCAGTAATGCAATGGTTCAGAAAATTGCTGGTAATACCTTTGAAAATGCATCTAAGCAATGCGATGCCAAGATATTTATCCCAACTTCTGATGCCAAACTATATGCACTCGATCCAAATACTGGGCAACGCTGTCAAGATTTTGGTGAAGATGGTGCGTTAGATTTGATGCACAACATGCCATTTAATCAAGCAGGTTACTACTACTCGACGTCGCCACCAGTTGTAGCTGGCGGTGTGATTATTGTGGCTGGTGCTGTTAATGACAACTATGATGTCAATTCGCCATCAGGTGTCATTCGCGCTTATGACGTCAATACTGGTGAGCTGATGTGGAACTGGGATTCAGGTGATCCTGACAACACAGCACCTTTTGATGTCAATGATCCAACCCAAACTTACAAAACCAGCTCGCCAAATTCATGGTCAGTTGCCACTGCCGATGAAGAGCTTGGATTGGCATACTTCCCAATGGGCAATCGTACGCCTGATCAGCTAGGTAGCTATCGAAATGCCGCTGAAGAAAAATATGCAACTTCTGTGGTCGCGCTAGACCTTAAAACTGGTGAAGCACGTTGGGTCCAGCAGTTTGTCCATCATGATCTTTGGGATATGGATACGCCTGCTCAGCCAACCTTACTTGACTTAGACACAGCTGATGGTGTCCAGCCTGCTTTGGTTGTACCGACCAAACAAGGTGATGTATACGTCTTGAACCGTGCAACAGGTGAGCCTATTGTGCCTATCAAAGAGCGCGATGCACCGCAGGGTTACCTGATCGCAGGCGAACATGCAGCACCCACTCAACCTTACTCTGGTTTGAGCTTTGAGCCTGAAAAATTGACTGAGAAAGACATGTGGGGTGCCAGCCTCATCGATCAAATGATGTGCCGTATTGAGTTCAATCAACTCAATTACGACGGTCGCTATACACCGCCATCAACCAATGGTACTTTGGTATATCCTGGTAACTTTGGTACCTTCAACTGGGGCGGACTTGCTGTTGATCCGGAAAATGGCGTGATGTTTGGTATGCCAACGTACCTTGCCTTTACCTCAAAACTCATTCCTAAAGACACACTTGGGGATGTTGAAACCAATAAAGGTGAACAAGGTGTGAATGCCAATGAAGGTGCAGATTATGCGGTAGAAATGGGACCATTTTTATCACCGCTCGGCGTACCTTGTCAGCAGCCACCATGGGGTACAATAGCAGGTGCTGATCTGGCTACAGGCGAGATTGCTTATCAACGCAAAAATGGTACCGTACAGGACTTGTCTCCTATCCCAATTAAATTGGAGCTAGGTGTACCTGGTATCGGTGGACCTATCATCACTAAAGGCGGCGTCGCCTTCTTGTCAGCAGCAACGGAAAACAACTTCCGAGCTTATGACCTTAAGAATGGTGATGTACTCTGGAATGTTCGTATTCCAGCAGGTGGTCAAGCCACGCCAATGACTTACTTGAACTCTAAAGGTGAGCAGATGGTAGTACTGGTTGCTGGTGGACATGGTTCAGTTGGCACAAAAATTGGCGATTACGTCATGGCCTATAAGCTTAGTGACCAATCTAAATAGCCACTCAGCCAAATAACGTCATGTTGGCAAAGCATTAATGATCCGATTCATTACCGTTTCATTAATAGCCAATCAAAAAAAGCAGGTAACTCAGGTTACCTGCTTTTTTAGTATCATAATGTTATGCCGCAATAAGGGTTGTGGCATCTTCATAATGTATTACAACCAATATAAACGCACCTTTATATCTATAGACACACATTGATAATTGTTAAGTGGACTTAAATACAGAGTTAGCCTACTTTGTTATCATTCATTAACACTGACTAGAGCTACTTGAAACTGGCACTGACCATAAGCATATCAGTAGAAAATAATTAACACATTACTGGATAATTTATGAGCAACAAAATTCCTTTATCTTTTTTAGATCTAGCACCCGTACCTGAAGGTAAAACCATCGCTGAAGGCATTGCCCAAACGGTTGAAACCGCGCAGCAAGCAGAAAAATCTGGATTAAATCGTTATTGGATGGCAGAGCACCATAATATGCCAGGCATCGCCAGTGCAGCAACCTCCGTACTACTATCGCATATAGGTAGTCAAACCAAGCGCATACGTATCGGCGCTGGTGGTGTGATGCTACCGAATCATGCGCCTCTCGTAATCGCTGAGCAATTCGGCACCTTACAAGCATTGTATGGCGACCGCGTTGACTTAGGTTTAGGACGCGCACCTGGCACTGATGGCGCTACTTTTCAGGCATTGCGCCGTCAGATGAAAGATGCAGAACGCTTTCCACAAGACGTACAAGAGCTGATGTACTTTTTAGGCAATGATACAGATGGCAGTCCTGTACAAGCATTCCCTGGAGCAAAATCAGGCATTCCTATTTGGATATTAGGCTCTTCTCTTTTTGGCGCGACTTTAGCCGCGCATTTAGGACTTCCATACGTGTTTGCCTCACACTTTGCACCGCAAATGATGGGGCAAGCAATCAACGCCTATCGTGAACAGTTCAAACCTTCTGCCTATTTAGATAAGCCTTATGTGATGCTGGCGGCGAATTTACTACTCGCTGATGATGATGCGACTGCAAACTATCACTTTACCTCAGCACAGCAAAGCTTTGTGCGTTTGCGCCGCGGTGAAACGGGTCAAATGCCCAAGCCCACTCACGATATGGACAGCATCTGGAGTCAAGCAGAAAAAATGATGGTAGATAGCGCATTGTCGGTGTCATTCATCGGTTCTGTCGAAACTGTTAAACCGAAGCTTGCTGCATTTTTGGCAACATATCAGCCAGACGAGCTGATTGTGACTGCTAATATCTATGATCAAGCAGCACGCTTGCGTTCACTTGAACTTACACCAGAGCTAAACTTATTTACTTTACAATGAAATAAGACACTTGCATAATTATTGATGAACCTTAGCTGGATGTTTGACATGGACGCAACTCCTATTATCGGTGCCTCATTGCTTATTGGCTCGTCAATATTTATGTACATTCTGGCTTTTCTTGCGGTGATGGCTATCGGTGGTTATTTAACATACCGTACCAGTTCAGAGCGTAAGCAACGACGCGAAGACAAGCAAAATAAAGAAAACCCAAATTCATAATGGTCATCAACATAGGATTAGGGTGTATTAACTTACTTTTTAAAAATATCAAAGCCCTCTTTCCTTATTCGGAAAGAGGGCTTTTTGGTTTATTAGCTTATAAAAACACCAGCATTTTTAAGCATTAACATTGTAAATGTTATTACCATGCCACTGACGCGCCAAGATTTTTTTGTTCGGCTTGTTGTGCGACATATAGAGCGACTGCTGCATCAAAGCTGGCAGCTCCAACTGATTTAAATAACGTAACACCGTAATCAGACTTAGCGGCTTTTTCTTGTAGCGCCCCTGTGACCAGCACCTGTAGGTCACCGCTGAGATCATCCCATGTCCACGTACAATCGGCGCTATTATGCGCTTGAATTAAATCACCTGCTTCGTGGCGACTGCCAGCCCAATCATCGACAATAACCATACGACTGCTGGCGATAACATCATTACTTATCTCTTTCATCGAGGGCTGATAAGCGCCGACTGCGTTGATATGCACATCAGATTTAATATGACTGAGATCAAATAAACCTGCAGTCGCGCGGGTCGCGACGTTGATAACATCCGCATCACGGACAGCATCATTAATATCTTCGAAAACAGTTAGAGTAACATCCCATTGCGGATAATCACGAGTGAATTTCGCTTTAAAAGTCTCAGAACCTTCCCTACTTCTATTCCATAAGTACACTGTTTTAATCTCAGGACGTACTGTCAAGACCGCATGTAATTGCTCATAAGCCATACCGCCACAACCTACAACTGCCACACTTTGGCAATCAGGGCTTGCCATATATTTGGTCGCAATACCCGACAATGCTGCCGTACGCACTTGGGTAATATAAACCCCATCCATAATTGCCAATATCTCACCAGTATCATTATTTGATACGGTAATAATCGCCGTTGTAGTTGGTAGATTACGGCTCGGATTGTCAGGACAAATAGTGACCAGCTTGACGGCTGTATACTCGTTTTTACCATCATAAATCGTTGCAGGCATTGATAAATGCGAACCTGAACTGTGTGCGTCATCTTCACTAAAAGTTTCAATGACCAAACGTTCAGGTGCTTTGATCCAATCGGGATGTGCTGCCTGCTGATGTAACAGTGCTTCTATCGCACCAATGGCGGCTTGCATACTGAGATGTTCGGTCACGACTGCTTGGTTTAGTAGTTGCAATTTGAGTACTCCTATTTATGGGTGTATTATTAGGGCGTGTTTTATCATGCTAAAACGGCTACTACATTAATCCTAACCCGCGTAGTATTGCCGCACCAATTGCCATTCCAAACATGCCTACAACGGTGGTAAAAGCTAAGATATTGGCTGCTAATATATCATTGCCACCCATGGCTTTTGCCATCACGTAGCTGGCGGCAGCTGTTGGTGAGGCTACCATCAAAAACAATACACCCATATGCACACCTGATAACCCAAAACCAAATCCAATCGCAATAGCGATCAATGGAGCAACGATAATACGACCAATACTGGCCTGCATAGACAAGCCTGAAGGGTGCAACATCGACTTTAAATTAATACTGGCACCGGCGCAAATCAGCGCTAATGGCAATGCCACTGCGGCCAGTAAGTCACCCGTAGTATGAATCACACCAGTAATAGGCGGCAGCGGTAACGCTTTATAAGCAAATGCCGCTACCAATGCGATGATCAATGGATTCGTGAATAGTTTTTTGACAATCATAGTACTACGACTGAGCCATGTATCATCCGCACTTTTAGACACACGGCTGAGGGTAATAACCGCTAAGATATTAAATAATATCGTCACCACACCCATATAGACAGCGCCGATGCTTAAGCCCCGTTCTCCGTAGGCATTAGCAACCGTTGCCAGTCCAATAATGGCCATGTTACTCCGAAATATCCCTTGTACAAACACCCCTTGATCAGCAGGCTTACTCACAAAATATTTGGCGTAAATCTCTGCACCTATAAACAAGATGAATGTCACTAAAATACCAGCCACTATCAGCGTGATTTGTTTGCTGTAATCAACATCACTGTCGACGACGCTAAAGAAAAGTAAACATGGCAAACAGTAATTAAAGACAAAGCTCGATGCCTGATCAATAAAAGTCTGGCTCGCCTCACCGCGTCTCTGCATAAAAAAACCCAGCCACATTAAGGCAAGGTTGGGCAAGACAATGGTAATAGCAAAGACAATAGCATCAATCATAAATAGGCTCAGTTCGGTGACAAGCCCATCATGATATGGACATCAGCGAGATAAATTAATAATGAATAAGGAGGGTAATATAGTCGCAACAGTGTAGTTATAAATACGTTAACTACGACAATCTATGACCTAGTATAGAGACAAAGCAGTAAGCAAAACAAGGTTGTAAACTGCTTTCTTTTATGATTGTTTTATTTATATTATTTTATTTATGATAAAAAAGCCCGTAACGAGATGTCGTTACGGGCTTTTTGCATACTACTTATATTTTTTGTGCTGCTATTATGAATCTAAGGCTGCCTTTGCTTTTTTCTGTTTTTTCACCGTCATAGCTAATAATTGAATGGCCGCAGGCGTCACACCGCTCACACGCCCCGCTTGAGCAAGTGTCGCAGGACGTACTTGCGTCAATTTCTGTACAATCTCATTTGATAAGCCTGATACCACGCTATAATCAAAGTCCATTGGCAGCGCCGTATTTTCTAGACGCTTCATCTGATCAATATCTTCTTGCTGACGATCAATATAGCCCGCGTATTTGACAGAAATCTCTATCTGCTCACCCACTTGGGCATCGACTTGCGAATCAGTGATAGCAGCGATATCAGCAAAATGAATTTGCGGACGTTTCAGCAAATCAAAAGCAGTTGCCTCTTTCGACAGCACCTCGCCCGTTTGCTCTGTCACTTTTTCGCCTAATGCATTGGCAGGGGTTGCCCACATATCTTTTAAACGTGAGGTTTCCGTGGTGATGGCTTCCATTTTTTCTTGATACGCTTGCCAGCGTACATCGTCAACCAAACCAAGCTTGCGACCCGTTTCAGTCAAGCGTTGATCCGCATTGTCTTCGCGCAAGAGCAAGCGATATTCTGCACGACTGGTAAACATACGATATGGCTCGGTCGTACCATGCGTAATCAAATCATCAACCAATACACCAAGATATGCTTCATCACGGCGCGGTGTCCACGTCTCAAACTCACTATTATTAGTAGTAACAAGTGCCGCATTAGTACCTGCTAGTAGACCCTGCACACCCGCTTCTTCATAGCCAGTCGTCCCATTGATTTGTCCAGCGAAGTATAAACGATCAATAGATTTGGTTTCGAGCGTTGGCTTTAGGTTTTGCGGATCAAAGTAATCATACTCAATGGCATAACCTGGACGGGTAATATGCGCGTTTTCTAAGCCTTTCATACTATGAATAAAGTCTAACTGCACATCAAATGGCAAACTGGTTGAGATACCATTCGGATATAACTCATGCGTGGTCAAACCTTCTGGTTCGATAAAGATCTGATGGCTGTCTTTATCCGCGAAACGATGAATTTTATCTTCGATAGACGGACAATAACGTGGGCCTACACCTTCGATTTTGCCAGAGAACATCGGTGAGCGATCGAGGTTTTCACGGATAATATCGTGGGTACGCGCATTGGTATGAGTGATATAGCAGTTGACCTGCTCGGGATGCATAGAGACGTCACCCATATAGCTCATCACTGGTAGCGGTGTGTCACCTGGCTGTACGGTCATCACGCTGAAGTCGACAGTACGCGCATCAATACGTGCTGGCGTGCCTGTTTTTAAACGACCCACTGGTAGCTTAAGCTCACGCAAACGGTCAGCAAGCTTGATAGAAGGCTGATCCCCTGCACGTCCACCATTTGAGTTTTCTAGACCGATATGAATCACACCGCCCAAGAATGTTCCTGAGGTCAATACAACCGTTTCAGTCTTAAAAACAATACCTGTAGAAGTCACAACAGCCGTTGCACGACCATTTTCCACCAAGATATCATCAGCGGCTTGCTGAAATAAGTCAAGGTTTGGCTGATTTTCTAGCGTATGACGAATGGCTGCTTTATACAGGATACGATCTGCTTGTGCACGCGTGGCACGCACTGCAGCACCTTTACGGCTATTCAATACGCGAAACTGAATACCAGCTTTATCGGTTGCTAGAGCCATCGCTCCACCCAACGCATCAATCTCACGCACCAGATGCGATTTACCGATGCCACCAATCGCTGGATTACAACTCATCTGCCCGAGCGTCTCAATATTATGTGTCAACAGCAAGGTCTGCGCGCCCATACGTGCGGCTGCCAAAGCAGCTTCTGTGCCAGCATGACCACCACCGATCACTACCACGTCGTAATTTTTTGGGTATTGCATATACGCCTCACTTGACTCATAACGCTACCGTTAGCCAAAACCTATTGTCAAATAGCATGGTGATTGGTAAATAAACGTCAGTCGGATTTAAAAAATTAACGACTTAGAAAAGCCGTTAGATATTGGATTGCTAACCCATCATTATAACAATTTTTTGATGCTTAAAAAACGACAGAGTAAAAACTATTCATATTAAATGTTAAACATCATCATTAAATTTAGTAACTAGAAACCTAGTAACTTAATAACTAGCATCTAGTTACCAGGGCTCAGCGGAACAATTTGATCTGATTGACCACTGCTCAGCATATGCTGACTGCCATAGCCTTCTGGATTAATCTGTAAATAAGCATTCATCAAGCCAATGGCATCACCATCATTACTGGCCAAAATTTGCTCTTTAATCATGTCCACTGGTGGTAACAGCAAGTTTTTAAGCAATGCCAGACGCTGCTGGTTGTCGCCTTTATTAACGACCAACTCAATAAGTTGACGCGCATCGATAGGTAAATCTGGCGTATTCTGTGCCAATAATGCTAAATGGTAAGCACCCGCAGAATCTTGATCCGCGACGATACGCTGCTCAATAGCGATATAGGTCGCTTCTGTCGCACCGCCTGCCACACTAAGCTGATGAATACACTTCAGTGCTGAATTGGCTTCGTTGCTTGCAATCTCAATAATACGCGTGGATTCGTTTTTTAATCGCTCACGGCGCTTTTCAATGGCTGCTTGCTCAGCATCTTCTTTTTGCGCGTCTGACTGGTCAACTTCTTGATGATTCATAAGCTTCTCTTATTATATGTATGATAATTACCTTGGACACTATATGGGGGTAAATCCTACAAAAACAATGAAGCCTAAAGACCCTGACGCGTAGAGACAATAATAAACACTATAATATAGACAATAAAAAACCCAAATAGCCATTAAATGACTACTTGGGTTTACTGTGCTTGTACCTTATAAAGCTCAATTGGATATCAAAAGTATTCAAATAACATTCTTAAGTATTAAGCAGCAGGACTGTTTGCTTCAACCAATGGCTTTAGCTCGCCTGATTGATACATTTGCAAGATGATGTCTGATCCACCCATCAACTCGCCATCGATCCATAATTGTGGAAACGTTGGCCAGTTAGCAACTTTTGGTAACGTTGCACGGATTTCTGGATTTTCTAAAATATTCACAAAGGCAAATGGACGACCGATCTGAGTCAACACTTCAATAGAGCGTGCTGAAAACCCACACTGCGGAAATTGCGGCGTACCTTTCATGTAAATAATAACTTTATTATCGCGGATTTGATCACGGATCAATTGTTCAACGTCGTTTGCAGCAGTATTTGGGGTTTGCTCACTCATAAAAGCTCCTATTGATAAAGCGGTTCATTAAAATGATTATTTGTATTACAAAATAATTATGTGAATATATAGCTGATACATGGGGTGATTGCCCCTGTATTACAAGCATTATTTTATACTGTTTTAGCCAGTCGCTACCTTGCTAGGTTCGCCATCATTAGGGACGAACAGCATTAGGCACTAATAATACCACGGCATTGGCCATGATGCCCTCTTGTCGACCAGTAAATCCCAATTTTTCAGTGGTGGTGGCTTTTACACTGATATTACTGATAGCCGTTTGTAAGTCACTAGCAATATTATCGCGCATCGCTTGATTGTGCGGTGCTAGCTTTGGACGCTCACACATCACAGTGATATCGGCATTGCCTAGGCTGTAACCGGCCTCTTGCACTTTACTATAGACATAACGTAGCAAGACTCGAGAATCCAAGCCTGCATGGGCAGCATCCGTATCAGGAAAATGCTGACCGATATCTCCAAGCGCCAATGCACCAAGCAGTGCATCAGCAAGTGCATGCAGCACCACATCTCCATCAGAGTGTGCGAGCAAACTGTGAGTGTGCTCAATCGGCACCCCTGCTAGCATCACATATTGCTGCTGTTGACCATTATTATGAAAAGCGTGAACGTCGATACCTTGACCAATTTTTATCATTATTATTCCAAGATAAGTTAAAGGTGATTAAAATAATTCAAAACCACTATCTGTATTTTCAAAGCTATTTTACTAGCAGCCAGACACCATCGGTCGCCACCAGTTTCAATTAACTGGTATAATATGACGTTTATTTTATCATAATACCCAATCCAAAAGAAAAACTGTCCCTATCAACTTGCTAAGGCTATAAATCGTAGTCGGTGCACGGATTTTTATCGACGTTTTAAATTTTTGAAAAGGTATAAATAGTTGAGCCGTTTTATGTCAGCCATGCCAAACACCTCAAGCATCACCACTTCTGAGTCTTTCAATGCTCATCGCCCTCTAACCCTTGCGGATATTGACAATCCTAGCACTAAGCATGTGATCGTTGGTATGTCAGGTGGGGTCGATTCTTCTGTATCAGCCGTTTTACTTCAGCAGGCAGGCTTTAAAGTCGAAGGTCTGTTTATGAAAAACTGGGAAGAAGATGACGGCACCGAATACTGTACAGCTATGGATGACCTAGCAGACGCGCAAGCGGTGTGTGACAAAATCGGTATCAAGTTGCACACGGCTAACTTCGCAATGGAATATTGGGATCGCGTTTTTGAGCATTTTTTGGCGGAATATAAAGCGGGTCGTACGCCAAATCCTGATATCTTGTGCAACAAAGAAATCAAGTTTAAAGCATTTTTAGACTATGCTTTGACGCTAGGTGCAGATTACATCGCCACTGGTCACTATACGCGCCGCAGCGTAAATTACAAAAATAACAACGGCGCTGAAGTTGCGCAGCTATTACGCGGGCTTGATAACAATAAAGACCAAAGTTACTTTTTGCATGCGGTTGGCGGCGATAAAATCGCTAAGACGCTGTTCCCCGTTGGTGAGCTTGAAAAGCCGGTCGTACGTCAAATTGCTGAAGAACATGACTTGATTACCGCCAATAAAAAGGATTCAACCGGTATCTGCTTTATTGGTGAGCGCCGTTTTAAAGACTTTTTGCAACAGTACTTGCCCGCTCAAAAAGGCGATATCGTCACTGACGATGGTCATATCATCGGTCAACATGATGGCTTGATGTATTACACGTTAGGTCAGCGTGGCGGTATTGGTATTGGTGGTGTCAAAGACCGTCCTGAAGAGCCTTGGTTTGTATTGGCAAAAGACTTGGACAACAACCGTTTGATCGTTGGACAAGGTCACGAGCATCCCATGATGCTTAGTAATGAGTTGCAAGCTTATAAGCTCGATTGGATCGACGGTCTGCCCCCTGCCGATATATTTAGCGAAGACGGCTTACGTTGTATGGCAAAATCGCGCTATCGTCAGCCAGACCAAGCCTGTCGTGTGTTTGCTGTTGATGATAAAGGTTTAGAAGTAAGAGTGATATTTGATACGCCGCAACGTGCAGTAACGCCAGGTCAGTCAGCGGTCTTCTATATTGATGAGGTTTGTTTGGGCGGCGGCGTCATCGCCTCTATTGATGCGCCATCTGGATTTTAAGCGCTTCCTAAAATTGCAATCTAAAACACAGATGTTGATGCAGTGAACAGCATAATTTTAACGAGCTTCAACAGCTCTTTATTTGAATAGACCGCTTTTTTAATATCATATTTCTGCTATATTACGCGCAACGATTTCGACGTCGTTTTTTATATGGTAATTTTTTATCTAGACTCTTGCAGTTTTTTATTTCATAACTACTGAGGCATAACCATGACTCCACTTACCGCTCTCTCTCCAATTGATGGTCGTTACGCATCAAAGGCTGATAGCTTGCGTCCTTATTTATCTGAATTTGGTCTAATTAAAGCCCGCGTTACCGTCGAGATTCGCTGGTTACAATCATTGGCGGATAACAGTGCTATTGGTGAATTAGCAGCATTTGATGCCGACACCAATGCCTTTTTAAATAGCATCGTTGATGATTTCAGCGAAGCGGACGCACAAGCCATTAAAGATATTGAAGCGACAACCAACCACGATGTGAAAGCCGTTGAGTACTTTATCAAAGACAAATTCCGCGGTCAGGATGCTTTGATTGACTCGCTAGAATTTATTCATTTTGCCTGTACTAGTGAAGACATCAATAACTTGTCTTATGCGTTAATGCTAAAAGATAGCCGTGAGATTGTGGTTGCTAAAATGCAGCAAGTGACCGATAGCATCATTGATTTGGCAATTGCTCATGCTGACCAGCCAATGCTATCACGCACCCATGGTCAGACGGCAAGCCCAACGACGCTTGGTAAAGAAATGGCAAACGTCGCCTATCGCTTAGCTCGCCAAATTAAGCAAGTAAATCAAGTAGAGCTATTGGGTAAAATCAATGGCGCAGTTGGCAACTATAATGCCCATTTTTCAGCGTATCCTGATGTTGATTGGCAGACTCATGCTGAGCAGTTTATTGACCAGCGTTTAGCACTAACATTCAACCCTTATACGACTCAGATTGAGCCGCATGACTATATCGCTGAACTATTTGATGCAGTTAAACGATTTAATACCATCCTAATCGATTTTAACCGTGACATTTGGCAATATATTAGCTTAGGCTATTTTAAACAGCGCCTAAAAGATGGTGAAGTGGGCTCTTCTACTATGCCGCATAAAGTCAACCCGATTGATTTTGAAAACTCTGAAGGTAACTTGGGCGTTGCCAATGCCATGCTGGCTCATTTGGGCGAAAAACTACCGATTTCACGTATGCAGCGTGATTTGTCAGACTCTACCGTATTACGTAATATCGGTGTTGGTCTGGCACAAAGCATGATTGCTTTTGATGCTTGCCTAAAAGGTGTCAGCAAACTTGAGTTAAATGCGCAGCGCTTAAATGACGATTTGGACAATGCACAAGAAGTATTGGCAGAGCCGATTCAAACCGTCATGCGTCGCTACCGTGTTGAAAACCCATACGAGAAGCTAAAAGCCTTAACCCGTGGTAATGCCATGACTCGTGAAGCCATGCTAACTTTTGTGGAAAGCGATGAGCTATCAGCTGTTAGCGATGCTGATAAAGCACGTCTACGCGCATTGACGCCTGCTACTTACATTGGTAATGCGGCGGAGCAAGCACGTACCATTAAAGAGTGGATTGCTAAGCTTTAATCATTAGCTATTAATAATAACTAATAATTAAACAAGCGTACAGATGCCTCGAAACGTCAACTCTGTGATTGTCAGTACTATGGCGGTATTTATCGTCATGGTGCTGGCAAGCATTGCGCCTCTAGATTGGTCAAGTTACCTGCTGCATCAATTGGGTACACTGCTTTTTTTAGCATTAATACTCGTTGCCTATCGCTACTGGTATATCAGCTCGCGCTCTTATGTGCTTGCTGTCATATTTCTATTCATTCATATTATCGGCGCACGCTATTTATATTCGTATGTACCTTACGATGATTGGACACAACAGCTATTCGGCGTACAACTGGGCGAATTTTTTGGTTGGCAGCGTAATATGTATGACAGGCTGGTACATTTTAGCTATGGACTGTTGCTATTCAATGCGATGGTTGAAAGCGCAAAATTTATCTTTAAGATTCGATCAGTCAAACTTTTAATAGCCATTGTGCTCATGATGAATATGTCATCAAGTCTGCTTTACGAGCTCATTGAATGGGGAATTGCGACAACGTTGTCACCGGAAGCCGCTGAAGCTTATAATGGTCAACAAGGTGATATTTGGGATGCCCACAAAGACATGGCTTTAGCATTACTCGGTGGGCTAATTGCAGCAGCGATGGTTCTTTTTCATACCCGTAAACGATCTATGATCAAATTATAAATCAATCTTCTTTTTTGTCATCATCACTATCGCCCGGTATGATTGCTTTACCGACAGCGACGGTGCCTTTGACCACACCCTTGGTCGTTTTATAAGCAATTTTAGCTGGTACGGTTACTATCTTGTGCACACAGGCTTGTAGTAAAAACACACTAGCGATGATGACGATAAAATGCAGTTTTTTCATAAATTTCCTACGATTAATTGAATGCGCTGACGATAATCATCATTTAAGTGATGGCCAGCTGTTAGGTGATAATCATAAACTATTAAAACCGTCCTATAAAGCAATCCTTACTTTTAATCTCATACCCCATTAATCTCACACCTATTTACAGACACGGATTTACCCATGACCTCTACACCTCTTTGTTTACCCGACTCTATCACTCCTGAGCAATTTTTAAGCGAATACTGGCAAAAAAAGCCACTCTTGATTAAACAAGGTTTACCACAGCTAATTGGCATGTTTGAACCCGACGACATGCTTGGTCTAGCCTTAGAAGAAGACGCCTCGGCGCGTTTACTAACTCAAGCAGCAAGTAAAAAAGAAGGTCAGGCGCATTGGCAACTCAAGAAAAGTCCGCTGAGTGAAAATGATTTTGAGAACCTGCCAGAACAGTGGACTGTACTGGTACAAAACCTTGAACAGTGGTCGCCAGAGCTTGGTCAGTTGTGGCAAGCGTTTGACTTTGTCCCGCAATGGCAACGTGATGACATCATGGTTTCCTATGCGCCAAAAGGTGGTTCAGTCGGCAAACACTATGACGATTATGATGTGTTTTTAGCGCAAGGGTTTGGGGCTAGACGTTGGCAACTGGGCAAATTCTGTGATAAAAATACCGAGTTTGTCGCCGATGAGCCAATTCGATTGTTTGATGATATGGGCGAGATTATCTTTGACGAAATACTAGAAGCGGGTGACGTACTCTATGTACCGCCAAAGCTGTCGCATTTTGGTGTCGCAGAAGATGACTGTTTGACTTTCTCTTTTGGCTGTCGTCGTCCAAACTTGATGCAAATCATCGACAGCTTAGCTGATATCGCCACCAACGACAGCGATTTATTTATCCCAATGCTGCTGCCACAAGCGCTGCAAGCATCAGGTAATTTGCAAACGAGCAGCATCAATGCAATCAAAGATCAGCTATTACAAATGCTACAGTCTGAGCGTGGTGATGACATCATTCGTCAAGCAGTTTCTGAAGTCGTCAGCAAGCGCCAGTATGATGCGCTGATGCCAGAGGATACACTGGATACGGATGAGCTAATGCAAGCTCTAGCAGAAGGTGCCACATTGCAAGCGGACTATAGCAATCGTTTGCTCTATAGCCAGACTAATGATGGCATCGTGCTATATGCCAATGGTCAGCGTATCGACGGGCTTGACGAGGCAGCAATAGCGGTATTGGTGCGTCTGGCTAATGGCGAACACCTAAATAATCAAGATATCACCGATGTTGATACAGATGATTTGAGCGAATGGCTAGAGAACGGCTGGGTATGGATTGATATTGCTGAATAACATCTCTTAATCAAACATTAATCAAATAACGCAAATAAAAAAACCGCTATCTGACAATTGCTCAGATAGCGGTTTTTTCTTATACATCTTATTTGCTATTAATAGCGACACCAAACACTGCTTAGCACTTATCAAAACGGATATAAGAGCTAAGCGGGTTTGTAATTAATACGGTTATTCTGTACCAAGCTCAAGCAAGCTAGCATTACCACCGATCGCTGTGGTATTGATTGTTTTGACGCGCTCAGTGACAAAACGATGCAGATAATCAGGCGGTAACATCTCTGATAGGCCTTCCATATCGGTAACGCTAATCACTTGAGTTAAGATGCCATCGGTATTGGCAAGCTCTTGACTAATAGCCTGCACTTCACTTCCGCTACCAGAGACTGCAACCTGTGCCAGACGATCGATATATAAAAGCGTGATGGTTTGCGAGTCATTGGCAACACTCAAGACATCATCGCTGATACCTGCATCATAGAGTATCTTGGCAGCTTCATTGCACATCTCATCTTGGCTTGGGCAATGCAGTATGACTTCATTGCCTGTCAATAGTGCCGCTATGAGCTGTCCTAATACTGCCATGGCTCTAGCAGATTCACCGCCAATAACCATGGTCTTACCACGACCAGTAACATATAGATCGTTGGACTCACCAGTTGCACCAGTCATGCGATGCACTTCATCCAAGCTAGGCGCGGCGCTCAATAGATGATTGAACAAACGCTTTGCTTTATTGGCATCACCAGTCAGCAGCGCCAACTTCGGAATAGCCGCTTGCAGATATGTTGCGCGATTCACTGCGCCAAGTAATCGCCAAGATTCACAAACCTGGGCATGATTTTTTTTGAATTCAGTCGCCATGTTGCTACTCCTTATGCGAGTTCTGTTTGAGGGGTGGTTTGGGTAGTGGTATTAGCATTTGTCTGGTTGCTACTATTTGACTCTGAGCTAAGCTGCATTAGACGTGCGACATAATGCGGGCCACCAGCTTTAGGACCCGTACCAGACAGACCACAACCACCGAATGGTTGTACGTTTACGACTGCACCGATTTGGTTACGGTTGATATAGGTATTGCCTACAAAAGCACGGCGCTCGATGTGCTCAGCAGTATTTTCGATACGGCTATGAATACCCAAGGTCAAGCCAAAGCCTGTCGCGTTGATGGCATCAATCAACTTATTCAGATCACGTGCTTGATAGCGCAATACATGCAAAATTGGGCCAAAATGCTCACCACCGATCACATCGATACTTTTCACTTCGATCGCTGTTGGCAATACAAAGGTAGAATTTTCTTGGCTGACAACTGAGCTTGAGCTCATTGGTGTCTGTGCCAAGATAGTCGCCGTTGGCTCAGCATCCATACGCTCAATATGCGCTTCCAGACCGTGCTTGGCATCCGCATCAATCACTGGGCCCACATCTGTGGCAGCGTATAATGGATTGCCTACTGATAGCTCAGCCATATTACCTTGTAATAGCTCAATTAAATTATCAGCCATTTCTTCTTGCACGCACAATATTCGGCAAGCTGAGCAACGCTGACCTGCTGAACCAAATGCAGATAAGACAGCATCTCTAACCACTTGTTCTGGCAATGCTGTTGAATCGACAATCATAGCATTCTGACCGCCTGTTTCGGCGATGAAGACGGGCAGTTCACCACTGGCTTGCGCATGATCATTTAGGCTTTTGTTAATACGTTGAGCGGTTTGGGTTGACCCCGTAAATATCACACCTGCGATATTATCATCGGCTGTTAGTGCTCCACCAACATCGCCAGCACCGATCACTAACTGTAAGGCTTCTGTTGGTACGCCTGCTTGATACATTAGCTGGGCACCAAAATGAGCAATCAAGCTGGTTTGTTCGGCAGGTTTCGCCACAACCGTATTGCCTGCTGCTAGTGCCGCTACGATTTGACCAGTATAGATAGCCAATGGAAAGTTCCATGGGCTAATACAGACAAAGGTGCCCCGTGGTTTATAAACTTGACGAGATTGCTTGCCAGCCAAATCGGTGAATTCATGCACGACATCGTCTAGACGCTCTGCTTCATCGGCATAAAAACGGCAGAAATCAACGGCTTCTTTGATCTCATCGATACCATCTTGCATGGTCTTACCAGCTTCGACTTGGCATAGCGCCATTAGCTCAGCGTAGTTTTCTTCATAGAGATCAGCTATCTTACGCAATATTTCAGCACGCTTAGCAGCTGATACTGCTTGCCAGACAATTTGACCTGCTACAGCAACATCAATTGCTTGGCGCGCCACTTCAGCGTTGGCATAGGTCACTTCGCCAGCACTAACTTCGTGGTTCCAAGGTGCACGTACGGTTTGAGTCTCAAGCTTATGCGTTACGCCATCTACTTCATATTCATCAATTGCTTTGCCATTGACGATGGACGTCGCCGACCAAGTTTTATCCAAATGGCTATCGATAGCAGATTTAAAGGGCAGCCATTGTGACTCTACAAAGATATTAGGGCCAAAACTAGCACGGCGCGCACCATAAATCTCTAACGGTAACGGAATCTCTGGATTGTGCAATGTCGCATTAGACAGTAGCTTGTCATAGGGATGTACTGTCAGCTTCTCAATCGGATAAGACTTGTCTAGTAGCTGATGGACAAACGAGCTGTTTGCACCATTTTCGAGCAAGCGGCGAACCAAGTACGGCAGCAAATCTTTATGCGCGCCAACTGGGGCATAGATACGTACCGGAATTTGATAGGCTTGTAAGATATGATCATAAAGAGCATCACCCATGCCATGCAGACGCTGAAACTCAAAGTCTCTATGCTTACTCATGGTCATAATTGACGCTAGGGTATGGGCATTGTGTGTCGCAAACTGTGGCCAAATCAATCCGCGCAGATGATCTGATAATAAGAAACGCGCACAGGCAAGATAGGCGGTATCTGTGCCTTCTTTACGTGTCCAAACAGGATAGCCTGACAGACCTTTTTGCTGGGCAAGTTTGATCTCAGTATCCCAATAGGCGCCTTTTACCAGACGTACTGGAATACGGTCTCCCACTTCAGTAGACAAACGAGCAAGCCAAGCTAATACAGCGATAGCACGTTTAGAGTAACCTTGCACGACGATACCTAAACCATCCCAGCCAGCCGTCAAGTTATCACGGTACAAAGACTCAAATAGTTTTAAAGAAATTTCAAGGCGATCGGCTTCTTCGGCATCGATACTAAGATCAACGTTGACTTCACGTGCCGCTTCAATAAGCAGCAAGCAACGTTGACGCAATAGACCCATGACTTGAGCTTCTTGTGTGGCTTCATAGCGAGGATGCAATGCTGACAGTTTGATAGACACTGACGGCTTAGGCATGCCTTCTTTGACTTTGATACTGGCAGTGGCTCTGATCGCATGCAAGTAGTCATTGAAGTATTTTTCAGCGTCTTTATGAGCAATAGCCGCTTCGCCGAGCATATCAAACGAATAGGTATAGCCTTTATTACGATAAGGCTGGCTATTCTTATTGGCGTCTTCGATGGTCTCGCCCAATACAAACTGATGACCCATGATACGCATGGCTTTTTGCATGGCACTACGAATAACAGGCTCACCCATTTTTTTGGTCATACGATCCAAGAAGCCTGACGCTGTGGTGCTACTGTCAATACTGACGACACGGCCTGTCATCATCATGCCCCATGTTGAGGCATTGACCATAAAACCGTTGTCATTTTTGATGTGCTTTTTCCAATCAGCCACACTCATTTTGTCATGAATCAATGCATCAGCAGTATAATTGTCTGGCACTCGAATCAAGGCTTCTGCCAAGCTCATCAGCAAGATACCTTCTTGGGTATCAAGGCTATACTCAAGCAATAACGAGTCAACCATCTTGACCGCTTTGCCATCATTACGTACATGTTCGACCAGCTGGCGCGTTTGCTCAGCAGCGGCGTCACGTTCTTCCGTGCTGGGTTTAGCAAGTGGCAATAACGTGGACAACCAGCGCTCTTCATCAACGCTATACAACGGCGAAATACGGGCGTGCAGCGTTTCTGACGACTGGGCAATGTAGTCTGGCGATAGCAAATCGACAGGATTAAACAAAATCGGCTCTTGCGGGGTAAACTGGTCTACTGGGTTCATAACAACTCCATAACTATCGTTTAAAAACCATCATAAATAGTGCTTTAGGAAGTCTGATCGTCTTGTATAACTACCTATCACCATCATTCATTTAGATGATGGCTATCGACGGATACTTACAGCAATAATCAAAAGACCAAACGGCGCCATCACAAAACGAGAAAATCCAGCACGGGCTGGAAACGGTTAAGTAGGTCGTTCGACTGTTAAACGGGCTACGTTAACAATACAAAGGCAACAACGAACAGCTAAGCGGCATTAGTGCCTTCTTCTTGTTTGTAGTGAAAGGAGTGTGATGATCAGATATCGCTGCTTTAGCAATAAAAAACCTGCCATCTTGGGTGGTGCTAATTCACTGTAAGAAAAACCTCTACGGCGTTGATTGAGGTGATGCGCTTAGCTTGGCTATAATATCATGAAAAAAAATTTCAAACTAACGATATTGCTTATTTTCACAAATTAAGATATTTCTAAAAAACAATCAGTTAACAGCACTTTATTCATCATGACGCGTTGGTTATACTTTCCTATTTACTATTACATATTAATTATTTTATTAAATCAAACACTTGAATAAATTAAGAAAAATTTGGGCACTTTCAAACCAAAAAAAACTCCCCTTTATCGCTTGAGAATAAAGAGGAGTTGAGAGTAACAGCAATCAAAAGTGGCAAAGTAATATCAGACGCTCACAGCATCCTATTAACACTTATAACACCACCAACTTGGTCAGCAAAATAATCGTCAACACCCAAACTGGAATCGTGATTTCAGAGAACTTACCCGTCATCAGTTTTACCGCGGTAAAGGTGATAAAACCAAGCGCAATACCATCAGCGATAGAGTACGTCAGCGGGGTCAATAGCAGAACGACCGCTACTGGAGCCGCTTCTGTCAAATCTTCCCAGTTGATTTCTTTCAGGGTAAATAACATCAGTACCGACACATAGAAAATCGCGCCAGCTGTGGCGTAAGCGGGAATCATACCAGCCAATGGTGCAAAGAAAATACTCAGTACAAACAATACGCCAACCGTCACTGCCATCAGACCTGTACGGCCACCTGATGCCACTCCAGAAGCACTCTCAATATAACTGGTGGTCGATGACGTACCCAACATTGCACCAGCGACCGTAGCGGTAGAATCGGCCAATAGCGCTTTGTCCATATTAGGAATATTGCCGTCTTTATCGATTAAACCCGCTTTATTGGCGATGCCAACTAAGCTACCTGTCGTATCAAATAAATCGACGAATAAAAAAGCAAAAATAACACTGATCATACCAACGTCGAACGCACCCGCAATATCAAGCTCCATCAATGTTGGTGTGATGGATGGCGGCGTAGACATGACACCAGTAAACTGCGTATTACCCGTCAACAAGCTAATCACGGTGATAATTAAAATACCAATTGTCACGGCGCCTGGGACTTTTTTATAGACCAAACCAATAATAATAAAGAAACCTAATGCAGCCATCATAGGCGCAAATGAGGTCATGTCACCAAGCATCAACAATGTCGAATCACGACCGACAATAATACCTGAGCTCTGTAGCGCAATAAATGCTAAGAAAGCACCAATACCTGCCACAATACCTTGCTTAAGGCTGGTTGGAATGGCATTGATAATCCATTCGCGAATCTTAAACAAACTCAAAATAATAAACAAACAACCCGATAAGAAAACAGCACCTAGCGCAGTTTGCCAAGCGTAGCCCATACCCAGTACGACGCCATAAGTAAAAAAGGCGTTCAAACCCATACCTGGGGCAAGTGCCACCGGCAGTCTGGCATAGATACCCATAATAAAGCAGCCTATTGCCGCTGCTAAACAAGTGGCAACAAATACCGCCCCTTTGTCCATACCAGCTTCCGCCAATACGTTGGGGTTTACAAAGATGATGTAAGCCATGGTCAAAAAGGTAGTTATACCGGCAAGGATTTCCGTTTTGACTGTGGTGTTTTCACCATTAATCCCAAAATAGCGTTCAATTGCATTCATAAGTGTCGCGCCCAGCTTGCTAGTGAAAGAACAAATTTATTGATGCCTAAAATAAATAAGACGTCATCCAATAAATGGCGACGTCATCATCAAAAGACAGCGGTAACAAGGTGCAACATTTTAGAGAAATTGCGGTACAAATTCAATCATTACCAGTGCCTTACGGGTACAAACCCACCTTTTCAGTTGATTGAGTCATAATAGCCAGACAATATTTCAGACATACGCATACAAATTAACCTTATACTATGAACCATATAGACAGCTGTTAATTATTTGGCATTTAACATTTTAACAAATGACCTTTTTGACATTTAACAGTACACTAGGCGGCTGATAGCAATATGCCACATTACTGTACTTTCATATCTTAGTTATTAAAGATCCTATCTGGTCTGCGTGTCGCGCCATACCAGCTATTATTAATTACCCATGAGTCCCATACATGCCTGAATCATTAAATATTATCGACCTTATTACCCAAGCCAGTCTCTTGGTGCAGATTGTGATGGCATTATTGTTAATGGCGTCTTTGCTCAGCTGGGTAATTATCTTTCGTATGAGCGCGCGGCTTGGTACGGCCAAAAACTTCGATCAACAGTTCGAAACTTGGTTTTGGTCAGGTGAGGATCTAGCCAAGCTGTATCAAGGCGTACAAGGTTCTCCTGAACGCCAAGGACTTGAGCAAATATTTTATGTGGGATTTTCTGAATACTTAAGAATGCATAAAAAGCGCCAACCCAAAGATGACATCATCGATGGTGTAGAGCGCAAGCTACGAGTTGGTTTAGGGCGTCAGCAGCAACTATTAGAATCAGGGCTTACCACGCTAGCGAGTATTGGCTCAGTCGCGCCTTATATTGGATTGTTCGGTACGGTTTGGGGCATCATGAATGCCTTTTTAGGATTGTCACAAACGGAACAAGCGACCCTAGCGTCTGTCGCACCTGGGATTGCTGAAGCATTAATCGCAACCGCTATGGGCTTGTTTGCAGCGATTCCTGCCGTACTGGCGTATAACCACTTTACGGCCAAATCAAGCCGCCTTTATGATTCACGTGCTTTATTTTGTGATGAAATGACGGGCATGCTCCAGCGCGAGACCAGTGCAGAAAGCACTGTTGGTAGAGACAGTATCGCTACGAGAGAAACGCCATCTACTGCCACTCAGGCACAAGGACTATGAAATCATGAAACAAAGTCCCTATCGCCGTGAAAAAAAAGCGCTCAATGCGGAGATGAATGTCGTTCCTTATATCGACGTGATGTTGGTGCTGCTCGTCATATTTATGGTCACAGCGCCCATGCTGATTACGGGCGTCGATGTTGACTTGCCAAAAGAGCAAACCAATACTATGAGCCAAAGCCAACTACCGGTCATTGTGTCCTTGACCGATAGTGGCGAGATTTTTATCAGTTATGAAAACAATGTCGACCTGCCGATTAGTGAACCAGAGCTGATTGACACTCTATCCAATTTACAAAATCAAAGTAGCGATGCTGGGGCGCAGCCTTTACAAGTCATGATTAATGCCGATCAAAACAATCAATATGGCGCTATCATGACACTCATGGCCACCTTACAACAAGCAGGCATCCAAAAGGTGGGATTATTAACAGGCGCACCCTTACCCACACCATCATTATAATAAATCCTATTCAGCACTCAGCTTGCTATAATAAAGTAGATAATTTGATGAACCTCGTCCTTGAGTATCTTTACCATGCATAAAGCTCCTGTCGTTTATGTACCGACCCAACCTGAAGGCAATGGGCTAACGTTGCCTACGTTACTTAGCGTGCTGGCACATGGGCTTGTGATTGGGATACTCGTTTATACTTATCAACATACTAACACCGACACTGTGGAAAGTATTGAGACGGTCATGGTCTCACCTGAGCAATTGGCTGCAATGCAAGGTCAAATCCTTGCCAATCGTGCAGCGGCAGCTAGCGCGATGCAAGCTGAAACTGGTGCAAGCAGTGCATCGAGCACCTCATCATCAGAAAGTTTTAGCGATAGCACCAGCCAGCCAAACTCTCAGCGCGTGCCTGTCTTTACGCGCTCTAACGATCCTGCCAGTCAACCAATGCTGATGAGTGAAGAGCAGCATCAACGCTTACTTGAGCAAAATCAAGACTACGAACGTCGAATGGCAGAGTGGGCAGCACAATTAGATGAGTCGGTGACAGAAGAACATAGTCAGGTGGAGCAAAACAAAAAAGAACAACTAATAGAAGAACAAAAACAGCTGGGCGATTTCCGTAATAAACAAAATAACCCGCCTAAGATTACACGCCCCACTGCTACCGATCGAAACCTGAAAATTGATACAGGTGGTTCAGGTAGCGCAGGCCAGACGCTTAGCTTACGAGATGACGGACAGTCAACTGCATCAGGAAGCGCCTCTACTAATCAATCTAGTGATAGTAGTGGCAAACCTTCGATAGGTGACTTTAAGCGTGCTATCGCTGATAAAATAGAACAAAACCTTAATGCCCCAACTGAAACTCAAGGGCTGACTGCTAAAGTAAGGCTTAAATTAGATTCAAGAGGCAATGTAATATCTGCCGATGCTAGTGGTTCTAATTCAAAGGTCAATAAGGCAGCAGAAGTAGCGGCATTTGCTTCTAGTCCATTGCCCATTGATTTAGAAAATTCTTCTAGTTTTTCAGATCTTATAATCAATGTCACCGTCAATTAGCATATCAATCATAATTGTTTCATAAATACTCTGGTTTTTTCTATGAAATATAATCCTACAAACTTATCTCTAATGCTTTCTTTGCTATTATGTTCCACTCCTACCTCAGCTACCATACCTGAGAAAGCTAAACTAGAATCTCATAATGACATTATAAAAGCTCACTCTATAAATGACTTTCAATTACTTATAATAAATAAGATAAGTCGTAACCTAGACTTACCGATGGAAACTCAAGGTACAAGTGTGAAGCTGCGACTTAGGTTAGACCAAGTCGGTAATATAATATATGCTAAAGCTGATAGTTCAAATGTACTTGTTAATCAAGCAGTAGAAAGAGCAGCTATTGAATCTAACCCTTTACCGATTGATTTAAACCGTTCTGAAATGTTTGAACGTATTATCATGAACATCAAAATAAAATAACTGGGGCAAGAGTAGCTTACATCACAGAGTTAACTTACTATAAGTAATATTTATACCCATATAACAGCTTTCTTTTTAGAGTATTTTTTATGAAACAAAGTACCTCATTTATCATGCGTAGTATTTCAAATATATTATTATTTTCACCCCTACTTTTAGTACCAACCTATGCATCTACCGCGGCTCCCATAGAAATTGATGTTTCTACTACAGCGCCAAGACAACAAAACCAAGTCGCGTTTGTACCGTTTGCTGGTGATTCTGTGTTGTCACCCATTATAGTCAATGACTTAAGCAAAGAAGGTCTAAAAATTACTAGCCAAAACCTACCGCAGCAGCCACGCAGTAGTAGCGAGCTGGCGGGTACTTTGCCAGTATGGCAAAATTTAGGTATTCCGTACTTAGTAATCGGTAGCACGCGTACTAACCGAGGTAAAATTATCACAGATTATGAAGTCATTGATGTCAAATCGGGGCGAATTCTTGAGGGCAAGCAAACTTCGACAACAAATAAAGATCCTGACAGTATGCGTCGTGCTGGACACGTCATTGCCAATAAAATCTACGCATTGATTACTGGTAATCCAGGTGACTTTTCAGGGCGTATTGCTTATATCGAAGAAGTGGGTGCTGGAAAAAATAAAAAATCGCTACTTAAAGTTATCGATGCTGATGGCGAAAATGCCAGAACCATTACTGAAGTAACTGGTTCTATCTTTTCTCCAACATGGTCGCCAGATGGCAATCGCATCGCTTATTCCGTACAACGCGATAAATCTTATCCCGTTATTTATGTACAAAGTGTGAGCGGTGGCGGTGCAACCCCGTTAACCCCCTTCCCTGGCAGCAATCTCAGTCCATCATTTTCACCAGATGGCAACAAGATATTATTTTCTAGCAGCTTTGAAGGCAGTGCCCATATTTATGAGATGAGCGCCAGTGGTGGTCAACCGAGAAAACTGACCAATTGGCCCAGCAGCGAAGTACAACCAAACTATGCACCCGATGGTAAATCCTTTGTTTTCGTCAGTGACCGCGCAGGATTTAACAAACCACAAATTTATCGTTATGAGTTTGGTTCAGGACGTACTACTAAGGTCTCAAGTAGCGGTTATGCCACTAGCCCGCAATTTAGTAGCGATGGCTCACAAATTGCCTTTTTAAATGGTCGCTCAGCGGCTATTATGAATAGCGGCGGCGCGGTCACTGCTAATTTGGGCAATACGGGTATCGATGAAGCGCCAAGCTTTTCACCCAGTGGCAGAAATGTAGTTTATGCCTCAAAACAAGGCGGCAAAGGTAAATTAACAATTAAATCTTTGAGTAGTGGCCAATCATTTGACATACCTGTACAAGGCATTGCTCGCTCACCAATTTGGTCATCTAGCCCTAAATAAACCATATTTATCATTATCTTTCTTAATTCATAAAGTCTTGCTTATAAAAAAGCGCCTAATAAATAATTAGGCGCTTTTTTACTTTTACCTTGCGGGGAATGGTTAAGCAATGTTTGTACGAACCATTTTGCTTAAAAAACTATTAGCTAAAAATTTAAATAATGGTGTTATTCATCACTCGGATCACCCGCTGATGGATTGGCATGCCGCAGTTTTGCCACATCTTCAGCAGTAACGGTATCGGTAAAACCATTTAGGTCACTGACCACATATTGAGTAACCGCAGCCATCTGCGCATCGTTCATCATACCATGGAATGACGGCATACCACGAAAGCCATTAATCAAGATATCGATGATGTAATACTTTGATTGCATCTTACTGTTATTCGCCAGTGGCGGATAATAGCCTGCCCCGTAAGCACCCTCGCCTTTATGCATGTGGCAAGCCGCACAAGAGTCGTGATACAGCTTTTTGCCATCTGTCGTCACAAAGGCATTTGTGCCTTCAAACTTTGCGTCCCACTCAGTAATGCTTGGGTCATCTTCCATATTGGGCAATGAGCTGTCGTCGACAATATTGATAGCAGGTGCAGTAAGCTCCTCACGGCTCATATAAACGCCGCCCCACGCACCCGTATTTCGGCTTGCTTGATAGTCATTGGTTGTTAGGGAATCCTGATCTTGTACACTGGAAACCGTCACTTCATCATCTGACTGTTGACTACAGCCCAACAGTGCTGTACTACTTATCCCACTCAGCAGCATCACCGTCAGCAGTTTGAGTGTCATATTTTTCATGACTTTTTTCTTCAAGATTGCCTTCTTCGCGATTGCATTGTCCATGATAGCCTCTGAATCTTATAGTTATTCATATTAACCAAGCGTTATTAAACAAGCATTTTTGCTTTTTTATGTAGGCGCTTTGCGGCATCCATACCAGATAAAATAGCACCTTCTTGCCATGCCGGAATGTGTGAGCAATGCTCGCCCGCTAGTACAATACGATTATCAATACTGCACAAGGTGTCGTAATGCTGACGACGGGTCGACTCATTCCAAATACCATAACAGCCAAGCGTCCATGGAATACGGTGCCAGACAACTGATGTCCCTGCGCGGAATTCTTTTGGATACTGAGGATGGATGTATTTACCATAAGCAAGCGCGACATTAATACGTTCTTGCGGCGTTAAGGTATTAAACTTATAAGACGTTGGACCATAACCATAAGCGCCAAGTAGCACGCCAGTACCATCTTTAAACATATTTTGTGAAGGATAGGCAATCTGCGCAATGGGCATATCGGTATAAGTCAGACCACCAAATATCCACTCGTCTTCTTCCCAAAAGCGGCGGTTGAACTCTAGACCAACTTTATAAGAAGTTTCATAAGGTACAGCGGCCATCGCCTGCTTCATCGGTTTTGAGACATTGATATCAAGCTGCGTCAGTACAGTAAGCGGAATATTGCACACGCACCAATCTGCACGAATGGTTTTGGTGGCACCATTTGGACTGTTGCTGTCTACATAATCGACCGTTACGCCACTGTCATCTTGATGGATTTTAGTGACTTTAGCATTAAACTCAATCAGATCACGGCATTCACGAGTGAACGCATCACCGATTTTCCCCATACCACCTACTGGCTGAAACATCGTCGGTTGATGAGCATACGTCATATGGTTGCCATAAATATCTGCCCACATACCCGAATCTAATATCTCACTGATCGGCAAAGGTTTTGATGGTGTCGCATCAGGCATCAAGCCACCGCCCGGAAACACACTAAAACCGCGATGTTTACTGGTCTCATTACTGGCGCGATAGCGATAATCTTTATCAAGCACACCCCAACCTTTTAAACCTTCTAATAGCTTTTCTTTATCCTCAGTATTGATCGAGCGATCAAGACCACCGACGTTGACTGATTTCGATAGCAGCTCCGCGACATGACCTTGGATATCGTTTTTCACATCGCCCAAACGCTGAGGTACGCCGTTGAAATGAGTACTTCGATGCAAATAAGCACGATCATTGGTTTGAATAAAGGGCTGCATTTCAACACCGAACTGTTTGCAATAATGGAAGACGGCATAATGATGGCTTGGCAGACGCCACGGTCCACCATTAAAGTAATTGCCCTCTTCAAAATCACAGGTGACTTCTTCGCCGCCAAGCTCGGTATATTTATCACCGCTGTTCAATGTCCAGCTACGACCGCCGCCACGATTTTGATATTCGAGCACTTTGACATCGTAGCCCGCTTTACGTAACTCATAAGCCGCGGTCAGCCCGCCAAGACCCGCACCAAGAATGACGATACTAGCGCCCGGAGGTGCACCCTTAAGATCCATGGTCTCTTTAAAACTTGACTCTGACGCAAATCCTAATGTCGTCATCGCCTGATACATCGCGGTCGCGCCTGCTGTTTTACCAATCATCGAGAGCAGTTGGCGCCGCGTTGGTGATTGAAGCATATCTTTCATAATAATGTCCTTAAAGTAGACGTTCGTGCAAGACGGTAGGTGCTCTTTTTATTAATAACGACTCAATTTCATTAATCTACTTGGCTTAGTTTTATCTATATTTGCCAATTTATAGCACTCTACCTTGCTGCCCTTCGTCCTTGTTTGATAATAACCATGCGAAATGTATTTATAATGTTCGTTACTGCACTGTGTTATTAAATATAAACATTCAAATTAACGACGGCGCCTAGACCGCAAGATTGCTCGTATAATAAATACAATGATAATAATAGCCACGATGATGCCGATTACTGCCAGTAAGCCCGCATATTTGATTAAAAAGGGCTTGTTAGCACTCGTCGTTGCGATACGATCAACATCACTAGCACTCACATCACTACTGGTAAGACCACCAAAATTCACACGTACATAATTGGTGATACCAGCGATTTGCTCACTATTTAGCTCGTCTGAAAACCCTGGCATGATGGGCGACGTATTAGTCGCTCCCTCTACCCCATGAAGGATCATATTGACCAGCGCATCAGGTTTTTCGCGGCGAATGCTGCTGAGTCCAACGATAGGGGCGTAACGCGCATCAGGCTGACCATAACCATCAACGCCGTGACAACTACCACAAGCTGCCAAATATAGCGATTCTGGTGAATTGCTTCCATTACTCACCTGTTCTTTGGCTTGGGCTAAATAATCTTTTTGCGCCAGTAAATCATGAGTGATAGATTCGCTAATGGGTGTTGGTAAACGCGAGACATCAACGGCTGCGACCTTATCATCTGTTTGGATAGCAGGTACCGCTTTTAGATAAGAAGCAATGGCAGTCAAATCTTCATTTTTTAGGTAGCGCGTACTATGCGCAACGGCCTCACCCATAGGACCACCCGCATAGGCGCGCTGGTCAAGCTCACCAGTACGCAGATAAGTGACAATATCTTGTTCACTCCAACTACCGATACCGCTCGACTCGTCAGGCGTGATATTTGGTGCATGCCAATGACCAAGCTGAGCACCTGAAAGATACATTTTTTTATCAAAACCCATGGTGCTATTACGCGGAGTATGGCAAGTACCGCAGTGCTCTAAGTTATTGACAATATATTCACCACGTTGCTGCGTCTCGGTGAGACCATCACGGTTTTCAGTAGACGGGACATTGAGAAAATTCCAGCCAATCATTAAGCTGCGAATGTTAAAGGGAAATGGCAAGTCTGTTTTATATTTTGGGGCTTCATCGACAGCAGGTACGGTTTGCAGATAAGCAAACAACGCACTGATATCTTCTTCTTTCATACCACTATAAGAAGGATATGGCATGGCAGGGTAAAGCATATGGCTTGGCGTACGACCTTTTTGCAACGCGTTCTTTAAATCCGTTTCGGTATAATTACCGATACCGTAACGTTTAGACGGGGTAATGTTGGTTGAATAGATATCCCCCATCGGCGTTTCGATCGCTGTACCGCCAGTATAATCTTCGCCGTGACATGCCATACAGTCAGCAGCACGGGCAATGTAGGCACCGCGGTTGACAAGCTCGCTATTGGCTGGACTAATATTAGGTAGACTGGCATTAGGCAAGCTAGCATTGGCTAGGCTCGTATTAACGACGCTTGCGCTTTCAGCCATCACAGCGCTGGAGGTCATACCAATGACGAGCATCAATAACATCACAGAAAGTGGCTTCATAATATCCTCATATAGCTGGCACCTAGGGTGTTGTAATTATTATTAGGACGAATTATTGAGACGAGACATTTGATATGGAGCAAGTCTTTATGACAGATTGATTGTTAGACTCAACTGATAATCCATTAAATGAGGTAGCAAATCATCCAGTAAATGCTTAATAAAATAGCGTGATAAAAACAACTCCAGAAAAATACTTGCTAGAGAATGTCTACTCACTCTACTAATGTAAGACTATTTCGCTACTATTACTTATGGAGTAACTTATTGGTCTCAAATTTTTACAAAACTTAAAGAACTACCTCATCGCTATCATTTTTTGATAATGTAGTATATTTTTTTATATTATAATAATAGACAATTTAAATAATATCTTTAAAATCAGCAATTAAAGCCCTATTTTTTGGTCGTATACCTTTTATAAAAGAGCTGTCATTGTAAGTAACTTTCACAAATGCGCTTCATTTTTTGTCATCACTGGTTTTAGCGGTACATAATAGATACATAGGCTTAAGTCAGAACTCGCTTTTTTTACCCGTCATATTGTGATGATGCTATGAAACAAGCTATTGCACCGCATCATATTTTGTTTATGATAGGCGCTATTTCCACGTTGCCGATCGCCGCCTGAGACACCACTATGAAGTTATCAATACTCGCTTATATATTTACATCAGCTCTATTACTGACAGGCTGTCAATCGTTTCAGTTTGTCGACAGCCCTATTCCTGTTAATGCCACCCCTATCAATAGCATACTGGTCAAAAATGCGCCTACCACCACTGTACAAAATCAAAATACTACCAGTACAAAAAATCAAAATTAGTGCCATCACACTCATAAAATAAACAAAAAAAGGCAGATATCGGTTTGATATCTGCCTTTAATATTTAATAAATGACTTTTAATGACTCAATAGCTACTCATTTCAGCGGCTGGCTGATGCTTGATAATTGTCTTGGCCAAATGATCGCCGAACCAAATAGCCGTATCAATATCTCCGGCTCCTGGTGTTTCCTCAGGTGGACCATCAAGTGACTGGGTCATCAAGCCCAAAAAGCTGGATAGACGGTTTAAATCATGAGCTTCATGGCCTGTCGGCATCAGCGGTAATCCAATCCAGTTCATACCGTGCTGCATCGCATATAAAGAGATCTGCTGCAATACCGCCAGTTTATCACCGCTCAGCCCACCAGAGTTGGCAAAAGCTGCTGCCCACTTGCCTTCCCATTTACGATGATACCAGCGCTTTGAGGTTTCATCCATAAACGTCTTAAATTCAGCAGTAACACTACCCATATATACGGCACTACCGAAAACCAGCAAATCAGCTTGATCTAAATAATCCCAGTCAACCTTGTGGACATCAACGGTTTTGGCCTGTGCTTCTGGCAATTGCTGGCGTGCCCCTTTGACGATCGCTTCAGCGACGCGCTTGGTATGACCGTAATTGCTATGATAAATAACGGCAATAGATACAGTCGGTATGCTATCAGTAGTTAAAGACGATTTGGCAGGTGTATTCATACAAACTCTAATAATGGCTATAAATGGTTAGATAAAAACAATATAAGTTCAACAGTTAATCGCATGCAACAGCAAATAGCGTAATCCTACGCAGTTCCACGTACAATGACCAACGCCATCCGCCCTGTAGCAGGCTGCTGCAGATGCGTTTGACGCCGATAAGAGTAATAGTGGTCATCAGCATAACTACAGCTGCTAGATAAGGTGTCATCTACTATAACATCCAAAGTGTTTAGCTGATCCGCTGCCAACTTTGGTAAGTTCAGCTTGATCTTACCCGAATCAACTGTAGCACAGCTTGACGGTTTATCAACCGTATTATGTAAATCCTGAGTGTTGCTATCGCCTTTAATAGCAGCCACAGAATCTATGACGTATAACGAATCAAAATGTTCAATGTTTGCTGTATTCAATAACTTATTTTCTGTGCAACCTTTTAGCAATTGGTTGCGGACTTGAGCGCCAACTTCATAGCTGTCTTGACTGATACAAACGCCAATCCAAGCTTTGACTTGTCCCGATTCCGTAAAGCGTTGAACAGTCGCTTGAATAACCCCGCAAGCCAGACCTTGCCAACCAGCATGAATCGCTGCCATTTGACCACTGGCTGGCTGATATAAGACTATCGGCACACAGTCAGCCGTCATTATCGCCAGCCCAAGGCCTTGTTGCCGACTGACCATCGCGTCAGCAGACATTGGCGTCATACATAGCGCTGTGCCATCAATATCATGAATTTGCTTGCCGTGAACTTGGTTAACCCAGTGCAAGCGTTTGATGGGTACATGTTTAGGGTCTTTCGACGATAAGGGTACAAGCTGCTCATTGATGGCAGATAATAAGCGCATGCGATTGCTCAGCACTTTTGCAGCATCGTCATTGACATGCAAACCTAAATTTAGCTCACCGTAATTCGCTTGACGTTGCTGTCGTACCATCTGTTCTGTGGGTTGGTCTTGTGAGTCAACATCATCGCTCGCAAAGGCGGCTGTTTGAAAAACAGCCACATCATCAATCTGTGCAAGCAATGTCATAGGAAAGTTATGAGTCATGGCTGATTTACCGTCTTAATGGGTAGTTTCTACGTCACGGATCGCTATTTACTTAGGCTCTCTGTTTTTTACAAGCGTATTTACACTCCTATTTACACAGAGCGGTCTATTCATCATCATAGCCGTCACTTAGCACAGCCATTAATTTCTGCATGTCTTCAGGCAGTGGTGTGGTAACTTCAATGTCTTCCCCTGTCGTTGGATGCACGAAACCCAGTGTATAAGCGTGCAAGGCTTGACGCGGAAAATTATTAATCGCTTGACGTTGCGCTTCTGTCAGTCCTGAGCGCAGTTGACGACGACCACCATAAACGCGATCACCCACTATCGGATAAGTAATGTGACTTAAATGCACCCGAATTTGGTGCGTGCGGCCCGTTTCAAGACCCACATCCAACAAGCAATAATTACCATTGAGGGCAGTCACATTTAATAAGTGGGTGACTGCTTCACGACCTGCCGTCATTACCGTCATTTTCGTACGCTGATTACGGTGACGACCGATTGGCGCGTCAATACGGCGGTGACGCAGTAAGCTTGCTGCATCGCCTGCCACCACACACTGATAATGACGATACACAGACTTATCTTTTAGCTGCTCCATAAGCGCCATTTGTGCTGGCTTGGTCTTACCAATCAGCAACAGCCCAGAGGTGTCTTTATCAATTCTATGTACCAGACCTGCACGCGGCAAATGGTGCTGCTGTGGATAGTGATACAGTAGTGCATTGACCAAGGTACCAGTTTGGTTACCCGCACCAGGATGCACCACCATACCAACAGGTTTATTGATGACCAACACTTCATCATCTTCATAGACCACATCGATGTCTATATCCTCTGGCTGATCTTCACCATGCTGCTCTAATGTCGTCGATAACTGCAGAACATCACCCGCTTTGACACGAATTTTTGGTTTCTGTACGCTACCGTTATACAGCAAGCTACCATCACTAATCCAACCTTGTAATTGGACACGTGAGAAATCGGTAAATATTTTTGAAGCCAGTTTATCAATACGTAAACCAGCTTCATCTTCTATAACAGTATGCGTCATATCTATAACTACTGGCACTACTTGACCGGCGACTGACGCTTCATCATCGTCGCTATCATCAATGTCGTCACCATCTTCATCGCTGCTATCTATCATATCGTCGTCAAGCATATCACTATCTTTTAACATAGCTTTTTCTGACACAGCATCTTCTAAAACATTATCGCCATGGCTTTGCTCATCAAGGACTGGCTGATTATCGTCAGGTAATTCACTATTATTTAAAACGTCATTTGGCATCGGTGACTCTTGTGCTGATGAATCAGTCTGTTGTGATTGATTCGGTGGTAAATGGGTAGTCATAGCATTATTATTCATAGCAGATTTATATATGGCAAAGCCCCTGACATGGTTCTGAAAGGCAGCTTTTGAGAAAATTTCTAATAAAATGTAAAGTGTTAAGCGTAACGCTATAAAAAAAAGGCCATTCGCTATCAATCGCTTATCATAAAAGCGATTGTCGTCGAAAAAAGCGGAGGCAATACCGTGCTAGTGTATCATGCCAAGCGCCTAAGCCCTATAGAAGCTGTGCGTTATCTGTCATTTTTTGATTATAACGCTATGCACCATACAGCTGTGCTTAACTCTCTAAAATATGACATTGCTGTAATTTACTGTATATTTGTCGGTGTCAGCGACATTCGATATCGCTCGTGACAGCAGCTCATGTTAAAATGCCAAACTGACATGCGCTGGTGTACAGATCATTGCGAGCAGCAGCATATCGCACCTGTGTTGCAGTAGACTAATAACTGTACGATACTGACTCAAATTCGATAAGTACAATTGGGTCAAGTACAATATAGATGGCGAAAAAATAGACGAAGCAAACGTTATTCTATAAAGTATAGCCATATTTTGCTGTATGCTATGCCACTGTATGCTTATCGAATTTTTTATTAAAAGCATTTGGTTTGATATAAACCCTATGCCATCAAGCGTTTTTTAATAACGATAACTGGTATGTCCGATGATTGACATAGTAGATGGCAGACCACTATTGATGCCTATGCATCGTTTTTTATCATTAACCTAATATCTAGTATGATAGCGTCGCTGCTATTATACGTCTTGTGTCGGAGAAGAAGTATGCAAGCTGTTGGCAATACGTTTATCAAACTGTCCTCAATAACCCTACTTGCGCTAAGCGTAAACTTAGTGGGCTGTCAGACTTTCAAAAACCTGACTGGCGGTAAAGACGTCGATGCGGTAGAAACTGCCGAAAAATCAGAGCAGAACTATTATAACGATGCCATTACCCAGATTGATAAAGGCCGCTATACACAAGCCATCGAAGATTTGACCAATCTGCGTACTTTTTATCCTACTGGACAGTACGCTGAGCAAGCATTACTCGACATGATGTATGCACAATATGCCAGTGGTAAGTATGAAATGGCAGCCGCCAGCGCTGAGCAATTTATTAGCCTATATCCTTCTAACCCGCAAGTCAGCTACGCTTACTATGTGCGCGGTGTGGCCAATATGCAAGGCTCATCAGAAGGTTTGAAACTGTTTAAGCTAAATCAAGCTGAGCGTGATACCGCCTATTTACGTATTGCCTTCGCTAACTTTCAAGAGCTTATTAACAAGTACCCTAACAGCCCTTACGCACCAGATGCCGCTCAGCGCATGACCTTCATCTACAATCAGTTTGCTGAAAGTGAGATGAGTGCGGCCAATTGGTATATCGAGCGTGAAGCTTATGTCGCTGCTGTTAACCGTGCTAAATGGGTGTTTCAATACTATCCACTTAGTGAATCGATCCCAGAAGCCATCGCGGTCTTAGCTTATAGCTATGACAAATTGGGTATGTCTGATTTGGCAAACGAATACAAAACCCTATTGCAGATTAATTATCCAAACATGTTAAGCGCTGATGGACGCGTTAAGCTCAACACCAAACGTGAGCGTTCTTTCATTAATAAATTGACTTTTGGACAGCTGAGTCGTTTTAACAAAGATACTTCAGTTGCGACAGGCGATTACAACGGTGCCACCAAAACCCAAATCATTCGTAATGCAAACCAATTAAGACTGCCTAGTGAAAACACTGCCACCGCCAATGCACCGGTAGCCAACACTGCTCCTACGCGTGGTAGTGGCATTAATGTGGGCTTAGGTCTGCCTGAAGCATCAACTGAGCGAGTTACTAGCCAATCGAGCACTGGCTCTACCGCTCGAGAAGCGAACGTTGATCCACAAAATATCAACCAAACGCGCCGTACCACGCTACCTAATCAAGGTGTTGATATCATGCCAGCAGATGTCGATATGAATGATGAATAAATGCGCTAGATTTGAGGCAGCGTCTCTCTTTTAATTCAAAGAACGTCTCTTCTTCTTAGTAAATCAACGCACATCATGAAAAATAAGGTCAACGATAGAGTTGGCCTTATTTTTTCTGTTTCTGTTCCATTATCTATGCCTGATATTGTTTGTGCCCAATATTGTCTATGCTTAAGATAATGCACCTATGGTAAACTGTTTTTTGCATGAGTATCCCAAATCATATTCTCGACCAATTAAATAGCCAAGCTGACTTAATCAGTATCATTGGGCGTCATACGACGCTTAAACGTGCTGGTAGTGAGTTTAAAGGCTGCTGTCCGTTTCATGGCGAAAAGTCGCCCTCTTTTTATGTCAATCCACAAAAAAACATCTATCACTGCTTTGGCTGTAGTGTCGGCGGTAATGCCATTAGCTTTTTACGCGATTATGAAAACTTAACTTTCATTGAAGCGGTTAATGAGCTATCAAAGCAGACGGGCATCGAAGTCCCAAAAGAAGAGCAACAAAACGTCAGCTACCAGCGCCGTGCACCCAAACCGATTGCACCACCCTCAATACCTAGTCCGGCTGTCAACGCTAAAAGTTCTGCTCAAACGGTGGACGCGCCTTCTATTAACGCAGCTTCGACTATTCAGCAACAAAGCCAGTACGGTGATATCGAGCAGCCCGCCTATCACGACAGTAGCAACAGCTACGATGATTATCCACCGTTAGATGCCTACGAATCAGTGCCTTATCCAGCAGATTCTTATGGCGCAGACTACCAAGATGATAATAGCTATCCGCTAGCATGGTTGACAGGTGCTGATACTGACGCTGCTGCATTGTACGATGATCATAGCGTTTCAGATAAAGACGGTAACCTGTATGAGCTGTTAGAGCAAATCCAGCAGTTTTATCAGCACAATCTCACCATTCATCCGCATGCCAAGCACTATTTTTTATCGCGTGGTATCACAGAAGACATCTTTGAGACCTTTGGCTTAGGCTATGCACCCTTTGGTTGGCAGCATCTTGAGCATCAGTTTCCACAAGATATTGAAGGATTAAAGGCGCTTGGTTTGGTGCGCCAATCAGAGTCAGGGCGCGATTATGATTTACTCCGTGATCGGGTTATTTTTCCGATTCGAGACAATCAAGGACGCACCATTGGTTTTGGTGGGCGGGCGCTCGATGATGAAGTCAAACCTAAATACATCAACTCATCTGACTCACCAGTGTTTCATAAACAGCATGTGCTGTATGGCTATTACGAATCACGCCAACAACGTGCCGACAGCTGGCTGGTGGTCGAAGGCTATATGGATGTGATTGCACTTTACCAAGCGGGTATCTATGGCGCTATTGCTTCCATGGGTACGGCGATCAATGAAAGCCAAATCTCGCGACTTTTAACATTGAATCCTACCCTGACGTTGAGCTTTGATGGCGATAGCGCGGGACAAAAAGCGGCTTGGCGTACGCTTGAAGTTGCCCTGCCGGTACTTGCCGATGACAAAGAGTTGCGGTTTTTGACCCTGCCCAACAATCATGACCCTGATACTTTTATTAAGAGTCAGGGCGGCGATGCCATGCGTGAGCAAATCGCTAATGCCATGCCACTATCACAGTATATTTTTGCCTATTTAAGCGAGCGCTACGATTTAACCTTGGCAGAAGGTAAAGCCAAGCTGATGTCGCAAGTACGCGCCTTGACCACTGCATTACCCAAAGGCAGTAGCTTTCGCTATTTGCTTAACAATGATGTCTATCAAAAACTGGGTGGTAAGCGTAGCCAAAATATCGAAGCAAAAGATGCGCTGCTAGATTTTGATGGTGATATGACCATCAGTCAGCAATTGCAGCTTTGTTTTTTGTTTCAGCCACGAGCCTTAATTGAAGACTCTATCGAAGCCATTTGGCAACAGGCAGGTATTAATGATTTACAGCTGCCAGCACACATCAAACAAAGAGCCGCGCCTGACATCTTGCGTCCGCTTGCTTGGGAAGATTTGCAAGATACCGCCTTGCTGGATATTGTCAGTACCATCAAACGCTGTCTGAAGCATTTACCCAAAGATGCCAACGCCGCCGCACACTTTATATTATCTAATGTCAAACCAATCACCCAAGAGACACTTAGCCGTAGCTGGGGCGGATTTTATAAAACGTTAACCGCCAGAAATATTTTGAGCTTGGATGAATTGATCGAAAACTTAGTGATGCAGTTGCTCAAATTACATCTGCAAAAAAAGATGCAAGAGCTGATAAAAAATCCTGATCATATCAAGCTGGCGATTGTCCGTAAGCAGTCGCAATTATTAAATGATTGGTTACGCGCGCAGCAAGCTGAGCAGTCAGCACAAATGGTTACCGTCCAATCTTAACGTTTGCCATTATTTTTGCTAAAAAAATTCGAACCCTTTAAAAGTATAGCGGCTGCCCCCACTACTAATGATTATACCCAGTAGCATGTATTGCCATTTAATCATTTGGCTAATAGAAAATAATCAGTAAAAAACGGTCGTAGATATCACTACCTCGTGCTTGATTACGGTGGTCTGTGTTAAACTATGTCGCTGTATATTGACAGCACTGCTTTCTAAATGATGATAAGCGGGCATCGTTAAACACAAATTTTAGATATTATTTTTAAGTATCCGTTTTTAGGTACTGTTATTTTTATATATTATTTTTTAGAGAATGTTATTTTGAAGATTTTTTAGCGTTACTAATTTTTAGCAGTTTTTTAGCATTGTAATTGTAGTATTTTGAGCCTTTATTCATATCAACTCATTTTTGATATTACTGACAACCTTTACGCCATATTTTGATGAATCGATTGATTATATCAACGCACTGAGCGAGCGATAGCGCGTCACAATATAAAAATGTCCGATGCAAGTAAGCGAGTATTTATGAACGATAAGTCAGTTTCTAAGTCCACATCTCAACTGGCCACCTTAATCCAAATGGGTAAAGAGCAAGGGTATCTCACCTATGCTGAGGTGAATGACCAACTGCCCGACTCTATTACAGAAAGCGATCAGATCGAAGATATTGTGCAAATGCTGACCGATGTTGGTATCAAAATCTTTGAATCTGCCCCTGATGCCGATGACATCTTGATGAACGACGATTCAAGTGATGATGACATGGCAGCGGATGAGGCAGCGGCGGTATTAGCCTCTGTTGAGACTGAGCCGGGTCGCACCACTGACCCTGTGCGTATGTATATGCGTGAAATGGGTACGGTTGATCTCTTGACCCGTGAAGGTGAGATTGCTATTGCCAAGCGTATCGAAGAAGGTATTCGTGACGTACAGCATGCGATGTCTTATTGGCCGGGCACTGTACAGTTCGTCCTTGATGAATATCAAAAAGTACAAGATGGCGAGAAGAAGCTTTCTGACGTCATTACTGGCTTTTTAGATCCTGAGACCGAAGAAGACAAAATCGCAGCCCAAGAAGCAAAAGAGGCGGCAAAAGAAGAACGTGAGCGCATTAAAGAAGAAAAAGAAAATCCACCTGTGATCAAAGCCAAAGCCAAAGCAGCGGCGCTTGATGATGATGACGAGGATGAAGACGACGTCGAAGAGGAAGCTGAAGAAGAAACCAGCGGCATCGATCCTGAAGAAGTACGTCTGCGTTTAGAAGAAATCGAACATTTATTTATCAAAGCCAAACAAGCCTTGCTAGATTATGGCCGTGGTAGCACAGAAGCAGACGCCGCTTATGCCCTACTTGCTGAACGCTTTATGATGCTAAAGTTGAACAATCGCTTGTCAGACCAAGTGATGGCTATCATGCATGATGTCTATGATGATGTGCGTAAGCAAGAACGTCAAATCATGCGTTTGGTCATTCGTCGTGGTCGTATGCCGCGCGAAGAGTTCCGTAAAACCTTCCCTAGCAATGAAACCAACGTCGATTGGCTGATTGAGCGCATAAAAGGCAAACCTGCATTTGCTGGTACGCTAGAAAAAGTCACTGATGATGTTATTTTATTGCAACGTCGCATTCGTGACTACGAGCAACAGCTCGATATGAAAATCCACGATATGAAAGACGTAGCGCGTCGTATGGCAGTCGGTGAAGCAAAAGCTCGCCGCGCCAAAAAAGAAATGGTCGAAGCTAACCTACGTCTGGTTATTTCTATCGCGAAGAAATATACCAACCGCGGTCTACAATTCTTGGATCTGATCCAAGAAGGTAATATCGGTCTGATGAAAGCGGTTGATAAATTTGAATACCGCCGTGGTTATAAGTTCTCGACTTATGCTACATGGTGGATTCGTCAGGCAATTACTCGCTCTATCGCTGACCAAGCGCGTACCATCCGTATTCCTGTGCACATGATTGAGACTATTAACAAAATCAACCGTGTTTCTCGTCAGTTGCTACAAGAAATGGGACGCGAGCCGACACCTGAGGAATTAGGCGAACGCTTAGAGATGGACGAAGTTAAAGTCCGTAAAGTACTAAAAATCGCCAAAGAACCTATCTCTATGGAGACACCAATCGGTGATGATGAAGACTCGCATCTAGGCGATTTCATCGAAGATGGTACTATCTCAAGCCCTGTTGATGATGCAACAGCGGCAGGTCTGCGTGAAGCGACTCGTGATGTCTTGGGTAATCTGACTGAGCGTGAAGCGCGCGTGCTAAAAATGCGCTTTGGTATCGACATGCCAACCGACCATACCTTGGAAGAAGTGGGTAAGCAGTTTGACGTAACACGTGAACGTATTCGTCAGATTGAGGCAAAAGCACTGCGTAAATTGCGTCATCCGTCACGCTCTGAGCACTTGCGCTCTTTCCTTGAAAATGACTAATAATAAAGCAAACTAAGCACCAATAAAAAAGCCGAGTTTATCTCGGCTTTTTTGTGTCATCGATTTGATGGCTCGAGTGCTATCACTACATATCTGCATCAAGGAATACAAGAACGAGCTTGCAATGGCACTATACAATATATATGATTTGTATACATTTCATATACTAGGCAAAGCAATGGGTATTGTTAAAATTGATGACACACTACACGAAGAGCTTCGTAAAGCCAGTGCGGTAATGGTACGTTCGATTAACGCACAGGCAGAGTATTGGATAAAGATAGGTATGTTAGCCGAGGCCAATCCTCACAGGTCTTATACCGATATCATCAGCGAGCAGTTAAAACGAGCAGATGTTAATACGGGAAACCTCATCGATGGCTAAAATCTCGCTAAAAACTACTGAAGAATTGGCCATCATGCGTGAGTCTGGACGCTTATTGGCATCGGTTTTTGCTTACCTAGATACGCACATGGTCGCTGGCATCTCCACAATGACTGTCAATGATTTGGCCGAGCGCTATATTGTAGATGTTTTACAATCACGACCTGCCAGCAAAGGTCAATACGGCTACCAATACGTGCTCAACACGTCTGTCAATCAAGTGGTTTGTCATGGTGTACCCTCAAGCAATCAAGTCCTAAAATCAGGCGACATCATAAATGTAGACATTACTTTAGAAAAAGGCGGCTTTATTGCTGACTCTAGCAAAATGTATATGATTGGCGATGTTATGCCCTTAACAAAACGCCTCGTAGATAACACTTATGAGGCCATGTGGGCAGGTATCCGTGTGGTTAAGCCCGGCACAACGCTTGGTGATGTCGGGCATGCCATTCAAAGCCATGCCGAACAGTACGGTTACTCTGTCGTTAGAGAATACTGCGGGCATGGTATCGGTCGCGAAATGCACGAACAGCCTGAAGTTTTACATTATGGGCGCGCAGGTGCAGGCTTGATTTTAGAACAAGGCATGACCTTTACTATTGAGCCAATGATTAATCAAGGCAAAGCCAAAGTAAAAATAAAAAAAGACGGCTGGACGGTGGTGACTGCAGACAAAAAGCTTTCTGCCCAATGGGAACATACCATCGCGGTGACTGCCGATGGTTATGAAGTGCTGACGCTGCGTGAAGAAGAAACGCTTTAAAGCGTGCTTACAGTTTTCCTTAATGCTGCTGCGCAATACAAGAGTGATTCAAGTATTTAAGTATCTTAGTATCATCTTGTTATTGCCATATTGGTAACTACTGATATCATAGGTCGCGATGATCTGAGTATATGCTGATTGATACCTCTGCCATCGCTTTTTTACACATGCCATTGCTAGGAAACTGACATGATTGTCCGGCAAAACCCAAACGCCCTCAAGATATTTTTTACCCTGCGCGGCTCCATCATTCCAAAAATCTATCCACAAATTTTGCTGATCACTCTTCTTAGCACGCTTATAACCATTATTCAACACTGGCTTCCTGACTCTTTTCCTTATTATGGTATGGCTCCTTTTACCTTGCTAGGAATCGCGTTGTCGCTATTTCTCGGATTTCGCAACAATGCCAGTTATCAACGTTGGTGGGAAGCTCGAGGACTTTGGGGTCAGCTTGTATATGATTCTCGTAGCTTAACGCGTCAAGTGCTTTCTTTTATAGATGCTGATGCCGAGACTGGGCACGAGACTCAACGAGCGATGGTTTACCTGAACATTGCTTTTGCGCATGCTGTACGCCATCGCCTGCGCGGATCGTCACCTTGGCAGGATGTCGAGCCTTTTGTCGCATCAGTACACCATGACAGTATGCGCCAAGCACGTAACCTACCTGACTATATCATGCGCCTCATGGGTAAACAGCTCGGTGACATTCGGCGTCAAGGACTGGTGTCAGAGCAAGTCATACAGAACATGGACGAGCGCCTGACGTCTATGACCATTGTACTGGCGGCCTGTGAGCGCATTCATAATACACCGCTGCCGTTTGCTTATATGCTGTTGGTCCATCGCACGACCTATCTGTACTGCATCATGTTGCCTTTTGGCTTGGTGGCCTCGCTCGGTTGGGTGACCCCACTGATTTGTGCCGTGATCGCTTATACCTTTTTTGGTTTGGATGCCCTCAGTGAAGAGCTAGAAGAGCCTTTTGGCTTAGCAGCCAACAAACTACCCCTGACTGCATTGTCGCGTACTATCGAAATCAATCTGCGAGAAGCACTAGGAGAGGCAGATATTCCGCCTGATATCACTCCTATCAATGGCTATTTACCGTAATGGTTTCACGTAGCTTTTAGATATGAAATAGAGATGTCATAGAAATGCAGTAGAGCGATAGAACCGACTAGGGCGTGTCTTCATTTTCAAAATAGAGATAGAAATGAGATAAATTGCCGGTAAACAAGGAAAATAGCGCCGTTAATATCAGGATATTACCCAGCTATTTGACGATGGTTGACAAAATTTAGCCATTTTCAGCCCATTTAAAGGTTCATTAATTGAATTGAGGACATTTCCTAAATACAGAGGTAACTTGAATAATCACCCATATACCACTATAAACAATATATATTCTATGCCCTAATAGATCGACCAATTAAAATACAATTGATGACCATACTGAGCATGTCTCGGATTTTTGGCGTTGTTAAGGCAAATATTTCACTGATTGACTTTTTATACCCACTATTTCCTAATTAATTACCTATTTACCTATTTACCTATTTACCTATTTACCTATTTACCTATTTACCTATTTACCTATTTACCTATTTACCTATTTACCTACAAAAGTGAGGCACACATCATGAGTGATGATTCAAAAGACACCAATCAAGACGCTAATAATCAAAATACTGATAATCAAAATAGCAACCAAGACCAAGCATCAGCAAATGAAAGATCGGTCAAAGTGACTGATTTGACGCCCAATAAAGGCGCATTGGTAGGCAAAAAGACGGACATTCAAAACCCAGAGCTTTGGGAGTTCCCGATGAACTATCCACTGAGCATCATCGGTCATGAAGGCGAGCGTGAGAGTTTACTGAATGAAGTGAAGCTAATCTTGGGTAGCCAATTCCCTGATTTTGATTTGGCATCTATAGAAGTCAAGCCGTCTAAAACAGGTCGTTTTCACTCAGCACGCGTCAATCTATATCTAACCACTGCTGAGCAAGTGAATGAGCTTTATGCATCATTGGACAATGCAAAAACGGTGCGCATTGTTTTATAAAAGACGCAGAAAAATTTAGCCCCTTTTTAATCCAATTCGTCACTCATATGGGTGGCGATTTTTTATGGTTTGCTGTACAATCTGCGCCCTTATTATTATTGTCACCTGCACCCTTATTGGCGGGTCATTTACTCGCGAATGAAAAGCAAATGCTCGTGAGATTTTTACAAAAAATTTATTATTTGAGTCAATCGCGTCTAACCCTTACCCCATCGTCCTTTGCCAAAATTTGGACACAGCACAACCTCACAGCAACATAGTTTGACCCTAAAATCAATATAGCATTTTCAAAATTTTCCCGCTATATTGTGCCTACCTACTAACAAACACGCTATATGTAGTACTCAGTGAATTTAATCGTCACTATGAGTAGTGGTAGCTTTTTGCCTGAAAAAAGAGCAGCTAACACCATCATTCAACGTGATTTGATAAATAGTGTGATAAAAAACGTTGAGCGGGTTTTACCGCTTCACGAATAATATAAGCAACCAAAAATAGAGGCCAGCATGACACATATCGACAAAATCAAAGTGACCAAACGTGACGGACGATTAGAACTTATTGATTTGGATAAAATTCATAAGGTAATCGAGTGGGCAGCTCACAATTTGGATAATGTGTCGGTATCACAAGTTGAACTAAAGTCGCACATCCAATTTTATGAAGGCATCAAAACTCGTGACATCCATGAGACCATCATCAAATCTGCTGCCGATCTCATTTCTGAAACAACCCCTGACTATCAGTATTTAGCCGCGCGTTTGGCTATCTTCCATCTACGTAAGATTGCTTATAATAAATTCACCCCGCCGCACCTATATGATCATGTCAAAAAACTGACAGACGCTGGCAAATATGATGAGCATATCCTAGCGGACTATAGCCGTGCTGAATTTGACGAGTTAGAAGAGTATCTCGATCACTGGCGCGATATGAACCTTGCCTATGCGGCGGTTGAGCAAATGGCAGGTAAATACTTGGTACAAGATCGCGTGAGCAAGACTGTCTACGAAAGCCCGCAGTTTTTGTACATGCTGGTCGGTATGTGCTTGTTTAGCCGTTACGAAAAATCAGAGCGTATGAACTATGTGAAGCGCTTCTATGATGCCACCTCACAATTCAAAATCTCACTACCGACGCCAATCATGTCTGGTGTGCGTACGCCATCGCGCCAGTTTAGCTCGTGCGTATTGATCGAATGTGGTGATAGCCTAGACTCAATCAACGCGACCACTAGCGCCATCGTACGCTATGTGTCACAGCGTGCTGGCATCGGCATCAACGCAGGTCGTATCCGCGCCCTTGGTAGCCCAATTCGTGGCGGCGAAGCGCAACATACTGGCTGTATCCCATTCTACAAATTGTTCCAAACTGCCGTTAAATGCTGCTCACAAGGCGGCGTACGTGGTGGTGCTGCGACATTGTTTTACCCATTATGGCATTTAGAAGTTGAGTCATTACTGGTACTGAAAAACAACCGCGGCGTCGAAGACAACCGTGTCCGTCATATGGATTACGGCGTCCAGTTAAACAAAACGATGTACACGCGCCTGATTAAAGGTCAAGACATCTCGCTATTCTCACCAGGTGACACCCCTGGCTTGTATGATGCGTTCTTTGAAGATCAAGACAAATTCGAAGAGCTATACACCAAGTACGAAAATGACCCTGCTATTCGTAGCCGCCAGATCCCAGCAGCAGACTTGTTCAGCCTAATGATGCAAGAGCGCGCCAGTACTGGTCGTATCTATATCCAAAACGTCGATCATTGCAACACCCATAGCCCATTTGACCCAACGGTTGCGCCGATTCGCCAGTCAAATCTCTGTATGGAAATCGCTCTACCAACTAAGCCACTTGATAACATCAATGACGAAGAAGGCGAAATCGCCCTATGTACGCTATCAGCGGTCAACTTGGGTAAAGTCGAAAACGTCAGCGATATCGAAGAGCCAGCTGAGCTAATCGTCCGTGCGCTTGATGCCCTACTCGACTATCAAGACTATCCAGTCAAAGCCGCTCAAAATGGCAGCATGCGTCGTCGTACGCTAGGTGTGGGCGTGATTAACTATGCTTATTACTTGGCTAAAAATGGCGTGCGCTACTCAGACGACAGCGCGCTTGGTCTGACCCATCAAACGTTTGAAGCGTTGCAGTTCTATCTCTTGAAAGCGTCAAACAAATTGGCAAAAGAGCAAGGCGCGTGCCCTGCGTTCAATGAGACCACGTACTCACAAGGTATCTTGCCGATTGATACGTACAAAGCCGACTTGGACAAAATCTGCCAAGAGCCGCTACATCTAGATTGGGAAACGCTACGTGGCGAGATCACTGAGCACGGTCTACGCAACTCTACCCTAACCGCCTTGATGCCGTCTGAGACCTCTAGTCAGATCGCCAACGCGACCAACGGTATCGAGCCACCACGCGGTCTGGTCTCTATCAAAGCGTCGAAAGATGGCATCTTAAAGCAAGTCGTGCCTGAGATTGATAAGCTAAAAGATCAGTACGAGCTACTATGGCAAATGCCAAACAATGACGGTTACCTAAAGCTGGTCGCTATCATGCAAAAATTCGTCGATCAAAGTATCTCTGCCAATACCAACTACGACCCAGTTCGTTATGCAGGTGGCCGTGTACCGATGAAGATATTGCTAAAAGACTTGCTAAACGCTTATAAGATGGGTGTGAAGACGTTGTACTACCATAATACGCGTGATGGTGCGAACGATGCCCAAGCGGATATGGAAGATGATTGTGCTGGCGGGGCTTGTAAGATTTAGGTTTGCAAGAGAAACTCTTTGAATAGAATTTCTGATGGATGGCGGGTTTGGCTTTTGGAGCTAATCCCGTCAGTCGCCTGTATGTGCTTTGCCAATAGACTACAAACTAGCGTGAATTTTCACCGTTATAATTCAATACCTTATAATTAACAAAAATCACATGGTTCTAAAAAATGCCTATCGACTTAAATGAAGTACTTAAAAATCCAGCTACTTTATCAGTCTTAGGAGCTATAGGGGCATTTGTACTTTCTACTTTTCTAGCACCAAGGCTAGGAGAAATTATTAAGTCATTTACTGCCTTTATTTTTTTAAACATTAAACGTTTTATTTCTTTTATAATTTTAAGTGCTGTTTTTCATTTTATTTTAAAAATACCTGTTTTAATAAATATCCCCTTAACCATAACTGCTATAACCGTAATATCATTATTTATAAGCTTTAAGAGCTTTTCAAAAAAACCAACTTTTCTATACTTCGGTTCTTATTATGATAATGACAATAGTTATCTTGATAAGAAGATCAAAACAGAGAAAATAGACAGTGTAGTTGAGCAAGAAATAGAGTTTTTTGAAAGGAACAGTTATCTTATAAAAATGGGATTCATAAGAACTGAAAGCATTCAGGTACCGAGATTTTTTACTTTAATCAATAGCTATAAAAGCTTAAATAAAATTTTAAGGAAACTTATAACTAAAAATCGAGTTTTTGGTTTTTCATTTTTTATTGAATCAGAATCTATTCTTTATAAAAGTTATCTAAATATTAATAAAAGTTCTAATTCAACTATTTTCAATGAGAATATAGAAGTTATACAAGGTGTACTTGACTCAAGTGACGTTAGCCAAGATGTAAAGCTCAGCCTCACTTTAAAAATCAACTTTATGACATTATCTCAATCTTTGAACGACCTGTTCATAGGTATTAGTGACATACCGAGCCTTAAATATTCATTAGAAGATAACTTCAAATTAATTAGTATAATTAAGAATGATATCGAGAAAAATAATATAAGTTCAGTTAAAACAGTTGAGTTCATAAAGTTTCTAGAAACTTCTTACCATAGATACTATGCAATGCTTATGTTTATGCAGAAAAATAATAAGGTAGGAATTAAAAAAATATTTGATTGTCTGAAAATCAATGCATACTTTCCTTATGATAACTATGAGGATTTTAAAAGACATTTCGCCACGAGATATTATCTAGAAATATTACCTTTACTGTTAGATGAAGAAAATAAAGACTCTGCTTTGTTTGTAGATGTAATGTCAACTTATGACATATTATCATCGAGATTAGAGGATAATATCATATTATTCAATATAGATGTTTTTAGAGAGTTTGTAGAAGTTGAAGATTTGAATGATGCAGATATTGAGTTAATTGAACTTAAGCTAAACGAATTAGACAATAATGTAGCAAATTTGCTGTTTAAATCTGAAGTTTTAAAATTCCTACCAAAAGGTAATGAAAAAGTTTATAAAATATACGTCGATAGGATTGAAGATTGCATTATAGCTTTGGAAAAAATCATTCAAATTGACCCATCGTTTCCCTTAATTCATCAGAAGATTGGAGTTCTTAAGTTATTCCAATCTTTATCGGTAGATGATGAAAGTCTAATCAATGAAGCTACTGAATCCTTAAGAATAGGATTCAATGAGATTAGAAACCTTGGTGTAAATTTAGTCAATGACAGTGAAGAGCTGGATAGCAATATAGATGAAGCTACGTTTTCATGGTTTCAAAGTAACACAACTCACGATTGAATATCGTAGAATACTTTAAATACACTAATAATATAAGTTGAGCTACATATAAAGTCACGCCCTAACACGGTCGTTTAGCCCCGACTATAGCGGTATCCTGCTGACGACGATGGCGATGCAGTCGGTGGCTGAACGTAGTGTCGAGGCAACAGGAATGCGGTCAGACACAATAGACTGCACGCCAACGGCTAATCAGATACAAGCGGTAGGCGGGATTGGCTACTGTTATAATTAAAACCTACAGACAGAACTAAAACGACGGAGGTCATGTGCAATATACCGCAATCATCAAAGACGGTGGTTTGTTTATCCCAAACGTATTTTCAGACCTAAACGATGGTGGCTCGCATATCGTACAAGTCGAGGTTGATATTGCAGCGGTGCGTCAGCAGTTAGGTGTGGACGAAGCGCCAAAAGCAGCCGTCACCAAAAAAAGCGTGGCAAAAGCGGCCAAAAAACCAGCATCGAGAGCAGCTAAAAAAGACACAAAAACAGCAGCGGAAGAGTCGGATGTGAGTACCCTACGCAAAAGCGCACTTGATGAACTAGAAGCACTCGATGATAGTGAGCTGAGCGAGATATTCAAAGCCTATATGAACGATGGACAAGAGTCCTCACAGATATCACTAGAGAACCTCTAAGCTAAAAAGCTATAATCCGAAAACGTGTCATAACATCAAATCAAAACCAGTCAAACCACTATAAATTAATAACCGTATCAATTATAAAGGCAGTCCCATGACTTACTCGATTTTTTCTCAAACGCCAAACAATGCGCTAAAAGAGCCGATGTTCTTTGGTCAGCCCGTTAACGTGGCACGCTATGACCAACAAAAGCACCCTATCTTTGAGCAATTGATTGAAAAGCAGCTATCGTTCTTTTGGCGTCCAGAAGAAGTCGATGTATCACGCGATCGTATCGACTTTAGCAATCTGTCCTCGCATGAGCAGCATATATTTCTGAGCAACCTCAAGTACCAGACCCTACTCGACTCTATCCAAGGTCGTAGTCCAAACGTGGTGCTATTGCCACTGGTGTCTATCCCTGAGCTTGAGACATGGATTGAGACATGGTCGTTCTCTGAGACTATCCACTCGCGCAGCTATACGCATATCATTCGTAATATCGTCAATGATCCCAATATTATCTTTGATGACATTATGCAAAACGAACACATCTTAGGCCGTGCCTCTGATATCGCCCAGTACTATGATGAGCTGTACCGCAACTCACAGCTATATAGCTTGTACGGTCCAGGTACGCACAACATCAATGGCGAGCAAGTGACTGTTGATTTAAGATCTCTGAAAAAGCAGATGTATCTGTGCATCATGGCGGTCAACGTTCTAGAAGCCATCCGTTTCTATGTATCGTTTGCCTGCTCGTTTGCCTTTGCTGAGCGTAAATTGATGGAAGGCAATGCCAAAATCATCAAGCTCATCGCTCGTGACGAAGCGCTGCATTTAACTGGTACGCAGCACATGCTGAACCTCATGCGTAATGGTCGTGACGACCCTGAGATGGTCGAAATTGCCGCAGAGTGTTTCGATGAAAGTATTGAAATCTTCCGCAAGGCTGCCGAGCAAGAAAAAGAATGGGCAGGCTATCTGTTTAAAGATGGCTCGATGATCGGTCTAAACAAAGACATTCTGTGCCAATATATCGAATACATTACCAACTTGCGTATGGAAGCGGTCGGCTTGCCAGCGGTATTCCCGAAATCAAAATCAAATCCGATTCCGTGGATTAATACGTGGTTGTCCTCTGATAACGTGCAAGTTGCGCCGCAAGAAACCGAGATTAGCTCATACTTGGTTGGTCAGATTGACTCTGATCTCTCAGACAGTGATTTTGATGACTTTGAGCTGTAAAAATCTGAATTATAAGAGCTTTGAGCTATAAAGGCTTGAGCGGTAGAGATTTTAAGTTATAAAATTTTTGAGCTGTAATCTTCTTATAGGTTAATAGTAGGGATAGCAATAGCACAGACATATCCCAATAGGATTAACGATGACTTGGGTAATGACCAGTAAAAAGCAGTTCTATCTACATGATGACGAAAGTCTACTGGATGGACTGCTACGCACAGGGCATGATGTGAACTATCAATGCCGCGAGGGCTACTGTGGTAGCTGCCGAGTCAAGCGTATTGCCAGCTCGCATACGGTCGACTATCCGTTTGACCCGCTCGCTATGATTGAGGACGACGAGATCCTACCCTGCTGTTGCCGTGTGCGAGGGGTCATCTACATCAATCACGAGCCTACTATAGAGTAATACTAGCAAGAGTAGAGCTAAAGAAACAAAAAGCGCGTTATCTTTAAGATAACGCGCTTTTTTACTATCTATAAAACGTTAAAGCCATTTTGATTAAGCTTAGCGCTATAAAGGTGCGCCATCTCTTTCAAACAACTGCAACAGCTCTTCACGCATACGGTCACGCTCGGCTTCTGACATCATGGGCACTTCTTGTCTTTCACCTTGTAGGCTTGGATCTTCCATACCGCCAAGCGTTTCATCGTGAATCACGACAGGGCGCGCCATTGGCTCTTGCGCTGGACGTTCCTCTAGCAGAATTTTGACTTGGGCATTTTTGCCACGGCGTAATATTTGCGCATTAAGCGTGGTATTCGGTGCTTTACGAGCGACATACTGAATCAAGGTATTTGCATCGGTCATCTCAATGCCGTCAATCGTCAAAATAATATCACCGATACGCAGACCACTTTTAGCAGCAGGACTCTTAGGTATGACGTTAAGTACTTCTACCCCAGTTGAGGTTTCAAGCTGTGTTGGGTCACGTAATTGTGACTGTATCTCAATCCCCAACCAACCACGGCTCACCTTACCATCTTTGATAATAGCATTCATCACTTGCTCAACGATAGCGGTAGGGATGGCAAAACCAATGCCCATAGAGCCACCAGAACGTGAGTAAATAGCTGTATTAATACCAATCAACTCACCATGAGCATCAACGAGTGCGCCGCCTGAGTTACCTGGATTGATAGCCGCATCGGTCTGGATAAAATCTTCAAACTTATTGACCCCAAGCCCAGTACGTCCTGTCGCTGAGATAATCCCTTGCGTTACTGTTTGGCCGACACCGAATGGATTACCAATCGCTAATGCGACATCCCCCACTTTAATAGGTTCTTTACGGAAGCCAAGTGGCGTCAGACCCGTCATATCTACTTTAATCACCGCCAAATCACTGTCTGGATCTGTGCCAACGATTCTAGCTCGGCTCTTGCGACCATCATTAAAAGCGACCGTAATTTCATCGGCTTTTTCGATCACATGGGCGTTGGTCACGATATAACCATCTTCTGAGACAATCACCCCAGAGCCTAAATTGGTATTGCCCTGATCTTCTGATGGTGCACCATGGTACTCAAAAAAGCGGCGCAACATGGGATCATTCATATAAGGATGCTCTGCCATCGTTTGCGTGGTGTAGATATTCACGACGGATTGTGAGGCGCGAGCAACCGCATTATGATAAGAAGAAATCGGTGCGGGTGTATCGGAAACAGGTGCCGACGCTTGCTGCTCCGCAGGCGTGGTTCTGGGCGGCTCCCATGCCTGCTCTGATGCCTTATTCATACTCACAAACAACCAGATAAATGCGGCAATCACTATTAGCAATAAGACCCAAGGCAACCATTTTAGTAAAGACGCCTTGCTGCTGGTATTCCGAGATGACGACATATAAACCTCTATAAATTTGATACAAACAGACGAAGATAAGTAAGGTGAGAAGCGTGTTGTATATTAGGACGCATTGAGCAGCATTTATTAACCGTTAACATCTGAACAAATAGCTATTATTGCGCACTATCTATGCCGCAAGTTCACGTATGTAAATTATAACCGCCAATACTACCCAGTTGTAACGTATCGTGTACCATTTCAGTGAGTAGGATTGTCTATCCTACTATAGCCACATGTTAAAATACTCATTATCAAAACCCATGTCTTAGCTATAAATGCTTGAACCACTGAAACAATTATAAAGGAATACCATGACCACACACAATATCTCAATCGACCCCTCAAACACCGCCATTACCGCCCAAGCGCTAACCACATTCTGTGATGATTACTTATTAGCAGATGCTTTTAAAGATTATGCCCCTAATGGTTTACAAGTAGACGGTGGTCAACCTATCAAGCGAATCGTCACTGGTGTGACAGCTTGTGAGGCATTGATCGATGCGGCTATTGCTGACAATGCAGACGCCATTATGGTGCATCATGGTTATTTTTGGAAAGGCGAACCTGCACCCATCACGGGTATGAAAGGCCAGCGTATTCGTAAACTCATGCAGCATGGCATCTCTTTGATTGGCTATCACCTGCCACTCGATGCCCATCCTATCATTGGTAACAATGCCAAACTGGCTGACGCATTAAATATGACCATTATCGGAGCTTTATATCCTAGTGAATCGCATCCCGTTGGTAATATCGCCACTTGTACCCCGCAGAGTGCTCAAAGCCTTATTACTCATATTACTCAGGCACTAGGACGATTACCATTACATATTTCTGCCAATTATAGCGCACTGAATAGTACAAACGCTAATATCGATAATAACAGACTTATCGAACACGTGGGCATTTGTACGGGTGGCGCACAAGATATGATTGAACAAGCCGCATTGATGGGCTGTGACGCCTTTATCTCTGGCGAAATATCAGAACGTACCACACATATTGCTCGTGAGCTGGGCATTGACTATTTCGCTTGCGGACATCACGCGACAGAACGTGGCGGTATTCAAGCACTCGGCAACATAGTCTCTCAAACATTTGGCATACCAGTGACTTTCGTAGATATTGATAACCCTGCTTAAACAATACCCTCAACTCTGATGACCACTATCTAACTTGTGAATGAATGTCAGAAAACAAGGCTAATAACAATCAGCCTTATTACCCAAAATTGATGTTTTTTGCTGTTTTAATTTTCATCGGTCTATCAGTAACAAGGCTATTTTTAACCGTCTATAGCCCAATTGTTAAGTTTTATCGCTAATTTCTTAACCACACTTGAATAATCCAAGGAATATCCGCATATTACTACCCGAAGAAAGAATGTCTTGTCATGAGGCTTCCCATTTATTACAGCTTCCGGTTATGGTACTTAAATGAGTATAACCCTTTAAAATTTCACTATGTTATATAGCTATCGACGTTGTATAGATAGTGAGGCTTTAGGTGGTTTACCAGTAGATACACTGTGCATGATATATTTTCAGCAGCACGGTATGTCTTAATTTGAGTATCGCGATACTTGATGAGTAACCGCTAACTAATAGAATATTAGCGTAAATTTTCTATTAGTTTTTTTATTAATAATGAAAATAGCGACTTGCTTGCCTTTATTGCTGGACAAAAATATTAATCACTATTGACTCTATTACCAATAATTTAAAGCGTCACTGGTCATTAATATGAGCGTGGAAAAACTGAGTGCATGAGCGCCCCGTTCACTCTACGTTTTTGTCTCAATAACTTAGTTCATGACCTTACCTATGTTTAATATATAGTTGTTTTATTCTTAGCCCTATCTATTCATCGATGAAGGAATCATCCGATTTATATCCTTCGCGGTGTTGTGCGTTCATAATTTTTATATTGACACTTTATATCGATATTTTGAGAGATCTCTTAGTCCTCATACGTGATACGCCAATAGATAAATAGCTAATTAAAAAACTGCACGGCTACATTTGATAAAACATTCATTAGCGGCACTATTATTGAGCAGGGTGACGACGCACTTATCCTATGAGGAAGTGCGCTGTTATCTAAAATGTAATACCGATGTATGACGATTTTATAAGCATACATTCACAAGCATTTTACGGTAAGCAGGATGGCTAAAATCAGGAGACATCCATGCAGCGTATTACTTATCGTGTGAAAGTATCTGCGCAAGGGGCCAAACGCCGTATTTCTTATTTACTGCGTCCATCTAAACGCCTACTGAACACTAAAAGTAACATCGTTTCATCCGTTACCCCAACGACATCAAGTCGTTTTTCTAGAACTAAAAAGCTCGCGCAAGTTTCTAGTATTGCCCTTCTCTCTTTACCTGCTGAGAGTCTGACGACGATGAGTGCACCGGTGCCAGCCTATGCTAATGTCATGCTGGAAAGCACATTAACCATCGCTGCCGTCCCGGGTGACAGTACTTATTTCGCGACTGATGGTTTTCAACACGGCTTTGGTTTTGATCTGGTACGTACGTATGCTGACGAGCTTGGCGTCGATATCGATCTAAAAGCTTATGCCAATGAAGAAGCGGCATTAAAAGCAGTAAGATCAGGTAGCGCTGATATGGCGTTGACCACTGCCAGCACCAAACTCAAAAGCCAGTTGAACCTATCGTCTGTTAATGTCAGCTGTGGTTATGATGCCAGTTTGACAAAAAATGGTCTGCACCCAAAAGTTAGCTGGACATTTAGCTCACCCAATGATCCATTATCACAAAAAGCCAGTTACTTTTTATGTGATAGTATCAAGCTCCAAAACACGCAAAAGCTGGCTGCCTTTTATAATCAAAACTTGCTAAAAGATGCCTATAGCCAAGATCATTTCCAAAAAACCCTGACCGAAAAATTGCCTGATTATCAATCTTCTTTCGAAGAGCAAGCGCGCAATTACAATCATGACTGGGAATTATTGGTGGCCATGGGTTATCAAGAATCACACCTCGATGCCAATGCCGTATCGCCAACTGGTGTGCGTGGTCTCATGATGTTGACTAACAATACAGCAAAAGCTATGGGCGTCTCAGATCGCGTCGATCCCTATCAAAGTATCGGCGGCGGCGCGCGTTATTTAGAGCAAATGAAAGATGACTTTTCTGATGTGCCAAAGACAGATCGTATCTGGTTTGCTCTTGCTGGTTATAATATGGGACCAAATGCGGTGAAAAGCATTCAGCGTAAATTAAGAAATCAGGGTATTGATGATAAAAGCTGGGCGAACGTTTATGCTTACTTAGCCGACAATAAAGCTTCCAATAGCCGATACGGGCAAGCGATGCATTATGTTAGCAACATCAGAAGTTATCTTGAAACCATCAAAACTCAAACTGTCTAATTAATAAATATTATTAGATATTTTGAGAATTGGATTTTACAGATAAAAAAAGCTGCTCTTTATAAGAGCAGCTTTTTTGTGGGGTATGATTTATCGAAGCAATATCTATTTGGATATTAGTCCAATAATTAACTTTTTATTAGCGATTAGGTACGGTGAGGCGCTGACCGCGCTGTAACATCGTATCCGCGGCAATATTATTCATCTCAGCCAACTCTTGCGTAGAGACGCCATATTTACGCGCTAAACCAATTAAACTGTCTCCTGATCCAACAGTATAGCTGACCGTAAGCTTTGGTACTTTAAGCGTTTGTCCACGCTGTAACTGGGCATTGGTCGCGAGATCGTTAGTTGCCGCCAAGTCGTCTATCGAAACACCAAATTGACGTGCTAGAGCAATCAAACCATCACCTGATTGAACTTTATAGTTCTCAGTGTTGCCCAATTTTTTACCACTACTTGCTGTGCTAGTCATGGCAGTGCTACTAGCCGAACTACTGCTTTGTTTATTACTACTAGAGGTCGCTGTAACGCTACCACTGGCAGGAATCGTAATCGTACGACCGAGTATCAAATTAGAGTTGGTTTTCAAGTTATTCGCTGTTGCCAAGTCACTAAGTCCAATATTATAACGTTGAGCCACGCCTGTTAACGTATCGCCTGACTTTACTTTATAACTGATGGTTTTGTCGTTTAGCTGACGATCAACCAATGCTTTAGAAACCGGTACTTTGATGGTCTGACCACGTTGTAAGCGTGCTTTTGCATCAAAGTTGCTATTCACCGCCGCAAGCTCTGCTGGACTAATACCCACACTATTAGCAATGCCAATTAAAGTGTCGCCAGATTTAACTTTATAGTTGGTGGTCGCCACTGAGCTTGTGCTACTGGCACTGCTACTAGAGCTTGAGGTGCTTGCTGCATCAAAATCGACATTGGCAGGCACTTTTAGAGTTTGGCCAACATATAGTGAGCTTGTAGTGCCCATGTTATTGAGACTCGCCAATGTATCAGTTGAAACATTGAACTGACGTGCGAGAGCAATCAAGCCATCGCCCGCTTTTACCTTATAGTTTTTAGTCGCAGTCGATGATTTCTTCGGCTTAGTTGAAGGAGCAGCAGGCGTGGTCGCTGGCGCAGTTACTTTACCTGGTATCAACCATAGCTTTTGACCACGTAATAAATCTGCTCTACTGCTCAAATTATTGTAAGTTGCTAACTGCGTCACCGATAAACCAAAGCGATTAGCAGTACCAATCAGCGTATCACCGCTTTGTACTACATAGCTGTCTGGTTGGCTTGCTGCGGCGTTGTTAGCTGTGCTCAACGGTTCGATGGTTTTCGCATTGTATAAGTATAAGGTACTGCCTGATAGCAGCTTAGAGCTGGCATCTATTTGATTCCATTCTGCGATATCGCGCCAGCTGACACCAGCACGACTAGCGATATTAGACAAGGTATCGCCACGCTTGACGGTATAAGTTGTACGTGCACCTTGAGGTTTTGGTTTGCTTACTGATGTTTTTGCAAAGCTAAGTTTTTTCTCTTCGCCACTGGCTTCTAGAATAGATTGCTGTGTCTGTACTGCTGATAGATTAATATTGCCATCAGCATTGACTACGTTGGTTTCAGGTGTGTTGCTGCGAATTTGATTGGCAATAAAATCACGCTCTTCTTTGCTTAGTGGTGGTTCTTGGACAATCGTATTGTTCTGTGTGATTTGCGCCGAAGTGGTCGGTAGACTGTTGCTGCTTTTTAGCTCAGCATTGATCTTGTTGGTTTCTGCCGTACTCAATGGTGGCTCAGTGCGCACCGAGGCATTACTACTGTAAACAGAACTGCTAGTAGGTGTGGCTGACGGTGATATATAACTGGTCGTTTGCTGCGGCACGCTAGCGCTTGCTGCGTAATCAGCCAATGCACTACCAGTCGATGGTAGTGAAGAGCCGGTATAGGGTTTGCTATTATAGCTTGGCGTTGTGCTCGTGCTACTTGGTGTGCTCGTATTGCTCGATGCAAGTATATTGCCCGTACCATTGCCTCTCAATGAGCTTAATTTGGCATCGGCATTAAGACTAACATCATTAGGAATGATAATACGCTGAGGGCCCGAAGAATCAACACGTCCTGAGGTTAATGCGGTATTTAATCTTTCTAATTCGTCGTAACTAACGCCTGTCATTTGTGCGACTTCAGCTAAGCTAACACCATAATTCACTGGCACACTACGGAAATGCTGACGGTTGGCAATAGCGGGCAAGTAGACACCATATTGCTCAGGCTTAGCAACGATTTCAGCAACTGCCAAAAAGCGCGGCACATAGTTCATGGTTTCAGTAGGCAGTCTAAGTGACCAATAATCTGTTGGCAGTCCGCGCGCAGCATTGGCATCGATGGCCTTTTGTACACGACCAGGACCCGCATTATAAGCAGCCAATGCCAGCTCCCAACTTCCGAACTGATTGTGCAGCGCCGTCAAAAAGTCATAAGCGGCGCGTGTTGATTCGATGACATCACGTCGACCGTCATAGGTACCGCTTTGGTTCAAACCATAGATACGACCCGTACTTGGAATAAACTGCCACAAGCCTGCTGCTGCTGCACTACTGGTACCACTTGGATCGTAAGAGCTCTCAATGACTGGCAACAAAGCCAGCTCTGTTGGAATATTACGACGCTCAGCTTCTCGTACCGTGTGATAGATATAGCGACTGGCACGTGCTGTCAAACGGTTTAAATAGTCTTGGCGACTGGTAAACCAGCTTTTTTGCCCTTCGATACGCTGATTGTAAGTCGGCTGACCGCCATTCATGCGATAACCCGCACGCAAGCGATTCCATAAATCACCATACTGCTGAATAGCAAGTTTGTTGCCTTCTACCATTGTCATGTCAGTGGCTTCGAGTAAATCAGCTAACTCATCCAAACTCTCCGCATCCAAATATGCCGTTGAATAGTCCGTACTGCTGCTTGATGTAGGCGCTTTATTGGCGGGACGTTTGGTAATGACAGATGAGCTATTGGTCGCACCCTTTTTTACCGTTGACGTATTGCTACAAGCACTGATAAGTAGAGTTGATACCGCAAGCGTCAATGGCAACGCAATAAACGAGCGAGATTTTGATAGCACAGTAGACATGATATTGGAAGTTTCCTAACGACAGAAAGTGATAAGATAAAGTTACTTGCTAGTATAGTATGCAATGTGAAGCAAAGACCAGCCTAATATAAAAAGATAATCACCATAAGTTGAGTCCATTTTTAGACCACTCACCGGAGGCAATCAATCATTTTAATAGTCGACATTATGAATCGGTATAGCTATTTATGATGGAGTATTTTGTTTTCGGATAGTCTCTTGGGGTTACTATCCTTTTTGATTATCCAAGGATAAATATATTTTTCAATCAATGCCTAATTGCTGACTAGCTGATGCTTAATGAATATTTAATTAACGGTTAATTAATCGTTACTTGTGATACGGCACGTAGTAGCACCGCATTACCAGTCGATAACGTCAATGTCACTCTTGACGTGGTAACAAATGAGACATTTCTCCCATCTTTTACCCAGCTCTCATTGGTCGTCACATTGGCTTTGGCCTGATCGCCCGTAATGACGATATTATCAACAGAAATATCATAACGATAATTAGAGGTATTATTCCAACTGTTTTGCAGCAACTTTAAATAAGCATCTTTATCTAAGCTGGTAGACTTACCTTTTCTAGACATTGAAATCAGTGCATCGTCAGAGACAAGACGAGCGACCTGATTGACATTTTGGCTATTTGCTGCTGACTTCATTGCGGCTGCATAATTTTGTACCAAAGCTTCGGTCATGGTTGCCGCTTGCGCACTGATACTCACAGTACTTGCAACGGTCATTACCGCCGCTACGCTGGCACTTTTTACCAATAGTGCCAAAAGCCCTTTTCCCCATAATCGTTTCATGATAATCCTTAGCGATGCTGTTGTCGTTGTTGTCATATATTGACAATGAACGTTTTTATTGACTAAAACATAGTACCCGTTTATTACTCATTGACATAATGATAAATGAATCGAGCGCTATCGCTCACACTCTTCATTTACTTGTGAAGAATGTCTTTTTAATAATCACTTGCTCATTAATGATAACGGCGTACTTTTATCATTAGAGTGAGACTATCATTCAATTCTCACAGCTATGTGACACCCTGTGTAATTATTGCGAATGCTAGAATACTAATCATACGGCGCCATTGGTTCTGAAATATGAGTCATTGCCCATCATTACAATAGATACAAAAAATATTAACTGAACCGCTTATCGCCGTCCATAACTCAGTTTTCGCTCTAATGTTGATTCATTTTTTGTTAATCTAAACCCAATTTAATAAGTCGCACTAGGCTGTGTTCTCATTTTAAAAATGATGATAAAAATGAGAGAAACTGCCGCCAAACAAGCAAAATAGCACAGATAATATTAGGGTCTGTTGCAGACATGCCCTATATGCTACTTAGCGTCCGTACTATTATCTTCGTACTGCTCATCATCACTAAGTTTCATACCCAAACGCTCTACTCGTCTGTCCATCATTTGTCGAGCCAGTGCTTGCATATCTTCGACGCGGTCTATTTCATCCACAATTTCAAGTCCTAACAGGGTCTCAAACACATCTTCTAAAGTAACCAAGCCTTTAACTTCACCATATTCACCGACCGTAATCGCAATATGAATACGGTTCTTTAGCATCAGCTCTAACAAATCAAACAGTTTCATTTTTGAAAATACAAAAGTGATGTCACGTTTGAACTGAGTCAACGGCTTGTGCATTGCATGGTTTACTTTGGCCAGCAGCATGTCTGTCTTTAGGACAAATCCAGTAATATTATCCAAGTCGCCATCGTAAATTGGCAGTCGTGAAAACGTCAGTTTTGGGCGATCAACCAATAATTCGGCGACTGTTTTATTTTCTTCAAACGCCAACATCACCGAACGCGGGGTCATGATATCTTCGACTTTAATCGCACCAAATGCGAGTAAATTGCGAATAATACGAGATTCTAATGGGTCGATTTGTCCTGACTCTTCACCGATACTGGCAAGCGCAGCAAACTCACGACGGCTAAATGCTTGTGGTTCTTTGCCACGTACCAGCAGTTTCGTTAGCCGCTCCGAAATCCAAATAAGCGGATAAAGCAGCAAGATGATACCGCGCACAAAGTAAGCAACCATACCACTTAACTGACGCCAATATACCGTTCCAAGTGTCTTTGGGATAATTTCAGATAAAAACAAAATAGCCAACGTCATAATGGCAGAAAACAGCCCAAACCAAGCACTACCAAACACAATCGTAGCCTGAGCACCCGCTCCGATAGAACCTAACGTATGAGCCACTGTATTCAAGGTCAAAATAGCGGCCAACGACTGATCAATATTATCGACCTTTAAGCGTCTTAGCATATTTGCTTTTTTTGGATTGCGTTCTTGAACATCCGCAATATAGGATGGTGTCATGCTCAGTAATGCGGCCTCTGATAAAGAGCACACAAATGAGATACCGATGGCAACAACCACAAAAAATATCAACAATAACACACTCATAGCAGTCGGCTCTGCTACTAGACTTTCTGTTACTACGCCCCCCGCTGCAAAAGCGGAATGAGGCAATAAAAACATCAGCATTGCTAGTAGTGCCGACAGCCTAGAGACTGATTTAGTAAGGCTAAGACGCTGTAAATAGCGTGGTGTCGGAGGAGGTTTAGCAGACGCTTCTTTAAAAGCGCGCGGACGACATAAACGAGGTACAAACATAAAGGAGGTAAACAAGTTAAGTAACCTAAACAGAAAAGAGGAAAAGGAATAATAATATAATGAGCAAGTGATGCTAAACCCTTAAAAGGCAAACAACAAAACAAGCATAGTTAGTTATCTGATAAAACGACTGTGACTCGCTGCTCAAAACTGATTTAACACCAGATAGTAGGATCTATTATATACTAATAAATCGTGTGCTAAATGCAGGAAATTATTGCCATTTGATAGTAGCATTGATGATGCTATTTCACAATAAGACGCTATTGTTAAGTCTTTGCTTTTTGGTATCCTTGATCATACCCTTTAATTAATACTCTACTATTACCTAGCATCCATTCGCTGCTTGAATTTTGTTATACTCTCAGCGCTTCAGCATTATTTATATGATGTGGCAAAAATATTGCCGCAAAAAGTAATGACTGCTAGCACGCTATGACCTTAAGAAAAACCTACCCCGCCTATGATTAACAGTTACCAAGTTTGGAATTTTTTGTTACTATGCGTTTAATTTTATTATTATCCATGACTTACTGAGAGAAACTATGTTGTTATTTATCCAAGCTGCTCATGCTGCTGAAACTGCCGGTGCCGCATCACTGTTCGGTCAAATCTTATTGCCTGTCGCTTTTTTTGCGATTTTTTACTTTTTGGTGATCCGTCCGCAGTCTAAACGTACCAAAGAACACCGTGCAATGGTTAATTCGCTAAAGGTTGGTAGTGAAATTATCTTTGCTGGTGGCTTGATGGGTCGTATCAAAGCCATAGAAGGTGACTATGCGGTGGTCAGCCTAAATAACAATACTGATGTTAAAGTACAACGTGCTTCTGTGATTTCAGTATTGCCGGCTGGCACGATTGAAAGCGTTTAATGATTAATTGAAAGATTGGTCGCGTTTTATTGATGATTATTAACCTTTCTATCATTAATAAATATAGTGATTAATACAGTAACTAAGAATGACCGTACCTTATTTACGGTCATTTTTCGCTATAGAGCAATGACGTAACAACAGTTTCATAGAGTATAGACAGTTTATGTGTATGCTTTTGAGCATGCTGTCTTTATTGATTTTATCAGTGATATTATTGATGACTATACAAAGATACGTCTGTATTATTTGCTTTACTGTTTTACTATCATCGCGGATGATCGCAATGGTGCATGATGACGACTGCTAAATACAGCACTCAACCATTGCTATCACTAACTTCCCATCTGCTAACTTGTGGCCTACGTCGCCAGTCGTTTATCAACTTAAAGAAGTGATTATGCAATATCCCGCTTGGAAATACTTACTTATTGCCGTCGTGCTAATCATTGCCGGTCTATATGCTGCTCCTAACCTCTACCCTGATGAACCTGCCGTACAGATTACGAGCGCCGCTGCAGGTACACAGCTGTCTGAAGGTATCTTAACTCAGTCTCAAAGCTTGCTTGAAGAGGCTGGTATCAATAACCACGATGGGACGTTTGAGGACAACAGTGCACTGGTACGTCTTGACAATCCAGTCGATCAGCTAAAAGCTCAGGAAGTACTGCGTCAAAACTTGGGCGAAGACTATGTGGTCGCGCTTAACTTGGCGCAAACGACACCGCAGTGGTTACGTGATATCGGAGCAAAACCGATGAAGCTTGGTCTTGATTTACGTGGCGGTGTGCGTTTTGTGCTAGAAGTCGATATGGACAAGGCACTTGAACAACGTTTGACCAGTGCCAGTCGTGACATGCGTCGCGAGCTACGTGCTGAGCGAATTGCGATCAAAGGCATTAAGACTGAAGATCGAAGCGTGGTACTACATTTCGCTGATACAGACACTCGTAACCGTGCACAGAACGTCCTGCAAGGCTCGATGGGCAATACATTTAACTTGCAATCCTCTATTGATGAGCAAGGTCCTGCACTAATTTTAGCGTATAACGATGCCACTTTAGATGAAATCAACAGCTATGCGGTCAATCAAAACTTAACGACCCTTCGCAATCGTATTGCTGAGCTGGGTGTGACTGAAGCTTTAGTACAGTCTCAAGGTGCTAGCCGTATTGTCGTCGAACTTCCTGGTGTACAAGATACTGCTGAAGCAAAACGTGTCTTAGGGCGTACCGCAAATCTTGAGTTCCGTATGGTGGCAGAAGACGCCGATACCTATACGGGCGGAATCCCGCCAGCAGGTACTGAGGCATTTCCATTTGAGACACTCGATGGTCCACCGGTATTGCTTGAACGTCAAGCGATTGTCACTGGTGATAAAGTCACCAATGCACAAACTGGTGTGGATGAAAGCGGCTCGCCTGAAGTCAGCATTACTTTAGACAGTGCTGGTGGTAAGCTCATGCAAAATGCCACCCGTACAGCCGTTGGCAAACAGATGGCAGTATTGTTCATCGAAAACAAGCAAAGAATCACTTACGAAGAAGACCCAGAGACTGGCGAGACTGTCGAAGTCAGAACGCCTTACGCTGAAGTCAAAGTCATTAACCGTGCCAATATTCAAGCGGTCCTTGGCTCATCCTTCCGTATTACTGGTCTAGATAGTAGCGCTGAAGCTGCCGAGCTTGCACTACTACTACGCTCAGGCGCACTTGCCGCACCGATGTACTTTGTAGAAGAACGCACCATTGGTCCATCATTAGGTCAAGACAATATTGATAAAGGTCTATTCTCTACGCAAGTCGGTTATCTATTAGTGTTTGCGTTTATGATTATCTTCTATCGTCTATTTGGTGTGATTGCCAACGTGGCGCTGGCCGTGAACGTTATTATCATCATTGCTATTATGTCAATCTTAGGCTCATCACTTACCTTGCCTGGTATTGCTGGTATCGTTTTGACCATCGGTATGGCCGTCGATGCCAACGTACTGATCTTTGAGCGAATACGTGAGGAGCTAGCAAACGGGGTACGGCCCAAATCCGCCATCGTGGCAGGTTTTGATCGAGCCTTTAGTAGTATTTTCGATGCCAACATCACCACCCTATTGATTGCTTTTATTCTATTTGCAATTGGCACGGGTCCGATTAAAGGCTTTGCGGTTACATTGGCTATTGGTATTGTCAGCTCACTATTTACCGCTATTATGGTGACACGTGCGCTGGTACAGATTGCTTATGGTAAGCGTAAATCTATCAAACGTTTGAGCATCGGTTAGGAGAATATTATGACGATTGATAAGAACAATCCTTTAGAACAGCAGAACAATCCAGATCGAGATGGTTCAAGTGGCTCAAATGTTGAGGCAAGCACACGCCGCCGCAAAAAACCACGCCGTGATGGTAAAGGTAGTAATACCAAAGCCAATAACCCGACTACCGCTACATCAAGAAAAAATAAAACGTTGAGCAGTGGTAAGGACGCGGATCAAGCACTGGCCACTCAAGCAGCCAATCCTGATTTAGAATCGGGTGATGCTGCAGATGATGCCGCTGCAATCGCTGAAGGCGGTATCAAAGCCGTTGGCAATCAGCGTATCATTCCGTTTATGAAGATAGAAAAGCCAATGGCACTTTTATCTCTATTGATGGTTATTGGTAGTATCATTGCTATTGCAGTGAACGGTCTAAACTTAGGGCTTGATTTTACTGGTGGTGTGTCGGCGGATGTCCGTTACGATCAGCCTGTCGAGCAGGTTGAAGTCGTACAAGCATTGGCTGATAATGGTTTTGATGATGCTGTAGTACAGTATCTCGGCACTCGAGAAGAGCTATTGGTTCGCCTTCCTCCTCAATCGGATAGCGTTGACGGATTGAATGCCAGCCTTAATAAAGCCTTGTCCCTGCCTAATAATGACGTCGAAATCAGTAATGTTAATATTATTGGTAGCCAAGTTGGTAATGAAATTTATCTAAACTCAGTCATGTCACTCGTGTTGGCATTGGTCTGTATGTTGGGCTATGTTGCCTTACGTTTCCAGTTTAAACTCGCTCTTGGTGCGGTATTATCGCTGTTTCATGATGCTATCGTGACCATTGGTGTTTTTGCCTTATTTGGCTTTCCTTTCGACTTAACCGTCTTGGCGGCCGTCTTGGCACTGGTTGGTTATTCTATCAATGATACAATTGTTGTGTATGACCGTATTCGTGAGAATTTCCGTCGTGTCCGTGGTATTACACCACGCCAGACAATTGATTTGTCTTTAACAGAGACGCTGCGCCGTACCATTATGACTATCTCTACCGTGTTATTGGTTGTTTTAGCAATGTTGTTCCTAGGCGGCGATGGATTGTTCTGGTTCTCAGTGGCATTGTTTATCGGGTTACTGGCGGGTACTTACTCATCAACGTATATTGCAAGCTCGATTCCATTACATATGGGTCTGTCACGCGATGACTTTATCGTGAAAGTAAAACCTGAGTTTGAAGAAGAAATTGTCACTTTCAATGATCCAAAGATGTTTGAATAACACAATGTCTAATAAGGACAATGCTTAGTTAAAGTAATGCTTAAGTAAAACAGTATGTAGCGATGTGCCATTATGCTTAATTAAGATATTCATTAAAACTGCGCTTCAGTAAGGTTAACATCCGTTTTTATCACGTTACTGACGTTTAAATCAAAGCACCTGACTCGTGAATAATGAGTCTAGGTGCTTTTGTCTTTGTAGCTATTTTTGCCTTGAATATCAACCCTGCAAGAGTTAACTCCATTTACAAGAAGGTCAAGGCAACAGAGTCAAATATATAAGCCATACTTCAAGCAAGGTTAATGCCATAACTTTTTTATAGTGAGCTGACTATACGGTAATGTCATAGCGTTCATGAGACTAACTCCGCCTTTCTTGTTTTTCAGCGATAAACGAGCCAAAAATGCCAATGACTACCTCGCCACCTAGTGCTATGCCACCGATTGATACTCGCTATACACGTATCATTGCTATTGCGTTGCCAGTATTATTGGCCAACCTAGCCATGCCACTACAAAGCGTCATCGATACCGCGATTGTGGGCAACATGAATGACACAGCTAAGCTTGCTGGGATGGGCTTGGCTATACAGTTATTGTCTTTATTACTCGTGAGTTTTAACTTTTTGCAATATGCGTCGTCTGGGCTGTCGGCTCAAGCGCTAGGACAATCGGCCAATCATGTTGATATTTCTACTCATATCACAAAATCGTCAAACCTAATCCCATCACCCCTACTATCAATCTTGCAACGTGCCTTATTATTAGCATTTATTATTGGCGCCATTCTGTTACTGGCAAAACCTTGGTTGATAGATTTTGGTTTGCAAGCCCTATCAGCCAACCCCGAAAGTGGGCAAGCAGCAAAAACCTATTTGGATATACGCTTTTGGGGCGTCATCGCTGAACTAATGAACTTTGCCTTTATTGGTTGGTTTGCTGGTCAAGGTAAGACTCGTTACATGCTTTACCAACAAGGCTTTATCGCCATGCTGAATATCATTCTGACTTTGTTTTTTGTCTACGGTATGCAGATGGGATTGGTTGGGGTGGCGTTAGGAACCACTATTGCCTTTTGGCTGGGCGTGATACTGGCATTGTGGCTTAGCCGTCAGCATTTACAAATATCTTGGCAAGCCTTGTTCACTGCCGACAAGCAACATTTTTCTAAAGTACAAATGCTTAGGCTATTTTCGTTAAATAAAGACATTTTTATCCGTACACTTATTTTGACATTGAGTTTCGCTTGGATTACCCGCCTGTCAGCTCAAAGTGGCGATGTCATCTTAGCTGCCAATGCTATTTTGCTGCAAGTATTGAGTATCTCAGCCTTTGCTCTTGATGGCGTGGCGGTATCGGCTGAGACGTTAAGCGGTCAAGCAGCAGGACGACGGGATTGGCCACGTTTTCGTATCATCGTCAAGCGCACGGGCGTCGTCAGTTACGGTTTAGCCATCACCTTAAGTGCCATATGGTGGCTTGCGATGCCAACATATTTGCAATTTATGACCAATATCGAATCCGTTTTTACGCTGGCTTATGAGTACCATCTTTATGCCGTATTACTACCTCTCGTTGGCGTTGGTGCCTATTGGCTAGATGGTATATTTTTTGGCTTAACTGCGGGTAATGTGATTCGTAACGCCGCTTTGATACTAGCCGCTATCTTTTTTCCACTCAGCTGGTTGCTCTACCAACAGTGGGATATGACTGGTATTTGGCTAAGTGTGTGGTGTTTGTTATTACTTCGGCTGATTATTTTAGGTGGCTTCTTGTACCGAGCTCATCAAACAGCCAGCTATGAAAAACTCCAGCCAACTGTGTAATGTTCTTTAGATCAAGTGTGTTTTTGCTAGGGTGCTTTTGCTACTACTCGGACTTATCTTCATTTTAAACCCATTTTTCTAAAATTAATCTTTAAGTAAAAAAATTAATAATAACCAAAAGACAGTAAACATTAGGATGTCATGTGACTACTCATTCAAAAGAATTACATCAACACCATGAGACCAGCTACGACTGGGTGGCGGGCTTCAAAAAAAGCCTACCTGTGGCGATGGGCTATTTACCTGCGGGTATCGCCTTTGGTGTGCTGGCACAAGTTGCCGGTATTCCTGTATGGGCAACGATTATGTTGAGTGTTGTACTGTATGCGGGCGCCGCTCAATATGCTTGTTTGCCGATGCTGAGTGTGGGTCTTCCGATTGGTAGCATCGCAACCAATATTGCCGCTATTAATTTACGTCATGTATTTTATGGTATGCCCTTGTTGCAATACCTACCAGAACATAAGCTTGCCAAAACCTATTGCCTATTTGCCCTGACTGATGAAACTTTCTCTGTTATGACCAGTTTACCTAATGAGTCAAGACAAGCGTTGATACTGCCATTGAGCTTATTTAATCAAAGCTGGTGGGTACTAGCCAGCACTATTGGTGTCATGATCGGCAGTACTCTCAGCGATTTGGTACCACATTTGGATTTTGCCTTAGTCTGTCTGTTTGCGATCTTAGCTTATGAGCAGTTTCAAAGTATCAAACGTTATTTCCCAATTGCTATTGCTGTCATTTCTTTAGCAGTTGCCTCCTTATTTACCAGCAATTGGTTATTATTGGTGGCGATTACCATTTGTATGCTATTAATTTTAGCTCGTGGGTTTTGGACCCAGCGTAATATGACGGGTGCCAATAATGACCAGTAGTTACCTTATTTTTGCAACTTTTGCGATGGCCGCTGTGACCTTTATTACGCGTGCTCTACCTGCCTTAATACCCAGAAAACTGTTAGATACACCTTGGCTGCATCGACTCAATGAGAGCTTGCCACTATCAGTGATGGTTTTGCTTATTTTGACCAGCCTTTCTTATCAAAATTTATCGGCAGCGACCGGGCTAAATAGTGCTGAACTGCATTTATTGATGGCACAAATTGGGGCCCTTATTTTGGTGTTATTCGTTTATCATATCAGCCGTCAGTTATTGGTCAGCATGGTCGTTGGTATCGCCGCAATCAATGGCTTGCTGTGGGTATTTACTAATTTTTTAAGTGGTTACTAGAAAACTGACAAATGCGTGAATGGATGACATGCGCTAGTTAATATGAATAAGTTTAAACCATATAACGGGACTATATTTTAAATAAAAAAGGCTGCATTCTAATGAGAATGCAGCCTTTTTCGAAAGTATTTTTTAACCAGAGCTATTTACATCTCTTCGATACCCATCATATCAACTGGGGTATCAGCCACTATTTGTACGCCTTTTTTACCCGTTTTGGCAGTGTCATTGCGTTGCTCTTGTAAATGCTCAAGATACGCTTCATTGATTTGCCCAGTGATGTAGCAACCATTAAATACGGCACAATCAAAGCCTTCAACTTTACTATACTTGGTATCTTTTACCGCATCAATCAAGTCATCCAAATCTTGGAAAATCAATCTATCAGCACCGATGATTTCACGCACCTCTTCTACCGTATGACCTGAGGCAATAAGCTCACTGCGGACTGGCATATCGATACCATAGACATTTGGATATTTAACCGGTGGCGCGGCGCTAGCAAAAAATACTTTGTTGGCACCAGCATCGCGTGCCATTTGGATGATTTCATGGCAAGTGGTACCACGAACGATAGAATCATCCACCAACAGTACGTTTTTACCTTTGAACTCAAGTGGTACGGCGCTGAGTTTTTGACGAACTGATTTTTTACGTTGCTGTTGACCTGGCATGATAAAGGTACGACCGATATAGCGGTTTTTCATAAACCCTTCACGGTACTTAACATTCATTTTTAGTGCCAGCTCCATCGCTGACGTACGCGAGGTATCTGGAATCGGAATCACCACATCGATATCGTGATCTTCGCCCCATTCAGCAAGGATTTTATCAGCCAGCTTTTCACCCATACGTAAGCGGGCTTTGTAAACTGAGATGTTGTCCATGATAGAATCTGGACGAGCAAAATACACATATTCAAAGATACAAGGCGTGTATTCTTGCTGCTCAACGCACTGATGGGTATGTAATTTATGATCGAGATCAATAAAGATGGCTTCGCCAGGTTTCACATCACGGATAATACTGAAACCTGATCCTGTCAGTGCTACTGACTCTGAGGCAACCATATACTCGGTGCCGCCATTCGGTGCCATGCGCTTACCAAAAATAAGCGGACGAATACCGTTTGGATCACGAAAAGCAAGCAGACCATGACCCGTAATCAAAGCGACTACGCCATAAGCGCCTTCGCAGCGACTATAAACCGCTTTTACTGCTTCAAAAATATCATCAGCCGTTGGATGGGTTTTGCCCAAATTTTGCATCTCATGTGCCAGTACATTCAACAATACTTCAGAGTCTGAATCTGTATTAAGATGGCGACGATCTTCTATATACAACTCTTTGGCCAATGTCTCAGCATTGGTTAGGTTACCATTATGCGCAAGCGTAATACCATAAGGTGAATTGACATAAAATGGCTGAGCCTCGGCACTGCTAGAAGTACCCGCCGTTGGATAGCGCACATGACCAATACCGAACTTACCGACCAGCTTTATCATATGATGATTCAAAAAAACATCACGTACCATACCATTTTCTTTACGTAGATAGAGTCGTCCATCCTGCAAAGTGACGATACCTGCTGCATCTTGCCCACGATGCTGTAACATCGTCAAGCCATCATAAAGAATCTGATTGACTGGCTCATGAGCTGCAACCCCAACGACTCCACACATAGTTATATCCTATTTTGACTCATACATTAGTACTACAATAACGGCAAAATTTCTGACAGTTCACTATTTAGATGTGAGCTGTCACTCACCGCCGACCTGATGATTGTTGTTCAGAATTTAACGAATATTTATCTTTTGACTATTAGAAAAATGCACTATTCATTGGCATTTATGGTCCCTAAATGTGATCAAATAAATTTTTATCAAGGATAAATTACAAAGACGATATGATAGAAGCGATAACCTCTAGCACCATAAACCCAAGCTAACAGCATCGAAGCATTAAAGGTTAACCGTAAAATGCTTACGACTGATTGACTTGATCCCAAGCCATACCTAACACATCTGAGACCAACGCTTTACCCATCGGTGCATAAGGCAATAGCTCAGGCGCGAGCACTGACGTTTGCCATTGTGGCATTTGCACCAGTAACGGCGCACTGACGCTAAGCACGACTAAGACCATCAGTATATTTTTAGCGGCACCCAGTACACCACCTGCCATTTTGTCAACGATACCCAAGCGTAAGGTTTTAAGCACTCCTGAGAATACAAATGCCACTAAGTGCATGATGGCCAATATGACTATCACCACCAATAAAAATGCCATTGCCATTTGTAAAACGGGGTTTTGCACGATACTTGATAGTTGCGGCGAAACCACTCCTGCCAAACGCGTGGCAGCGATAAGGGCAATAAACCAGCCAACCAAACCAACGGCTGTTTTAATCAATCCGACCTGAAAGCCGCGCCATAAGCCGATCAAAACAACAATAGCAATCACGATATCCAGACCACTCATGTTCTACGCCTCATACCTTATTGATTTTTATTGGATGTTTACTTCAGTTTTTGTGACACGTTAATCTTTGATGACTCAACCCAAAATACAGTTGTCTTGTGTATCTAATAGGTAATGAACTAGGAGTGTTGATGCGTTAGAGCTCCATCGCATCATAATAGCCACCGATTGCTTGAATACAAGACTGTACCAGCCCAGGACCACGATAAATAAGCCCCGTATAAAGCTGCACCATGTCGGCACCCGCTTCGATTTTTTTGACGGCTTTCGCACCACTGTCAATACCGCCGACGCCTATTAAAGCGACTTTACCATCTAGCTGATCGGAGAACTGTTGTAAAATTTGGGTACTAATGTGGCTGACTGGGCGACCGGATAGGCCACCTGCTTGGTCACCATCAGGTAGGTCTTCAACACCAACACGGCTCAACGTTGTATTGGTCGCAATCAACCCATCAATTTCAAAATCGAGCAATTGCTGCGAGATATAGTCCACTTGTAGCGGCTCTAAATCAGGAGCAACTTTCAATACCAGCGGCACATAAAAACCGTATTCAGTGGCTAATTGGCTATGACGGTTTTTGATCGTATGCAAAAGCTGGGTCAGTGCCTCACCACTTTGTAGATCACGTAAATTCTTAGTGTTTGGTGAGGAGATATTAACGGTGATATAGGAGGCATGCGGATAAGCACGCTCTAAACAATAGACATAATCGTCAGCGGCTTGCTCTACTGGCGTATCGGCGTTTTTACCAATATTAATCCCAATATTGCCTTTGTATTGACAGCGCTTGACGTTTTCGATCAGATAATCGATACCTTGGTTATTGAAACCCATTCGATTGATGATAGCATCTGCCTGCTTAATTCTAAACAGCCTTGGCTTATAATTGCCTATTTGCGGTCTTGGCGTGACCGTGCCCACTTCTATAAAACCAAAGCCCAGCTCAGCCAGCGCATCGATATAATCACCATTTTTATCCAGCCCTGCAGCTAGGCCGACCGGATTGGTGAATTGCAAGCCCATACAATCTGTGGGCTGCATTGACTGACCGTATACTAAACCTAAAACACGCGCTTTATGAGCTTTATCTAATAAAGATAAGGTCATTTCGTGGGCGTGTTCTGGATCCATCTTAAACAAAAAAGGGCGAAGTAAGGCATAAGACATAGTAATGGCAGACCCTGCTCGAAAGAAATAGTGAGTGAATAGTGCGAATAAAATCAAGCGCTGCGATTATATCAGCTTAACAGAAATAAGAGCAAAGTTTCATGCGCTAAATTTTGATATTGAAACAGCATTTGATTGAAACAGCGTTTGGATACCTAAATATTATGATGGGCTGCTGCCACATATCGTCAGCTACGTAAAAAAACAAGAGAAAAGTCCGCATTCGCAGCCCTATCTAAAACGTAGACAGCACCTTATATACCAATCATGGTGATAATTAAGGCACGGGGCGACCATCAGTCAATGCTATCCAACCACGGACGATACGATAAAGATGCCATATAAAGGTAAAAATCATGATTAGTAGGCCAAATACCGCTAATAGTACCGAACCAATAGCGATATTACCGCTATCAGCCAGCATGCTGAGGCCAAACCCACCTAGTGCAAAGGTAATGATAATAATACCGACAAAGAAGAATACGATGCTATACCAAAAGGTCTTAATCTGCCAATCGAAATGCGTGGCCAGCCACGAACCCTCTGCATCATGGCGCTTCGCATAGTTCATCACAATTGGCACAATCCAAAGTAATCCCGCAGTAAAATAGCTGATTATGTATAGAAAATACGTAATGTGGTTATAAGTGATTAAAGAACGGCGCTTACCATTGCTCATATTGTCGCTCGCCCCATAGTCCTGTCTTTGCTGAGTTACTTCATAATCAAATGCAGCTTCGACTGACGCATTATCTTGGTGTTCAGCAGTTCTGGTCTGCTGATGGATACGCGTGTCCGGTTTGCGATCAGAAGATTGATTCATCTTAAATATCCATCTCTGCCTGTGTAATAATTAGTTAATTGTGCCAAACATGCAATTTTTCAATGACGCTAACGACAAATGACTATTTTAGAAATTGATAATCGATAAATTTGGGGCTGTAGTAGATCAAAATTAAAATACATCCAGTTTCAATAGCCTATCGATTTATGAGATGACAGTCGCTTGCACTTGAATGGCTTTGGTAGCCAAGTCTTGCTGTATCGATAGCTGAGTGAACTGCCAGCCTTGCTGTTCAAGTTTGCCAAGTGCTGTGCTAACCACCGCTTGACTGGCATGATTAAAGCTCAGTTGCACGGCATCACCCGTCGCAACGACTTGGGCGTTGGCAATACCTGAGTCGTTTAATAATACACTGATACCATTGGCAGGTGGCATGGCGGCTTCACCATCCGCCGTATTCATCGCATTACTATCGATGTTACCCGCTTGGGCGCGCAACCAAAAATAATCAGCCACTTGCTCTTGATAGTCGCGCTTACTGTCGTTTGCTGCTTGATGAATACTATAGCCACCGTAGCCACCAATAAACAATAATAAAAACATAGACAATACGGCCAACGCCAACTGATCACGCGGCGAAAGTGCCTGCCAGCGTAACGATAGCACCTGTTGGAAGTTGCTTACACGCGCTGACAGCACGTTGGCGCCAATACTTTTACTGGTCTCTGGAGTGATGTTATTACGTTTGGTGCGGCGCTGTAATCGTTTCATTTTCCAACCTTTTTGACTTTTATTACCACTGCCTAGTTGGCAAATAAATTATGATGCCGCCACATTGGTTTGTGTAGCGTCATTTTCTACGACATTCACCGTCACTTGACCACTAAACTGCCCTTGCTCATTACTGTTTACTTGTGCAAGCTTGGCATTTAAACCCTGCGCAACAAGTGTGCTTGTAAATTGATCAAGACTATTACGGTCAGGGGCAATCAAAGTAAAGCTGAGTGCTGATGGCTGCATCACTAACGCTTGTGCCCGCAGTGAAGACTGTTTGATTAACGGGGATATGCGAGTCAATGCTGCCATGTGTGAGGCTGGTGCTTGGCTGTCACTGCGCAGCTTTGGTTGCAATTGCACTTGCAGTTTGGTGCGCGAGCTTAATGGCTCATTTGGAAACCAAGCTTGATACTGCGCCGCAATCTCAGCTTTGGTCGCTACCGTCGCCTTATTATACTGATACCACTGCACGCCATCGGTCGCCATCTGTAATACCAGTGCCGATAACGCTACCATCGCTGCCACACGCAAATACGGTGAGAGCTTTGAGTCCGTTGATTTAATAAAGAAATTAAGCGCGTGACGCTCAGGGCTGGCAACAGGCTTGGGCGTCGTGGTCAATGTGGTTAATAACAGCTGGTGATCTGCAACAATCGCGGCTGTTTGCGCCATAAAGTTCATGGGCATGGACGAATGTGATGGCTGTGAAGTCTCATTTGTAGCCGTTATGGGCGGCAATAGGCTCACTTCACTTAAATGCGGGAAACGTTCAAAAATTAAGGGTAAATAACTGACAGCCATGCCTTGTCGCAATGACTGACGCAGTAGCATGGTTTGCGCATCCTGATACAGTGTTACTTGCTGACCTGCTCCCTCTTCTGGCGTTGGCAGCAATAGAAAATCAGGCAGTAACGCCGTGATGCTCATGCCAGCGAGCTTAGCACTCTGCTGCCATGACTCGATATCGCTTTGCGCCAGTGCATACAGTTGGTGATTGTCCGCTTCACTGATTTGCCGAATGGCCAATTGCTCGACAGGGGTCAAGGATGTCTCTTCAAACAAGTATTGCTTGCCACTATTGCCCAGCTGTTTAAGCTGAGTCGTATTAAGCTCAGTATCTACCTGCAATATATGGCTTGATGGAAAATATAGACACAAATTTTTCTGTACATTGGTTTTATAATTGCCGTAGACCGTTTGCAGCTGTTGCCAACCATCAACCGTTTGCCATTGCTGAATATCTTCATGCCAGACAGCTATCGGGCTATGCTGCGCTCGTAACCAAACATGTAACACTAAGCGTGTCCTTAATTATTAAAGCTGTTTTAAAGGTAAGATGTAGACAATTTCATTCTGATGCAGGTTGGTTGGCTGACTGTCATCATTGCTATCTTGTCATAGCTAAAATCTGATGATTTGGTGGCTAAATTTTTAATAGCCAACCCTTATTTAGCCCAGTTTAACACCACTAAGTGTCAATAGACTAAGCGTCAACAGGATCACTGACGATTCGACCTAATCTCAATACGGCTGCTCAGGCACAAAACGGTCAATCTCTTTTGCCATACCTGCCATTATAAAGTCCATCTCAAACACTCTTGCTTCTGCAAGAGAAAATGACTCAGGATAATCACCAGTTAATAGGCCAGCGATATAAGCAACGATAGACATATGACACACCACGACCAGACACTCAGCGTCAATATCCGCAATATCTATTAAAGCTTGACGCGCATCATCAGAAGGCGTGATATTTTCCTGTACGATTGCTGGAACCTCGGGCGCGCGCGACTGAAATGCTGCTAGCGTCTGCTGCGCCCTATCATAAGGACTGACGACAAAATAATCAGGATGATAGTGAGTCATCACATACTCTGCCGTCTGCATTGCTTGCTGTTGACCAAAGTCAGTTAACTGGCGGGCGCTGTCTGGGCGCGACTCATCTTCTGCTTGACCATGACGTACTAGTATAATTTTCATAACCTTCCTTGGTGCACTACATTTGTCATAACAATGACATTATTGATTGTCCGCATTATCGTCATCTTTGGCGCTGTCACTTGATGTTTTCATCTGCGCAGTCAGCGCCGCATTACTATGATCATGTGCCATCACAAATTCAACATCACTACGGAAGCCCGCTTCCATGAGATGTAACGCCACACCTAGTGCTGCTTTATCTTCATAAATGACCGCATACAACGCATGGGTAATAGGCATATAAATGCCTTCTTTGGTGGCTTTCTCATGCACTTGCTGAATGGTATTGACCCCTTCAGCCGTTTGACCAAGTTTTTTCACCGCGGCATCGATACTCATACCGCGACCGAGCATGTTACCGATACGATAGTTACGACTGAGCTCCGAGCTACAAGTGGCGTATAAATCACCAACACCTGACAACCCTAAGAAGGTAAGCGGGTTAGCGCCCGCCTCAACCCCAAAACGGCTCATCTCTGCCAAGGCACGAGTTAATATCATCGCCTTGGTATTTTCACCAACATCATAAGCCGCTGCCATTCCCATGGCAATCGCATAAATATTTTTTAGTGCACCGCCAAGCTCCACACCTTTGACATCATCACTGGCAAATACTCGAAAAAATGCACTATGTAACGCAGCTTGTACGGCATGGCGCAATGGCTCAGACTCACTGGCGATAACGGTAGCCGATGGCATGTTTTTCATGATTTCTATCGCAAGGTTTGGCCCCGACATGACACCAAAATTCACTTCAGGCAGCTCATCTTTAATAATGTCGCTCATCATGGCAAAAGTATCTTTTTCCATCCCTTTGGTTAATGACACAATAGACTGACCACTAATGAAAGGAGCAATATTCTTTAGGGTCTCCCGAAAAGCCAAACCCGGCACAGCAATAAAAATGATGTCTTTGTCTTTAACAGCTGCTGCCAAGTCATGGCTATATTTAAGGCGATCATCAAGCTTATAACCTGGTAAATATTTTTTATTGGTCTTCGTTTTTACCATCGCCTTTACCGTACGCTTGTTACGTACCCACAGCGTGGTATCACAGCCATTGCGTGCAGCCAAGTTTGCCATTGCTGTACCAAAACTACCACCGCCTAAAAACGCCAAACGTAGCTTGGTAGGATTACTGTGAATATCCGCCATATTTTTTGCCACTGCTGACTCTACTGCACTAGGATTGAGTTTTTTACGGCCAATACCCGATTTGGTAGCACGTTCGATGATACCTGCCAGCAGACTGTTTTGCTTTTCAGGTGCATTCATATCCATCTCAGTGTTATCGCTACTGATGTCTTTATTGCTATCATTAGGGCTGGTCATTTGCTGTTATCCGTATTGGCTGATTTATTATTAATAGAATTTATCATGATTTAGACGCTTTGGGATACTGAGTCTCTCTATCTTTTTACTATACGACCAACTGTCTTTTTAGAAGGCAGTATTCGTTAAGCGAAAAGACTCAGTAAACAGCGCTTAGATATATTATGACTCAAATCGCAATAAAGACTCGATATCAATCGGTTTACGGGCGGGTTCATTTTTAGGACTGGTGCCAGTATAAACAAAAGCCGTGACATAATCATCTGGACCAACGTCAAAATATGATTTAACAGCGGGTTCGTTACACAGCAGTCCCGTACGCCACACTGTACTAAAGCCTTGGGCTTTTAGCGCCAAAATCAGGTTTTGTACAGCCGCACCCGCACTTAGCATTTGTTCAAAAGGGGGGACTTTTTTATGCGCTTGTATTTTTGTGACAACCGTGATGATGACGGGCGCTCTTAATGGCATGGCCTGAGTTTTTGAGATGTCCTTTTCGGACAGCAGCGTTTCGCCCTCTTGCATAGCTTTGGCTTGGGCCGCTGTGACCAAGGCATCCCCCAATTCATGACGGGCATCACCCTGCGTCACTATAAAACGCCATGGGCGCAGTTTTTTATGATCTGGCGCGGTCGCCGCACACTCAATCGCTGTTTCAATTTGGGCATGTGTGGGTGCTGGCGTGTCTAAATTTCCCATACTGCGCCTTGAGTTGATCCAGCCAATCATTTCTTCACTGGTAATCGGCATACTGTCTGTGGTGATGTCTTTGGTCGACAGTTTTTTATCATTTTCATCGGATGTAGTCATTACCGCTCCTTATTTATTATTATTTTTTATGCAAAAAACTAATGCTTTTATACTTTTTTTTGCTCTCAATACTGTCAAAAAACACGCCTTGCCGAACGCATGCTAGGGCGTGTGCTCAATTCAATCAATGAACATTTACCCTAGTATTGAGTGTGAGTGATTTGAATGGAAGACCATGAGCGTTTTAATCGACAACTTGTAGATTACCATCGGCTTTGATTATGCTGCATCATCGACCCGATGCTCCATGCGCAGATAATCCTCTGACTGCATCTCAAGCAGGCGCGAGCGTGTCCGTTCAATCTCAAACGCCAATTTCTCTCCTTGATACAAGTCCAAAATCGACTGCTGTGCTCTAACCAGCAACTTAACACGGCGATCATAAAACTCATCAACCAGATAAATAAACCGACGGGTCGGATCACGTAAGTCATCATCTAAGGCGGGCACGGCATTGACCAATACTGTGCTGAACTGCTTAGCGATTTCAATGAAATCAGACGCAGAACGCGGCTCCATACATAAATGACGGAAATCACAGAATAAAATATCTTCAGTGCGAGCATTTATTCTGATTTCGCGGCCATTAATCGTAATTGGCTCATTACTGATTTTTTGGTTATTAGATAAACTGGCAAAACGGTTGGCTAACCAATGGTGATTCGCTTTCGTCATTGGCGATTCATATAGCTCTGCCTGCTGCAATACGCGCAAACGATAGTCGATACCAGAATCGATATTCATCACCGTAGTATGACGCTCCACTTCAGCGATAGCGGGCATAAAACGGTCACGATGTAAGCCGTCTTTATACAATCCTGATGGCTCAATATTTGAGGTGGCGACTAATGTAATACCACGATTGAACAGCATGGTAAACAAATCACCTAAAATCATGGCATCGGAGACGTTAGAAACAAAGAATTCATCGAAACAGATAATAATTGCTTCTGCATGAATAATGTCGGCGACTTTTTCTAACGGATCGCTCTCACCTTGTAGCTTGTTTAGCTCTTGATGGACGCGCTGCATGAAATGATGAAAATGCAGACGCATCTTGCGATCAATGGTCAATGAATCATAAAACATATCCATCATCCATGTTTTACCACGACCTACCCCGCCCCACATATACAAACCCGTTGGCGCTGTCGGCTTAGACTTTAAAAAGCTAAAAAAGCCTTTCTTCTGTGGCGCACTATTGATGAGCTGATGATGTATCTCATCAAGATAGCTCATGGCCTTAAATTGCTGCTCATCTCGAGTAAATTCGTCCGTACTGACGGCTTGCTCGTAACGTTGCAATGGAGATAAACTCATAATACGACTCATCATTAGACAAAATAAATAGTAAGGTAATGGTTGATTCTGCATGAACTCATCAAAGTAAAACGATCAGAGCTCATGACTTGATAGCGGGCTTCTATCCTAATATTACTAGGTAATAACTAAGAGTCGCTACCAAAAGTATGCTGTTCTAATAAACTTTTTAGCTCTGATAGACGTCCATGAAAAAAATGCCCTGCACCATCCACGACGCTGACAGCAATCCCTAATCGCTCCGCAAATGCTTTCATATTATCAGGGTCAATCACTTCATCAGCATTGCCATAAATCTCAAAAGTTTTATCGGCTGGTAAGCTTATATTACTGCTGTCGTTTTTTTCAACGGATGGCGCAATAAGAGCGATTTTAGTAATCTCAAAATCGTCTAGCCCCCAAATATGAGAGGCTTCAAGCACCTGCTCAGCCACCCGTGCTGTCACATAACCGCCAAAAGAGAAACCACCCAACCATAACTTGCGCGCATTGGTTTGCTCTGCAATCCATTGTAGCACGGTCATTGCATCTACGACTTCACCATCCGCATAATCGTGCTCGCCAGTCGACTGCCCAACACCGCGAAAGTTAAAGCGTACCACGTGCATACCATTATCACGAGCAAAGCGATACATCGTCGTCACCACTTTATTATTCATCGTACCATCGAATAACGGATTGGGATGACACAATAACGCCACTGTATCGGTATTTGGATCGTTAGGATTGTCTTGTTGCCAAAGCGCGTCGACTTCGAGCACACCAGCAGGAGCAGGAATTAATGGCATAAAATTACTTATTGGTTAAAAATGAATAGGTCAATTATCCTAGATATGGTTTATATTTCAAGTGATTTGCTGTGTCACAGTGCAGCTTATTTTCATTTTCGCTCATAATACGTAAATAGCGCCTATGAATATGTGAGGTCTCTGCAATACCGCACACAATAACCGACTAGACACCCCAGAGCCGAATAGGTTAGATTCATCATAGTTGTTGAGCCACATTTGGATCGATACGTACATGGCATACCATCAACTTTGTTTTGATATTCAACTTTGCGTATGACTGACAGACATTAGGAATCGTTTATGAATACTATTAATAAAACCGCAACACTGACAGCTACTTTAGCGGCAGCACTCGCTCTCAGTGCTTGCCAAACTACCCCTTCATCACCAGTTATCCAACGCGCCAACTCTATTTATGAGACGACTGGTATCGCCGATAGCAAAGTAAAAGCACAGCAAAATGCGATAGACAGCGCACAAAAGACTTGCAGAAGTAAGCAAGTTATCATTGTCGATGACAAAGTCACTTATAACGGTATTTTAGATGAACGTACTGGCCGTATGGTTGGACAAGCGGGTGCGGTTATCGGCTCAATCTTTGGTACTGGCTCGCCAGATTTATCACGTGATGACGATTACGAGTATACAATCAACTTTCGTTGCCAATAAAATAATCATTATTTCATAAAGCACTTATTATCTCATAAAGCATTTAGCCAATAAGTCAGCGATAAGAATATATTAATCGCTGACTTATTGGCTTCTCTTTTTGTGTGGTCGCTTTTGGGGTAAACTATCCTTTCTGATTTTTTATGAATCTTACTCTATAAACAGCCAGTTTTTAAGCTTCCTCACTTTTGGTCTATTATTATGCGCAAACCTAACCTGTCAAATATTAAACCAGCTAAAGTCTTAGAACCTGCTAAAGATTTAGCGACCTTGGAGGCCGAGTTAGCTGAACAAGAAAATAGTCTCGAAGTCAATTTAGAAGATACCGTTCTGCGGCTGAGTGACTATTTGTCAGCCGTTGATATGGTTATCAAGCAAACCTTTAACCACCGTGTATGGGTGAAAGCCGAGATTCGCAATTTATCAAGCAAAGGTGGGCATTATTACTTTGAGCTGGCAGAAAAAGATGATGAAGGCAAAGTTATCGCTAGCTGCCGTGGTAATCTCTGGCGCTTTAAAGCGGCGCGGGTATTAGCAAAATTTGAGCGCGCAACGGGTATGCCGCTTGACCGTGATTTAACGGTATTGCTTAAAGTATCGGCAGGCTTTCACGCACAGTATGGATTCTCCCTCACCATTGAAGATATCGACCCTAGCTACACGTTAGGCGACTTGGCACGGCAATACGCAGAAATGGTCGATCGCTTGACGGGAGAAGGTTTATTAACCCTTAATCAACAGCTACCTGTTCCATTTGATATTGAGCATGTGCTGGTCATCGCCCCTGAAAAAGCCGCTGGATTGGGCGACTTTCAAGCCGACGCTGATCGCTTAGCACGCACAGGTGCCTGTCATTTCCATTATCATAACGCTACCTTTCAGGGCAATCATGCACCAAGCGAAATCCGCCAAGCAATCGTTAACGCCCAACAGCAGTTTTACGACACTTATGAGCGTCTACCAGACTTATTGGTGATTATTCGTGGCGGCGGTGCAGTCGGTGATTTGGCGTATCTCAACGATTATGAGCTGGCAGCTCTCGTTGCCGAGCAGCCCATCCCTGTCTGGGTTGGCATTGGTCACGAGCGTGATAAAGTGATTTTAGATGAAGTGGCGCATACTAGCTTTGATACGCCGTCAAAAGTGATTGCCGCTATCATGACGCATTTAGCCCAATTGGTCTCTCAAACGCTGCAATACCAAGCGCAAATCAAGCAAGCAGCCCAGCGTCAATTAAACACCGCTGAGCAACAAACGACACGCCAGTTAAGCCAAATACAATCACAAACGATTGGTCAATTAACGGCACTGCAAAAAGACAGTGATTACGCGTGGCGTAGTATTCAGCAAAGTGCCCAGCGACAGGTGAAACAAGCCGCTAGACTCACCAGCGAGCTACGCACAAAAACTCAAGCGTCTGCCTATCAGCAGTTAGCAGTGGCTGCTAGCGCCAGTCAAAATAGTCAAAAAACGATTATGCATTCGGCACAGCAGCAGTTAATACAAGCACAGCGTGATAGCGAACATCTGCGTGATATTGTGCTTCTGCACCGTCCTTCTCGGGTGCTCAAGCAAGGCTATACCATGCTTACTGATGCAAAAGACAAGCAGATACTGACCAGCAGTACGCAGCTCCATCCAGAACAAACGGTGCACATCCTCTTAAAGGACGGTAAAGCAAAAGCACAGATTATTGACGTAAATATGAATCACTAGGGCGTGTCCTCAATTCAAATCAATCAAGTATTATCTAACCATTCCTTCTCTTCTAACCGTTATTTTAAAAACTAGGAAACCTTATGACAACCCCTACTCGCCGACGCAAAAAAGCCGCCCCAAAAACCTTTAAGGCGGCTTATGATATTCTAAAAACCAATGCCGCTGAATTGCAGCAACAAGATGAGCCAGATATTGATAATCTGATGACAACGGTTGAAGAGTCGATTGCTGCCTATCGCGTTTGCGAAACCCGCATCAATGCAGTACAGCAAGCACTAGATGCAGCCTTCGCTGAAGAAGATAAAACCGAAAGTAGCGACAGTTAAACAAGCTCTATTCAGGTTCATCAACCTCAAATACTTGGCGCAAATAGGCAAGATATGTATCATTATTGATCATGGTCTTGCCTGGACTGTCTGACAGTTTAGCGACCGGCTGCCCATTGCATTCAACCAATTTTAAGACGATATTTATCGGGGTGATACCCATGTCATTGGTGAGGTTGGTACCAATACCAAAACTGGTCTTTATTTGACCTTTAAAATACTGATGTAAATCCCAAGCCTTATTCAAATCCAAACCGTCACTAAAAGTCAAAATCTTCGTTCTTGGGTCTATTTTAAGCTTTTTATAATGAGCAATCGCCTTATCACCCCAGATATACGGGTCACCACTATCATGACGCAAACCATCAAACAGCTTGGCAAAATACAAATCAAAATCGCGTAAAAACGCATCCATGCCAACGACATCAGTCAGCGCAATACCCAAATCGCCGCGATACTCATGTACCCATGCTTCAAGCGCCGCTGTTTGTGAATTCCGCAAACGCACATCCAAAGCCTGAAATGCCTGCATAAACTCATGTGCCATCGTACCGATTGGCGTCATGCCGAGTTTTTTTGCTAAATAAACATTGGAAGTGCCGCTCACTATTTTTGGTTCAGCTTTATGCAGGGTCTCAACCACATGGGCTTGCCAAGCTTTGCTAAAACGTCTACGAGTACCAAAATCAGCGATAATTAATGGCGGGGTATTAGCATCACATTTTGCCTGCTCTGTCGCATACTGATGCAACAATATGACTTTTTCATCCAATCTACGCTGCCCTTCTTCAATCACACTGGCATTTGATAGCGCATCAAAATATAGCTCATTAACGATCGCGAGTACAAATACTTCAAAGAACATCGCTTGAATCATCGGCCCTTCGATATCGATAAATAAGCGACCTTTATCATCCGTACTGACGGTAATAAAACGACGTTTCAACTTAAACAATTCTAGATAGTCAACGAAGTCTGAGCGCATAAACCGCAAACCACGTAAGTATTCTAGTTCATCCTCTAAAAATCGCAATTCACATAAATTGTCTAGTTGCTGCTCTAGCGCCTCTTTAATATCAGCCAATGGATACAGCGCGTCTTTGTTATTACGACAGCGAAAGCGATAAACACCATGTGTCTGTGGAAACTGATGCAGCATGGCTTGCAACATCGTAAATTTGTATAAATCATTATCAAGTAAAGACGTAATAATAGGTTCAAAAGGTTTAGAGGTATGAGTAACGGTCATGTTACAGCCTTAAATACAAAAATGAAAAGCCGCCAAACAAATCCAGCGACGAAATAGGTATACGTAACCATAAAGGTGTTAATAATAGAAAACTCTCAGCTTTTGAGTATAACGAAGTTTGGTTGGTTTTTCATAATTCAACGGCTATAACAGCAAAAATATAACGATAATAAAAAGAACCCGTGTACTGTGATAGTATTTATACTCAATGCATAAACTATAAAAAAGACGCTAAGAATCCTCTTAACGTCTTTTTTATAGTCGATTATCAATATTAATAATTAAGGTTTTGCAGGCTTAACCAACTTCACTAATGGCGCATAGCCTGACTGCGGCATCACATCGACAGGGATAAACTGTAGCGCCCCACCATTGATACAATAGCGCAGACCGCCACGATCTTTTGGCCCATCTGGAAATACGTGACCCAGATGTGAGTCTGCTACTCGCGAACGAACTTCAGTACGTACCATATTAAAGGCGGTATCTTCATGCTGAGTAATGACTTGCATATCAATCGGTTTGGTAAAGCTCGGCCAACCACAACCAGACTGGTACTTATCGGTTGATAAGAACAGTGGCTCACCACTCACCACGTCGACATATATACCTGGCGCAAACAAGTTATCATATTCATGACTAAAGGCGCGCTCAGTACCAGCATCTTGCGTGATATTATACTGGGCTTTGGTCAATGTATTTTTTAATGCACCTTTATCAAATCCCGCATAACGCTTAGGATCTAAGGTCTCAGCAACCGTGCTCACAGGCGCAAGCTTGGTACGTGCGGTGCCTTCTGGCTTATCATCAGCCAAACTTAAATCAACATGACAATAGCCGTTTGGATTTTTTGCCAGATAATCTTGATGATACATTTCAGCTAAGTAGAAATTGTCTAGCGGCTCATTTTCTACCACAACTTTTTGCTTATACTGGCTTTGCACGCGCTTGAGTGCGGCATCAATCACTGCTTTATCTTCTTTATCAGTGTAATAAACGCCTGAGCGGTACTGCACACCGCGATCATTGCCTTGTTTGTTAAGGCTCGTTGGATCAATCACGCGGAAGTAGTATTTTAAGATGGTATCAAGGTCTGTTTTGTCCGCATCGTAAGTGACTTTGACGGCTTCGGCATGACCTGAGCCACGAATCACTTGCTCGTAGCTTGGATTGGCAGTATCGCCATTGGCATAGCCTGATACTGCATCGACGACACCCTCGACGCGCTCCATATAAGCTTCTACGCCCCAAAAACAGCCACCTGCCAAATAGATTGAGCGCGTATTAATCGCTTTGCCTTTATCGTTATAATAAACGCCATCTTTTTGTTTGATGGTTTCAATTTTACTGTTGTTGTCTAATGTTTGCGCGTTTGCTGGTTTAGCACTACCTGCTTTAAGCTCAGCAAAATCATTATTGGCATTTTCAGCGAGGGCGTAGGCTTGCTTTGCCGATATATTACCTTTTACCAAATGCACCAAGTTACCGCTTTTATCGAGTATCGCCCAGCTTGGATAAACTTGCACGCCAAGCTTATTAATCAGCTCGCCTGAAGCGTCAGACAATACTGGTAACTTTGGATAGTCAGCTTGGACGCCTGCATACCAAGTGCTAAAGTCGTTATCGGCTTTTTCGTTTAGATGACCGGGACTGACAACAGTAACGACATTTAAATCAGCGAACTTGGGATCGGTGCGCCATTCTTCGGTTTCTGCCAACGTACCCAAGCATAATGGGCACCAGCTTGCCCAAAATTTAATCAATGTCGGTTTATTAGGATCAATGACTGCTGTGCCCGTATCACCTAAGCCTTTTGTTAATTGTGGCAGTGCTTGCATTTGTCCAAGCATATCAGAGGGCAGCATGTCACGTGAGCTAGTCACACCACTGTTTTGCTTGGCTGATTTAGTACTGCTACTTGCATTACTCTCCGCACTACTCATTTGTCCACAAGCGACTAATATGCCAGCGCTCAGCACTGTCGTTATACCAACAGCACTGACGTTCTTCAACCAACATGATGAATCAGGTGATGAGCCTGTCGCTAACTTGTTAATCTTACTACGACTATTATGACGAATTTTCTTATGCGGCATGAGAGGTCCTTTTTACGAAGTCTTACGATCATGAACTGAGTTTGTGTGCTCGCTAATGGTCTTCTTACGTGATCAATGAGAGTGGATAAATCGAGATTTTAGCAAAGCTGACACACTATTAGAGTATCTTAACAGTATACATTGATGATGGAGTTTACTTTAATAGTAACTAACGGGTTACTACACTTTTTTAACAACAGTGTAAGAATGACGATATAGACAGAAATCTGTCATTTTGCAGGTGCAATTTATAAAACAGCATGTTATAAAACAACATCGTGTTATTTTTAAATTAAATTTTGGCACGCATAAATTGAGCCACATAATCATCAGCGGGGTTATGGCGCAATTCACTGGGTGTATCCGTTTGTACCAAACGCCCGCCATTTAAAATACTAATACGCTGACCGACCTTAATCGCTTCATCGATATCATGAGTGATAAAGACGATGGTTTTATTTAGCCGTGCTTGTAGCTCAAGTAGTTGGTCTTGTAATTGGGCACGAATGAGGGGATCAAGAGCAGAGAAAGCCTCGTCCATCAGCAATATCGGATTATCAGTTGCCAAGGCACGCGCCAGCCCCACACGCTGCTGCATCCCTCCTGACAGCTCATCAGGGTAGCTTTTCTCCAAATTTGATAGCCCAACTTCATTGAGCCAGTGCCGAGCAACCTCGTGGCGTTCTTTGATACTCATTTTTCGCACCCGCAAACCGTAAGCGACGTTTTGCATCACTGTCATATGTGGCACCAAACCAAAATGCTGAAAAACCATACTGATTGTCTGCTGGCGATAATGCTGTAGCGCTTTATCATTTAGTTCTAAAATATTGATAGCAGACGATGATTTTCCATTTTCTAATAAATCAGTAGAGGATTTGGCATTAGTGGAGGGCTTAGTATTAGTAGACGGCTTCGCATTAATAGAAGTATCAACCCATATTTTACCGCTAGTTGGGTCAATCAAACGATTGATATGGCGTATCAAGGTTGATTTCCCTGAACCTGATAAGCCCATAATACAATGCAGCTCACCTGCTTTAACGCTTAAATTGATATCATAAAGCCCGACCGAATAGCCTGTTTGTTCCTTTACCTGAATACTATCCATACCTTCTGCTAGTAATGCCAATGCAGAACTTGCCTGCGAGCTACTGGCGTTATAAATCTTGCTGATATTTTCCAATTGAATATGATTCATGATGGCTCTCATTTTTATTTTTCTAGTTATCATTATGATTAATAATCAACCAATGGGATGCCTGCCAGCATCGATGGTTTTTTGCCGAGCACGCTTACCTTGACCGAACGCTTGCGTAATGCGGTCAATGATAATGGCAACGATGACAATCGCCGTGCCTGCTTGCAAGCCCTGACCGATATTAAGCGTTTGAATCGATTGCAACACATCTTCGCCAAGCCCCGGTGCGCCAATCATAGAGGCGAGTACCACCATAGAGAGCGACATCATCACGGCTTGATTCACGCCCGCCATAATACTGGGTAATGCTTGCGGCAATTTAATCCAAATGAGTAACTGCAAGTGCGTACTACCGAACGAGCGCCCTGCTTCGACCATCTCGTGATTGACTTGAGTAATCCCCAATGTCGTTAGCCGAATCAGTGGTGGCAAGGCATAAATAATGGTGGCAAATAACGCAGGCACTTTACCAATCCCAAATAACATCAATACAGGTATCAAATAGACAAAACTTGGCATGGTCTGCATCACATCCAGTATCGGCGTCACAACCTTGCGAAGAATTTGACTACCTGACATAGCAATACCCATAGGAATACCAATTACCACCGTAACCAACACAGATACGATGAGCAATGCAAAGGTATCAATCAGTGCGCCCCACAGTCCAAATGCGCCAATTAAAAACAGTCCTACGCCGCATGCCAGCGCAAACCATATTTTGCGGACACCAAACCATGCTAATACGGTTACCAGCGCAATAATTAGCCAAGGCGGCATAACGGTTAATAGACGCTCAATGGGTAACAATAGATAGGTTAATGCCATGGTACTGATGCTACGAAACACATCGCCATAATTTTGGACGACGCTTGATAATGTATTATTAAGCGGCGTCTCAAGTGACCAAGAAGGAAAGCTTGATAATGGGGTTAGTCGGTTAGCACTAGAGGCAGTTGTATCAGCAGTGATAGCAGCGCCCGTTAAGCTAATGCCTAACTTAGCAGCAAGGTTAGTGGCTGCTTCATCAGACAACCATGCTTGCCAAACATCAGGGTTATTACGTAGAAACTCGACTGCTTGTTCATCGCCGCTACGCTTATTCTCATCCATCTCTAAAATTGCGCCGTTAAGCTGATCAGGGGTGAACTGCACTTTTGCAAAAGCATCCGATAGCTCAGGGTTATCAGTAGCAAACTGTCTAGATACCGCGATAGCTAAAGGCGAAACCGCAAAGTCGCTCACGCAATCGGAAGTGCCATTCGCGACCAGTAGATCTTGCCAACAGGCATCGTCATAAGCTGGAAAGTCCAACTCTGCAAAGTCATATTTGGCGATAAGACCAGTCGGCTGCCAGTAATAGAATAATAACGGCTTACGTTGCTCAAAGGCGGAAGCAATCTCGGCGTTAAGCGCAGCGCCTGTGCCAGGTTGCACATTATTAAAGGTGCTATCTAAACCAGTGTTTTTAAGTAAACGTGTATTAAATACCTCACAGGACCAACCGGTAGGACAATTAATAAAGCGTGATCTATCTGGGTCTTCAGGATCTTTAAACAGCTCAGCATATTTAGGTAAGTCTTGATAGCTTCGTAAGCCAGGATTATCATCTATTACATATTGCGGGACGTACCAGCCTTGAGTGGCCCCGCCTTTTAGCGTATCGCCAATGATATCTATCTTGCCATCTGCTATGTCTTTTTCCATAGCGGGAGAACGTCCGTCCCAACGTTCACTGACTACTTGGATATCATTTTGTGCTAGCGCACTGTTGAGTGCTGGATCGGCACCTGGCACTTCTTCAGTCGTGCAGCCATAGCCACCTTCAGCGATGTATTTGAGGATGCCTGTGCTAAATTGCCCGCTCTCCCATGTCAACGCGCCAAACTTGATCGGGGTCTCACATTCTGCGGACGCTGATAAAGGAAATAACAACGAACTTATCAATAATAAGCTTAACGCAATCCATTGGCGCATAGGATATCCTATTCATGATTTTATTATTAATAATTAACGCTTAGCTCAATCATACTGATACTTGAAACCAAGCATGTATTGCTTATAACTCATTTAATCGTTGATAACTTATTCAGTCGTTCATGACGAAGCGGTGTATTCATCTAAAATTAACACAGCTATCGTTTAGACTTACTACAAAGTGTAGCGATTTATAGACAAGATGACAAATGCTCATTAATTTTTTATGGCTTACTTTTATACAAAAAAATAGCATCTACCGAGGTAGATGCTATTTTTAACGTTGCTGCTATGATTATTCACAAGGACCAAATACGCTTTCTTACTTGAATAAAAGCGACTTCAACTTTGCCCGCTTTAGCATTCGTTATTTTAAAAACATTGCCATAGCCTTTTTAAATAACCCGCCATAAGGTGGCAACAACAAATTCAATCCATTCAACTTGGATTGTACAAATACTGGTTTCATATGGCTTAGCCGCTCGAATCCCGCTTTGCCATGGTAAGCACCAGTCCCTGAGTCGCCAACCCCGCCAAACGGTAAGTCATGCTGGGCAACATGTATCAGCACTTCATTAATACATAGGCCACCAGAGACCGTCTTGTTACGTACTTTTTCTAGGCCGCTATAATTATCACCAAAAACGTATAGTGCTAGTGGGCGTGGTCGCTTATTGACAAACTGAATCGCGTCATCTAGTGTCTCGTAATGCATTAATGGCAAAATCGGCGCAAAAATCTCGTCCTGCATCACGTCACTGTCAGGGGCAGGTTCACTCACGATAACGGGTGGCATTAGACGCGTTTCGATATTAGCATCAGCATTAGTAAGCTTATGTATCTCATCGCCCGATAGCGCATCTAGATAGCCTTTGACACGCTTAAACTGCTCACCATTGATGATGCGTGAGTAGTCTGGATTGTTCTCAATATTTGGATAGTGCTTTTCCATCCACTCTTTCGCCAAACGGATAAACTCTTGATGATATTGGCGCTGAATCAGTACATAATCAGGCGCAATACAGGTCTGACCAGCGTTCAGCGTTTTGCCCATCATCACTCGATTGACCACAGACTCTAAGTTTGCATCATCTAATACAATTACTGGTGACTTACCACCCAGCTCAAGCGTCACTGGCGTCAGATTAGGTGCGGCAGCAGCCATCACCTTTTTACCCACAGCAGTAGAGCCTGTATATAGCAGATGATCAAAAGGCAACTTACTAAAAGCGACGGCGATGTCTACTTCACCCAGTACCACACAAATCATGTCTGGTGAAAAATAACGGGCAATCGCACTGGCGAATGCTTGGGCGAACTGCGGTGCCGCTTCACTCATCTTGATCATAATTCTGTTGCCAGCAGTGAGTGCATCAATCATTGGCCCTACTGCTAAAAATAGTGGATAGTTCCAAGGCACCATAATACCAACCACGCCCAATGGTTGAGGCTGAATTTCATTATGCGCTGGCATATACAGCGCTGAAATAGAAGCGCGCTGCACTTTCATCCATTTTTTACCATGCTTTTTGGCATGGCTGATACCCGTAAAGCTAGGAAACAACTCGGCAAACTGGGTCTCTGATTCGCTACGATAACCAAAGTCGGCACTGATCGCTTTGGCGAAACTGGCTTGGTTATCGCTCAGCATAACCTCTAGACTGTCTAGTTGGGTTTCACGGGTGGCCCAGTCATTGATTGGCTGCGTGCGACTGAGTGTTTGTAAGCGTGAAAATTGCGCTTGCATCTCATCAACCGTATTGGCAATGCTAGGCTTTTTAGGCGATTTTTGCTGCAACATATCCGTGTCGATTGAGGTTTGCTCATTCATGTTTTGATTATTATCTGTCATTTATCTTCCTTGTCACATGCGTTGGAGTCAATATTCTATATTGGGTTAGAGACTCTGTATTTCTAGTCAGTGGATGACATCAATGCTAATCCCTGAATATAAGTAATGCGATTCCATTCATTACACTTTAATGTAGCGCATCAACCAATCAATGAACAGCACCTTAAGTTGACTACTGCGTCTGTATGGCATAAGTGTCTGCCAACATTCATAGCGATGCTAGGAATTTTATTTTAAGTGCTAAAGACTTGTCCTTATTATGGCTACTTCTCTAGGGCATTTACCAGTGTTTTAATTGTTGGATTTTACAGCGTGACAAGAGATAATCTTGGGTACCAATCTCAAAAACTGCTACACTCACTATCGATATCAATACTTAACATCAGCGATAAACATCTTTGAACCAGATAACCATAAGACTGTGACTCTCATGCAAAATAACACGCAACAGCTTAATGACACACTGATCAGCAAATCTCTAGCAGCAGCCGATTACGTTCCTACTCTCGATGCGATGCTAGCACGTACTCTCGCACGTATTGACTTAAAAAAACAGCAAGGACTGCGCACACCTGATGAATTATGGATCGTCGATCACAATGATGTCTATACTTTAGGGCAAGCAGGTAAAGAAGAGCACATCTTACAACGCACCAATACACCTATTATAAAAACTGATCGCGGTGGTCAAGTGACATGGCATGGTCACGGGCAGCTGGTCCTTTATTGGTTGTTCGATTTGAATAGCTTGGGCTGGAGTGTGCGCAACTTGGTCTCGCATGCCGAGCAAGCAATCGAAGATGTCATTAATGACTGTTTGCAAAACCCTTCTTCATCAGACCCTACAACCATTAGCGCCCATGCGCGCCGTGACGCACCCGGCGTTTATCTATATGCTGATACTTCTGTAGCAGATGACAGTGACGATGCCGATGCACCAGCCAACAGCACCTTCCTCGATGATAAAATCATGCTGGGGAAAATGGCGTCACTAGGCTTCAAAATTAAACATGGATTTAGCTATCATGGTATCGCGATTAATTTAAATTGTGATTTGTCCGCATTTAATGCCATTAATCCTTGCGGTTATGCGGGTATGCAAATGTTACGCCTGTCTGATTTCGTGGATATGCAAAAAGAGTCAGAGGTTCACACCACTCAGCCAATAAGCGATTTATTAAGCTATGAGGTGGTTACTCAAAAGCTTATTGATAATATTGCTAAGCGTCATGCCGGACTCATTGAGCTACGAGCACTCGCGCCCAAATGAGTTCTTTGAGTCCAGTTTTGCATAATCTTTTTTTGCATAATATCGTGCACGCTTAGACTTAAGCATTGTGAGAAAATTTGAGTCAAACTTGTTATAATCGCAGACGGCACGAATTGGGCACAGTGATAATATCGCCATGCCGCGACGTTATCCTTTTATCATCACTTATTATTCAAACACTTAAAACAAAAGCAAATTGGAGCACTTTATGGCAGATTTTAATAAAATTTTAGATGCAGGCGACGTAGACGGCGGCATTATCAACGTAGTAGTAGAAATCCCAGCTGGTAGCAGCCATAAAATTGAGTGGAATCGCGAATTGGCTGTGTTCGAGCTTGATCGTATTGATCCACAGATTTTTGCCAAGCCTTGCAACTATGGCTTTATCCCGCAAACGCTTGACGAAGATGGTGATGAGCTTGATGTATTATTGCTGACTGAGCAGCCGCTACCAACGGGTATTTTCCTAAAAGCCAAAGTCATTGGTGTGATGAAGTTCGTTGATGATGGCGAAGTCGATGACAAGATCGTTGTTGTACCTGCTGACGACCGCGATACAGGCAATGCTTATAACAGCTTAGATGATCTACCAAAACAGCTGATCAACCAGTTAGAGTTCCATTTCAGCCACTATAAAGACCTGAAAAAACCAGGTACGACTGTGGTTGAGTCTTGGGGTGATGTCGCAGAAGCGAAAGAAGTCATCAAAGAATCTATCCAACGCTGGAAAGATCTATAACCTATCAAAAATTGGCAGAAATGTTGATAAAGGATAGATATTAAAAGACCGCAGTCATTGTTATGATTGCGGTCTTTTTTTGCTTGAATATTACTGCTGTAAAATGGTTATAATAATCAACACTATCGATGCCTATTTTTCATATCGCTATAAGGACAGTCATGTTTAACCCCGACCCTAGCTCAAAACCAGTCAATCCAAAGCTGCCAAAAGCGGTCATCATGATGATCGAAAAAAACAATTTAGTGATGGCGATCAAGACTTTGGCGGCCGATGAAAACATTAGCATGGATGAAGCCAAAAATAGGATTGATGCCTATGAGACACAACTAAAGGTGAAGCAGCAGCAAAAACTCAACACTATTGCCAGCAAGCAAGGCATTCCTAACCATGCTATTAGCTTTGATAGAGAGCAAGATGCTGAGGATGAGACTGGACAGCTGATAAAAAATCGCGTCAAAACGACTAAGCAGAGTCGAGGATTCAAGAGCCTACAAAATGGGGTGGACAGCCAGCTTAATAATTTAGGATACAAAAAACCGCTGATACCCTATTGGCTAAAGCGGCTGTTGGTTATTGCAATTATTATGGCCGGACTATTTTGGATATTGTGGCGGGTGTTTGGCTAAATAAAAAAGGATACTGAAGTGCTATATTTTCTATAGCCTGTTTTCAGTAGTTCCATTATGTTGATCTATTTTGAATGATCTATTTTGAATGATCTATTTTGAATGATCTATTTTGAATGATCTATAAATATATTTAAACATGTCATAAGCTAAGTCCATTAGGGTATACCTAATTAGGTGATTTCCAATTAAGGCTTATTAGCGTGCCCTAACAATATTGGCATCGGTTTTTCTAGAACACTCCCTAGATTAAAGCTTATGCCAATCTTCCATCGCTTTGTGTCCAACTTCTAGTCCTACATCATAGCTATAACGGATTTTAGCTTTATTTTTGGATAATCGACTCGCCATGTTTTTTAAGTTGGGTGGACAAATCTCTAAAATTTTCTGTGATGATGGAGTCTGTAAAAATTGTACCGAGTCGTTATAGCGTTGGGTTCGCGTCAACAAGCTTTGGGCAAAACCATGTCGTTGCTTAGTATAATATTTAGCCAACAGCTGATCGCCTTTACTGCTTGCTTTAGAGTAATTTTGTGGGCGGGTACGTATGACCATGAGCTTATCAATACGCTCTTGCCCAGCTGCCCACTGTACGGGCAAAGCATCTGCCACACCACCATCGAAGTAAGGTTCGCCACATATCTCGACCGCCTGTCGAGTCAACACTGGGATAGAACTTGATGCTCTTAATCCATCCAAAATATTGTCTTTAGCCGCTTTGATGTAGGTAGCCTCTCCTGAAATAGCATGTGTTAATACCATGTAGAACTCAGCATGATGGGCAAATAATTGTGCCTGATTCAGTGGATATTCCTGTTCGACTACATCCCACATCCACTTTAAATCCAGTAAGTCACCACCTTTAAGGAAACGGCCATAGTGGATAAATTCAGATCGAAGGGAATGATCCAAGTAAATGTGCAGGGTGCGACCTTGTTGTGCAGCCAAATAGTTAGCAACGTTAGTTGAACCTGAGGAGACCCCCACACAAAGATCAAAAGGATTGAATTGTTGTTGTAAAAAGGCGTCTAAGACACCGCTGCTAAATGCGCCACGCATGCCGCCGCCTTCAACCACTAGTGCTTGTCGATGTTGTTTCAGCATTGAAAACCTCGAATGACTCTCGCAAAGTACACCCACAAGTACACTAGGCGAGAAGATAAAAAATATTTAGAAATAAATAGCTCAATCTTTAGCGCTGTCTACCCAAGAAAACTCTTCTAAGATACGCATCCATTGGTCGTCTAATTTCGCTTTTAGTAATAATGGCTCACCAGTGACGGGATGGCTGAGCGCTAAAGTCTGAGCATGCAACAGCATGCGCGTACAGTCATAGTGAGTACGAAAAAATCGTGTGTGCCGTATATCACCGTGGCTGGTATCACCCACGATATGATGGAATACATGTCGCATGTGCCGACGCAGCTGATGCTTGCGCCCAGTTTCGGGTGTCAAGCGCACAAGACTATAGCGGCTCGTGTCATGCTTTTTTGATACGGCAAATGGTAGCTCAACCTGTGCCAAACTTTGCCAATGGGTCACCGCCTCTTGAGCGGGTTTGTCCAAATCGGCAAACTTATCGGCGATGGCATCGGGTTGAAAGCTCAACGCATAATCAATGGTGCCTTGTTCTGACATATAGCCACGCACCACGGCTAAATATTGCTTGGTAACTCTGTGTTCAGTAAAAGCCTCGGTCAGGCTGCGCGCCAAGGCTGGGCTCTTGGCAAACAACAACACACCTGATGTAGGCTTGTCTAATCTATGCACCGGAAATACATGACAACCTACCGCATCACGGGTGAGTTGCATGGCAAAGCGCGTCTCGCCTTTATCCAGCCAACTGCGATGCACCAATAGACCAGCCTCTTTATTAATCGCCACCAAAAATTCATCTTCATAGATTATTTCTATTTGATTAGCGATTTGATTAGCGATTTGATTAGCGGTACCGCTTTCGATATCCATGTTTTCCTTACCCATACTTTAGATACTATAATTATATATCTGCTGTCTTTTGTATATGTCTTTTTTATCGTACCTGTAGTGGCATAATAAATTTAGACTATGTTTTAGAAAAAATACGCCGTACACCAATGAATAGTAATTTGAATCCACTATATGTTAGTAAGTTTGACGATCACAAATACATACCCAAAAGAACACCACCATCCTACCCATTTATATGATTATTTATAATTTTTGAAACATTAAAAAAGGATACCGCAGCATCCTTTTTGTATTTTAACTCAAGGCTAATAAAGGCATATTCTAATGATGTTCGCCCGGTAGAATTCTTGCAAAGGCACGTTGAGCAAGGTTTGGTTTTTTATCAGCAGTCAGTCCAGCGCGGGTGCTTGGGAAAATACGATAACCCATCGATTGAATGCCAACGTTGATCGCTGGTGCTAATGAATAAGTGGCTGATGCAAACTTACCCATGTTGCTGGCAATACTGTTTGGTTTATGAACAATCGCTTTTGCAACCATCATCGCTGCTTCATCAGGCATAAGCGCAGGCATATAGCGGTATAACTTAGTAGGCTCAATCATAGGCGTGCGTACCAATGGCATAAAGATATTGGTAATCGTGACGTTATCGCCTTTTACTTCGGCAGCTAAGCAGCGACTAAAAGCATCCAATGCTGATTTCGATGCGACATAAGCGGCAAAACGTGGACTGTTTGCCAGTACGCCAATAGACGAGATATTAACAATTTGACCAGTCTGACGCTCAATCATCGTCGGCAAAAACCCAAGAACTATTTTAACGGCGCCAAAGTAATTGATGTCCATGGTACGCTCAAAATCATGGAAACGATCAATAGACTCGTGAACCGAGCGCCGAATTGAGCGACCAGCATTATTTACTAAAACATCAACATGACCAAAATCTGCTAAAATTTGTTCACCAACTGTTTCAATCTCATTCATATTGGTCAAATCACAAGGATAATAACTGGCCTTGCCACCAAGCTCCTCGATACTTTCTTTAACAGCTTTTAATTTGTCTTCGGTACGTGCCAATAAGATAACATGCGCACCGCACTCACTGAGTAAATACGCTGTACGCTCACCAATACCGCTTGATGCCCCTGTGATAATGATATGCTTATCTTTGACCGCTTTGTTTATTGCTTTTTTTGAGGGATTGGCCATAAAAAATCCTTTTTGTTGGTTCTATGCCTATGAATGTTTGGTTATAGCATAGCAAAAAAGCATGGCTTGAAGTGAAGAAAACAGCCGAATCAGCCAGATACTTTGGCGATTATAAAGACTGATGAAGGTATAATCGTAGCATTGCTCAAACTTACGCTTTTCACCAAGCATGGATAAGGAGTATCTATTTTGATTGCAACTTTAGCTCATTACATTGATTTAATTGCCAAGATAGTCGAAGTCATTGGCGTACTTATTATATTTTTTGGACTTCTTTTTGCTTTTTATCGAGGGATTCGCTTAACCGGTGGTTTTAACCACAAGACCTATATCGAAATCAGACAAACTGTAGGTAAATCTATTTTATTAGGATTAGAAGTCCTCATCGCCGCTGATATTATGGCGACTGTCGTCACAGAACCGACGTTACGCAGCGTCCTAGTACTAGGTTTTATCGTACTCATTCGGACTTTTTTGAGCTTGTCACTACAAGTAGAATTAGAAGGTAAATTTCCTTGGCAAAACAAAAATACAGCACTCAAACAAGAACCAAAGACCGCTCAAGTGGACGAGCTTTAAAGACTTTTTAATTATTTAACAGGCGCTTAGCATGAACCGTCTGCTCACTCGCTATTCGTGCGCCTGCAAAAAATCTTCGACCACGCGAAACTGTCCAGCGGTGCTTTCCTCACCATACATCGCTTGGCGAAAAGCGTTCGAATTTGGAATGCCTGTCGTATACCAAGCAATGTGCTTGCGAGCGATACGGCAACCTGAATACTCGCCATAAAAGTCATATAACTCTTGCAAATGCGCCAGTACGATCTCTTTTATCTCACTGACACTAGGTGCATCCAGACGCTCGCTAGTACGCAAAAAATGCTCGATATCGCGAAATATCCATGGCTGCCCTTGAGCAGCCCGACCAATCATCACAGCATCACAGCCTGTTAACTCGTAGACACGCTGTGCTTTTTGCGCACTATCGATATCGCCATTAGCAATGACTGGAATGTTGATGCTTTCTTTGACTTCGCGTATCAGCTCGTAACGCGCCTCGCCAGTATACATGTCCTCACGCGTACGCCCATGAATGGCAATTGCGGCAATACCTGCTTGCTCTGCTCGCTTCGCCACACGTAAAATATTCTCACGACCATTTTCAAATCCTAGTCTTGTTTTCAATGTGACAGGTGCATCGACGGCGTTGACCGCCGCGTCGAGTAAACGCGCGACCAAATCCTCATCTTGTAGCAAGGCAGAACCTGCCAGCTTACGACAAACTTTTTTGGCAGGGCAACCCATATTGATATCGATAATCTGCGCGCCATTATCGATTTGATAACGAGCCGCTTCAGCCAATTTTTCTGGTTCTGCGCCTGCTATCTGTGCAGAAATAGGCGCAATCTCATTGTCGAAATTGGCACGATATAATGATTTTTTGCGTGCATAAAGCGCCGTATCAGCGATGATCATCTCGCTGACCGCATGACCTGCGCCAAATGATTTACATAGTCGGCGAAAAGGGTTGTCCGTCACGCCTGCCATCGGTGCGACCATCAAACGGTTTTCAATCGTTAGACCACCTATGTTCAATGGCTGTAACAATGGATGGTCAGACAAAGTCGAGGACGAAGATAAAACGGGAGAATCAATAGACATAAAAAAAACGGCTTGATTTGTAAAGAAAACAAGCCGTTATTCTAAGGATTCCTGCGTTTATTGCAAGCTATTAACGTGAATAGCTTGCATAAGCAATACTCATTTTTAATACAGTCAATGCATTATTTATCAAGCACACTTCCCTGCTCTAGCGTGATGTCATCATCATGCTCTTGCATGCGCCATGGCAAACTATCTGGCGACACATTTAAGAAGTGTAGGTATTTTTCGAACTGATCAATAATATCGTTAATTACCGACTCTGATTGATAGCCATATAAATCATAGGTTTGACCACCACGCCGCAAATATACCTCAGCACGATGATGGTGCTCTTGTGGTAATTCATTGGCCATATCTTCAGTATAATAGTCGGGCACATCATGCTCAGATAAGCGCACCTCATACCAAAATTCGACATCGTCGCCACGTTGCAACTCAAGCACCGCACGGTTATTGACCGCGTCGTAGTTGACCTCAGTCGTCCAACCTGTTTCTGCAAATTTAGACGACACTTCCATCATCGAAGGCATAATTACTTCTTTGATATAACTTAGAACCTTATCACGCGTCGGTTTATCGGTCATATAATCGATACGCTCACGCCATGCAGACGGTTTTAGCAAATGCGGTGGTAGTCTGTTGTCATTACCAAGGCTCTGATTACGATGTCCCTCGATACGCAGCGCACGCCACATGCCAAACATTGAAATAAGAATGATAATCGCAAACGGTAGCGCACTGACAATAGCCGCCGTTTGAAGCGCCGTTAGGCCACCTGCAATCAGTAGTACTGCGGCAACAGCACCTTCGGTTACCACCCAAAAGCTGCGCTGCCACCATGGTGTATCACTGCGACCACCCGCCGCTAGCGAATCGATCACCAATGAGCCAGAATCCGACGACGTCACAAAAAAAGTAATGATTAATAAAATGGTCAATGACGACACAAACTCAGTAAACGGTAAGTTTTCTAATAGCTTAAACAAGGCAATCGCTTGGTTATCTTGTACGTCACCGATTAGCGAGGTATAACCATCTATCATAATCATATGTAGCGCGGTATCACCGAACACAGCAAACCAGAAGAACGTAAAGAAAGTCGGTACGAGCATCACACCCAGTACAAACTCACGGATGGTACGACCACGGCTGATCTTAGCAATAAACAGACCCACAAAAGGTGCCCATGCAATCGTCCATGCAAAGATAAACAATGTCCAGCTGCCGATCCAATCACTATTTTCGTACGCTTGTAAGCTAAAGGTACGCTCGACAATATTACCCAAATAACTGCCAGTATTTTCCATAAAGGCGTTCAGAATAAAGATGGTCGGGCCCACAATAAACACAAACAACATCAGCGCAGTCGCCAATACCATATTTAAGATAGACAAGCGTTTTACGCCTTTATCCATCCCTGCCAATACCGATACTAGTGCCGCTGCTGTCACCAATGCAATAGCAATCACCTGTACGGTCGTATTCACTGGGATCAGATCTGGTAACAGATAGTTGAGTCCTGCATTGATTTGCGATACTGACAAGCCCAAACTGGTGGCAATACCGAACATCGTGCCCAATATCGCAAACACATCGACCGTATGCCCGATAGGACCATAAATCTTGTCACCGATAATCGGATAAAGTGTCGAGCGTATTGATAACGGTAGACCATGACGAAAAGCAAAGTATGCCAGTGATAAACCCACCACACCGTAAATCGCCCAAATATGAAAACCCCAGTGAAAATATGCAATTTGCATCGCCTCTTTTGCAGCCGCGATCGTCTGCGGATCGGACATTGGCGGACTCGAAAAATGCATTACTGGCTCGGCAACCCCGTAGAATAGTAAAGCAATACCGTAACCTGCCGAAAAAAGCATGGCAAACCATTCGAGGAATTTATACTCCGCCTCAGCATGATCAGGCCCCAGCTTGATACTGCCATAAGACGAAAATGCCAATACAATAATAAACATTAAAAATAACGCCACTGCCAGCATATAAAACCAACCGAACGTCTGGGTCGTGAAGCTAAGCACATCACTGAACAGAGCCCCCGCTGCTTCAGGATTGATCGCGGTACCGATAACCAGCAGCAGCATAATGACCGCTGCGGGTATAAAGACCGGCAATAAAATGGTAGAGCGTGAACCGTTACTCATAAGCAGTGGTATCCTCAAAGCCAAAGAAATAGGTGATAAAAATGATATCCCTGAAAACAATCAACATAAAAACTGTCAATATAAAAAACGCCAAAGCAGCACAGCGGCGGTAATACCGACTGATGCTGCACGAATCGAGTATTGAGTGTTAAGTAAGCGTACTGTGTAACATACTCTTTGCCTAAACCCTAGAAAGAGCGCTTATTTATAACAATAACTTAACGATTCTTACACAATTATTACTGGGCAATAAAAAAGGCAACTTGTTAGTTGCCTTCTAATCTTATACGTCTTGCCAAGCTATCAACTTATGACTTAAACCTATAAATAGCTATGGACCTTCCAACCATAAAGTATGGTGCTGATATCATTCAGCACTAATTGCTGCAGCAAGTCGCTGCGCAATATCTGCAAGCTCCTTATGATCGGCTTGGGTCACTGCATGGCGGCCCAGCTCATGAATGCTCGATGGAATCAGATGCACATGATAATGAAATACGGTTTGACCGGCTTGTGAGCCATTCAACTGCATCTGAATAATGCCTTCACGCTCAAACACTTGACGCTGTGCTTGCATAACCTTTTTAGACGTCATTAATACCGCAGCGGCATATTCTGGCTCAAGGTCTGCTAAATCAATGGCTTTTTGCTTAGGTATGACTAATACATGACCTTCTGCTTGCGGCATGATATCCATAAAGGCAAGTGTTTTATCATCTTCATAGACTTTGTGATAGGGAATATCACCGTTTAGCATTTTGGCAAAGATATTGTTATCGTCATATGTGGTTTGCTCATTGATTTGGGTCATTATTTTGTCCTTTAATTGTTTGACTATTAGTTGCTCGATAGCTTTTAGAAGCGATTAGACACTCTGTAATTAATATAGTGGACGAAATGTCGTTTAAGCACAAGCGGCTATAGCACTCGTCATTAAAAACTGGCAATCTACAAGCTAATCGCAGTAGCTCACTAATTTGGTTGGCGAGTCAGGCGCTTTAGATGTTATATTAACCCCCTACTTTAACAATGCTATGTTTATGGATTCGTCTACTTTGCCGACTCAATCAAATATGAATGACATTTACAAAGAACCTACTCATGTGGCGCAAACATCTGCCACAGCTGACTCTGCGTTCAATAGTGAGCAAAAACCAAGTAGCGCTGAGACTGAAAATGAGACTCAAGCCCCTACTCAAAGCATTGAGCCTAACGCGCTCATTCTGGCTGAAGTACTGAGCGATAAGACGATTGGTTGGAAAATACACAATTGCAAAATCACTAAAAAGACGGTGACACAAGATTTGCCACTACCGTTTTTATATCATTACGACAGTTTAAATGACGCGATTAAACTAGCAAATCCGCTCACACCCGCTCTACTATCACAGTTCAATACCCCCATGAGCCCTCATGAAGCTGCCAAGCTCATTGGTATCAGCGAAGCACTAATAACCAGCCCTTGGCATGTCAAAGTCATGGGGTCATTGGTGGTTTTTAGCGAGGCGCTGCAATTAGCCGTACGCTTGCATTGGACCAATACGGGTAAAGACACCCAACAACTTTATACCCAAAATGAAGCGGATGCTATCATAGCCGCTTTTAAAGATTGGCAGTTTTTTGGTCGTATCGATGTACTCTATAAAAACAATAAACAAGCCTTAGTCAGTATAAACGAACAAGCTGAAAGCAATGAGCAACTACTTCGTATTGAAGCAAACGCTGATTATCAGTGCTTGCCAGCGACTCATGCGTTAGTCGTTATTGCTAAATTGGAAGCGGATAAGACAGAGCTACCTTGGTTTGAGACGGCGATAGTAGAGCGCGTCGAATAACCCCTTATCTGCCAACTGTTTACGATGTTATGACTACTATTGACTTGGCATTATCAGTGAATGGTTTTCAGTGATTCATATCTAATGGTATGGTAACGACCTAGTATTATTCACTAGTCCTCGCATTTTATAAAAAGCACACTATCAATATTAAAATTGAGGGTGCACATTTTCACAAACCTCGCCTATTTGTAAGGAACATCACATGGATTATCGCTCAAAAACCTCTACTGGCGGCCGTAATATGGCAGGCGCGCGCGCATTATGGCGCGCAACTGGCATGACTGACGGCGACTTTGGCAAACCGATTATTGCCATTGCTAACTCTTTCACCCAGTTTGTACCTGGCCATGTGCATCTAAAAGACCTTGGACAACTGGTCGCACGTGAAATTGAACAAGCCGGCGGCGTTGCAAAAGAGTTCAATACTATTGCGGTCGATGATGGTATTGCGATGGGTCATAGCGGTATGTTGTATTCACTGCCGAGTCGCGACCTGATTGCTGACTCGGTCGAGTACATGGTCAATGCCCACTGTGCAGACGCGCTAGTATGTATCTCGAACTGCGATAAGATCACCCCGGGTATGCTGATGGCCGCGATGCGCCTGAATATTCCAGTGGTGTTTATTTCAGGTGGCCCAATGGAAGCAGGCAAAATTTTAGCCAGTACCGTTGGCAAGAGCCACAATACCGATAGTAGTGACAGCAGTGCCGTTCGTAAACTTGACCTCGTCGATGCGATGATGGATGCCGCGGATGACAGCATTAGCGATGAAGATGTGGCCGCCATTGAAGCCTCAGCCTGCCCTACTTGTGGTTCGTGCTCTGGTATGTTTACTGCTAACTCGATGAACTGTTTAACCGAAGCCTTAGGATTGGCCTTGCCGGGTAATGGCTCGCTACTGGCGACCCATTCGCTGCGTCGTGAGCTATTTTTAGAAGCGGGACGCACTATCGTCTCGCTTGCCAAACGTCGCTATGAGCAGGATGATAATTCGGTATTGCCGCGCTCAATCGCTAGCAAAGCGGCTTTTGAAAATGCGATGACATTAGATATCGCAATGGGTGGCTCAACCAATACTATTCTGCATTTATTGGCAGCAGCTAACGAAGCAGAAGTTGATTTTAAAATGTCAGACATTGATCGTCTAAGTCGCGGTGTGCCTTGCCTAGCAAAAGTCGCCCCTGCCTCACAAAAATACCATATGGAAGACGTGCATCGTGCCGGCGGTGTCTTTGCCTTATTGGCCGAGCTTGATCGTGCCGGATTACTGAAGACTGATGTGCCGACTATCCATAGCGCGACGATGAAAGAAGCGATTGATAAATGGGATATCATGAACTCTGATAATCATGAGGCACGCGCACGATATCTGGCAGCACCTGGTGGCGTACGCACCACTGAGGCATTTTCACAATCAAAAGAATGGTCAAACCTCGACGTTAACCGTGAGTCAGGCTGTATCCGTAGTGCCAAACACGCCTATTCTACAGATGGCGGATTGGCCGTACTGTATGGCAATATCGCAGAGCGTGGCTGCGTTGTCAAAACCGCAGGCGTCGACGAGAGTATCTTAACCTTCACTGGTCGCGCGCGCTTATTTGAATCACAAGATGATGCCGTCGCTGCGGTATTGGCTGACAATATCGTTGCAGGTGATGTGGTCATCATCCGCTACGAAGGCCCTAAAGGTGGCCCTGGTATGCAAGAGATGCTTTACCCAACGACTTACTTGAAGTCAAAAGGATTGGGTAAAGAATGCGCCCTACTCACTGATGGTCGCTTCTCTGGTGGGACATCAGGTCTTTCGATCGGTCACGCCAGCCCTGAAGCGGCTGAAGGCGGTGCCATTGGTCTGGTTGAAGAAGGCGATACCATCCATATCGATATTCCTAATCGTACTATTAACATGCAAGTCAGTGATGCTGATTTGGCTACTCGCCGCGAAGCCATGGAAGCTCGAGGCCGTGATGCTTGGAAGCCAGTCAGCCGTGATCGTCATGTCACTCCAGCTCTACGTGCTTATGCTGCTATGACCACCAGTGCAGATACTGGTGCTGTACGTGACGTGAGTCAAGTTGAACGCTAAACCTTGAGCGATTAATGTTTAAACATACTTGTAGTAATATATTAAGCCTGCGCCATGCAGGCTTTTTTTTCACCAAAAAACAACGCAGCTCTCGTTTTGATAACTATTTTTTTCGGTAATAATTCTTTTTTATCGTCATGATAAGGCATATTGTTGGCTCAACACTTACTATCAGTACCAATCATCAATATCAAAACCCACCCCCTTAAAACTAATCTCTTAAAATACAACGACGTGCGTAAACCTTATGATTGAAAACTACAATTTATTTTTATTAATCTGTGGTATCGCTTTTTTACTAGGGGCATTGTTTCCTGTTATCTTTAAACGCACCTCCATCTCATTACCGATGCTACAAGTCAGCTTCGGTCTGATCATGGGGTATTGGTGGACATCCTTGTCGTTTTTGGATCCTATCAATAATGGCGTAATCATCGAAAAACTGACTGAGATTGTCATCTTGGTCTCGTTGGTTGGTGCTGGTATCAAGATTGATACCGAGTTCTCTTGGCAGCTGTGGCGACCCACAATCAGGCTACTGCTCATCACCATGCCGATTGGCATTTTTGCGATGGCAGGCTTAGGTTATTACGCATTTGGCTTGAGTCTGGGCGCTGCTATTTTGCTTGGAGCAGTCTTGGCACCCACCGATCCTGTTCTAGCTTCTAGTATTCAAGTGGGGCCTCCTAATACAGGCAGAGAAGACACACCGCGCTTTACTTTAACCTCAGAGGCAGGGTTAAACGATGGACTGGCTTTTCCCTTTGTTTACTTGGCAATTAAAGTGGCGGAAGCTTTTAGTGAAGGACAAGCTTTTACTGACGAGATGCTTTGGTCATGGTTTACGCATGATGTCTTATGGAAAATTGGCGCAGGGGTATTGGTTGGTGTCCTAGTTGGAAAGGCTTTGGCCAAGGTCGTGTTCTCTAGACACACCCGTGAGACCACCATTTCGCAAGGATATGTGGTCATTGCCCTGACCTTAGTGGCATATGGTGTCGCAGAATATGTACACAGTTATGGGTTTATCGCCGTCTTTGTCGCTGCCTTTGCATTTCGGCGTTCAGAATGTGAGCACACTTATCATCAAAAACTGCACGACTTTGCTGAGCAATCAGAAGGCTTACTGATGTCATTAGTGCTAGTTATCTTTGGCATGTTCCTTGGTCAAGGTTTACAATCTGGCGTTGAGTTGACATGGCGTGTCTACATCGTAAGCTTTACCTTTTTACTACTCATACGTCCGATTGGCGGATTCATTGCCTTATCAGGACTTAACTTACCTCGCACTGAAAAATACGCAATCTCAGCGCTAGGTATTCGCGGTATTGGTACTTTGTACTATTTATCTTATGCGCTCAATCAAGGTTTTTTCGCTGAGGATGATGCGCTCAAGCTATGGATTGTCTGCTCGATTGTGATTCTAGCCTCAATTTTTATCCATGGTCTAAGCGCAACAAGGCTGCTTAAAATGACACCAAAAAAGCATCATTGATCATTTACACGGCAAATACATTTAATAAAATTAGTTCGCCTAAAGAACTAAAGAACTAAAGAACTAAAGAACTAAAGAACTAAAGAACTAAAGAACTAAAGAACTAAAGAACTAAAGAACTAAAGAACTAAAGAACTAAAGAACTAAAGAACTAAAGAACCGACTTGATCACAGCACCTCATCGACCCACTTCAAGACCGCTTCCGTCAGTGCAAACTGACGAATATCGTTGAGCATGGTGGTATCAAAGTTATGAATAAAAGCAAATGACAGTTGACGCGCAGGATCACACCAAGCAACTGAGCCGTTATATCCCATATGCCCAAACCCTGACAATGCCGGATCAACTCTCTTAGCGGTATTGCTCTTGTTACTGCATATACTAAACAACCTATGATAGCCCAATCGCCACTGCATGGGCGCTGGCATGACTGCATCTAGACCTGTAACTTGCGGTGTAGATAGTTGCTCAAAAGTAGCACTATCAATCAACGTTTGCCCTTTCCAGACACCACCGTTGGCTAACATCGCGTAAATAGTTGCCAGTGCTTGAGCTGAGGCAACGCCATTAGCAGCGGGAATGACTGCCTTTAATGTCTTACGGTTATGATAATCAAGCGCTTGTTTGCCAGCAGGTATGAGCGCCGCCTTATAGTTTTTTAGATTAAGCTGACTGGTATTGAAGTACAAACGACTAATACGAGCCGTGTCCAATATCGGCAATTCGTTTTGTTCATCATCTTTGCTCGGGTCTACCATTTTGCTATCGACTAAGGCTTGCTGCTGCCAGCAAACATAGCTGGGCAGGCTAGCATAAGTACGTAAGGTACTTTGTGAGTCCGATTTTAGGGTCGGCTTTTGACGCTTGTTACGCAGTTGCACGCTGTCTTCATTTGATGCCTCAAAGTCTTTGGCCAGTTTTGCCACTTGGTTGACTTTGCTCTCTGGTACACCAAAATAACAACTATCTGCAATGCCTAAAGGTTCAGTAAGATATTGGCGCAAAGCTTCGGCTAATGACATATGGGTCACGGCTTCTATCACACCGCCAAGTATCCAGCCGTATACCAGTGCACTATAAGCGCTGTCATATGATGCTGCATCTTCAGGAGGTGTGATAGGCATTGCCTCGATATTGTTCAGCATAGCGCGCCAATCGAGCACCGTATCACTGTCGGCTTCGATACTTTGAATTGAAAATAAATCAGCCTGATGCGACATGACGCGTCGTAAAGTGATTTGGTCTTTGTCTTTTGCAGCAAACTCCGGCCAGTAGTGAGCAATAGGGACATCATAATCAAGCAACTGCTGAGAAACCAACACATGCACGAGTGTTGCCAATACTCCTTTACCGGTAGAAAAGTTAATCGCTAGCGTATCAGGCTGCCATGACGTATCCAAACGTGCCATACCTATACTTGCCTGAGCAATACACTTCCCTGCCTGATATACAACCACAGCACCACCTGCTGGCGCATCATCAAGCTGTAAATCCGCCAGTAATTGCTGTAAGCGTTGCTGAAAATCAATCCTCGTTGATGTATTAGAACTTTCTTTATTATGGTCCGTCATTGATATCTTGCTCCAGTGATATGAATTATTCTAGTTTTAAGATGGTGTAAGTAAGCTGTAAAAATGGTTGAACCAGTATAAATGAATTATTGACCAATAAAAAAGGCCACCTATAGGTCGCCTTTTTACTCTTCAATCATAATGATACTTTATCGCGGTACTAGCAAACGATTATGCACTTCTTGTTCAAGCTTGGTCAGGCCGTGACTACGTCCACGCTCCATAGCAGTATCCATCTTACGTCCACGCAACCAGCCTGCCCGTAGCGCAATCGCAGCCCCAACTCTATTGCCCGATCCGCAATGCATGGCAATCTTTTTACCATGATACTGACGCAATATATTATCAAATGCCAGTATTTTAAGTTGCTTTAGCTCTGCAGCACCATTGATAGGCAGATGCTCATAGCTCATTCCTGCTCGCTCAACCGCTGCTGCTTCATCAAAGCTTAACTCATCGTCTGGCTGCAAATTAATCACCAACTCCACACCAGATTTTGCTAATGCGACAACTTTTTCGTCATCTAACGCACCGCATACAATAGTGTTGGCATCTGGACGAAAATACGGCTCAAAAACAGCAGCCAAATCAACACCATTATCAGAATCGACAATTTCATTGCCTAAAGTATCAGTGGCAAAATTATCGTTGGCAGCTACTGTATCAATAGATACTGAGCTATCAGATTGATCGGTGCTTGTCGCATTGTTTTGTGAATTCATAATGATAAATATGTTCGTTAAATATGGTTATTAAGATACAGGCTTTGAGACGCTATACAGTACTTGCTACTTGCTTTCGCTATTTAGTGTCACAACACCAGCCAAATGTGGCTTACTGTTTTTAGAGCTATACAGCCCAAAGTCACAGGTATCGCCTACATTTTTTAGCTGTTCTACTGGCTGAGCGATGAGCTCTACTTCAGCTGGCAAAAAGATAGGCAGTTTGAATGAGACATCGATGGTATAAGCATCAGGTAGCTCACCCATGAGAGCAAGACACTTAGCTTTTGACCACATACCATGCGCAATCGCTTTAGGGAAACCAAAGGCACGTGCTGATAGTGGATGCAAATGAATCAGGTTAAAGTCACCTGAAACAAAGGCATAACGGCGACCAATGTCTTCTGGTACTTCAAAAATGCTATGTACGTCTTTTTTACCTACTTCTGGTTTAACGGCAACTGGACGCGGCGTGCTTTTTTTGTCTTTACTACTGCTAGATTTTTTGCTGCGTGCTAGATAAGTTGACGTACCTTCCCAAATCACTTCATTTTCTGATTTAACGGTAGTGACAAAATCAAATTGCTGACCTTGGGCATGGTCACGTAAATTATCAAAAGTGACCGACATTGCTACTGTCTCACGCTCACCGATAGGACGATGCTGCGTGACGCTATTGTCAACGTGTACGAGACCCAACATAGCAAATGGAAATGGCTCTTTGACCATCATATTCATCTGCAAAGTTTGCGATAGTACCGAGAAGTAAGTGGCTGGTATTTTGCCATCATCAGCAAATCCACAAATTTTACGATAGTCGTTCAGATTGTCCTGATCGATATGCAGATCATCGACGTAATAGGTGGCCTGCGGCAATTCATCTTTACCGACCTTACTACCGTTACCAATAGGTAATAAGCTTTTGACGATATTGGCATAGGTGGTGTGTGCTTTTGGCAACGCGTCATAATGGGTGTCTGACATAAGTAAATCCTAAGTGGGGCTTGAGCAAATTTTCTTGGTGCGCCTAAAGATGCTATAACGTGATTGGTTACAGCCTATAATTGAGCGATACCACTAATATTAGGCCTAAACTAGGCACAATTCATAGGCATGGTCTTAGACCATATAAGCAACTCTCACAGCAAAAAACAATTTGGCTAAGGGTTCTCTGTGTTTTTATCATAAAAAAGCCACCCTTGGGCAGCTTTATTACAATTTATCAGCAATTATTTCGTAAGCATATGTGAGAGAAGTCAAAAACGAAGAAAAACATCATAAAACCACCCTCTCATTATTCACCACATATGCTCATTGATAAATCGGTCTTATGCACCAAGTAAGCTTTGGCCACAGACGCGGACAGTGTTGCCATTTAGGCCACCAGAAGCAGGTGAAGCCAACCATGCGATGGTCTCAGCCACGTCTACTGGTAAGCCGCCTTGGCTCATTGAGTTCATGCGGCGACCCGCTTCGCGAATAGCGAACGGAATGGCTTCAGTCATTTGTGTTTCGATGAATCCTGGTGCCACTGCATTAATTGTCATGCCTTTAGCATTGTCTTCTAACTGTTTTGCCGTAGCATTGACCAAGCCAATAACGCCTGCTTTAGAAGTCGCATAGTTGGTCTGACCCATGTTACCAGCGATACCTGAAATTGATGACACACAAACGATACGTGCATTGTCTTTTAATACGTCGTTGTCTAGCAAGTAGCGATTCAGCCTAGCAATACTACCTAGGTTAATATCAATAACCATGTCCCACTTCTTCTCGTCCATATTTGCCAATGTCTTATCACGAGTAACGCCAGCATTATGAATGATTGAATCGAGTCCGCCACGCTTTTGTGCGGCTTCGGCGATTTGTTTGCCAGCATCATCACTGGTGATATCAACGGTCAATACTGAGCCACTAATTTCGCTAGCCACTTTTTGTAGGTCTGCTTGCTGCTGCGGTACATCAAGGCAGATAACGTGGGCGCCTTCGCGAGCCAACACACGGGCAATTGCTTCACCAATACCGCGACTTGCACCAGTCACCAGCATGGTTTTGCCACCAAGAGGTTGTGTCCAATCGACGTCGACATTACTACCTTTACTAACGCGTACGACTTGTCCTGAGACATAAGCTGAACGAGCTGAGGTGAAAAAACGTAAAGTTGAATCTAGGTTTTGCTCTGCGCCTTCTTCAACATAGATAAGCTGTGCAGTAATACCGCGTTTGAATTCTTTACCAACAGACTTCACAAAGCCTTCAAGCGCTCGCTGAGCCAAAGCTGTATCAATGTCAGTAATATTTTCTGGTGTGCGGCCGATAATAATGACGCGACCAGACTTTTCTACACGACGAGCCACAGTATGGAAGAACTCGTACACTTCTTTTAATTGATCGGCATTGCTAATATTGCTTGCATCAAAAAGCAATACTTTAAATTTATCATCGCCGCCCGTATTGGCTTTTGCTTCAACGCCTGCATCAGCAAGGGCATCTTTGATATCATCACTGCTGTTTACATAAACATCAGCATGTACGTCTGACAAAATCCGCGCAACGGACTCACTGACGCTTTGATCATCACCATTAGCACGGCCAACCAATACACTACCACGTACTAAAGGCTCACCGCTTTCGAAGCGATCAAGGGTAACGGGTAACGGTAAACCCAAATTTTTGGCCACTTTTTTGCCAATAGAAGACTGAACAAAATCACCATAACGGTCTGACATAATATAATCCCTATAACGAACGGTTAGAATAATAATAATAAAAAATGTAATGTGCCTATTATATAGACTCAATAACCTCATCATTATTGATATTTAGTAAATGAGTCTAAAGCTGGCCTAACTATACACTGCCAGCTTAAACAAGTCCAAAAACCGATAATGTCTACAACAATCTGTAAACAAGCCAGTATACAAGACGGTCACTTTTTCTGGATTTAAAAATCACCGCATTGTGCTAAAATCAGACCTATAAGTTATAGCAAATGCAATTATTGATAACAATATATTATCAAATCTATCGTTATGCAATGCCAATAATCGATACTAGCCAGTCTACGAAAGTCATATTGATGTCTTTCAAAGCCAATACCGACCTTAGATAAGCGTCACATAGTTTGCCAAAGATATACAGTAAGGTCGTAAAAATGCCTTATCGTAAACAGCTATGCTGCGTAATAAGTGATAACATTTGCTTCTTGTTTATTTTCGATTATTGAGTTTTCTAATTTAACCATTTTTATTATTAGCTTTATTATTGTTAGCCTCCTTTTTTCTTCTACCCATATTTTTTAAGGATAATATTATGAGTAATAAAAACAATCACCCTGATAGCCCTGTTGTTGAAAGCACAGTCGTAAAAGCCACTGCCCCAAAATCTACTGATAATAAATCAGACAGCACCAAAACAGAAACGCCTGCTAAAAAAGTTAAAAGTACGACAGCCACAGATACATCTAATAATAAAGAGTCTTCTAACAAAACAGAAGCGAACAATAAAGTAGCAGCTTCTACTACGAAAAAGCCAGCATCTGCTGCCAAAAAAACCAGTAAAACCAAAGCTGTTGCCGGTCAAAACCGCGTGGCTATCTTAGGTGGTAACCGTATTCCATTTGCACGCTCGAACGGTTCATACGCTGATGTTAGTAACACCGACATGTTGACAGCAGCGTTAGATGGCTTGATTGAACGTTATAATCTACAAGACGAAGTGTTGGGCGAAGTGGTTGCTGGTGCTGTTATGAAGCTAAGCCGCGATATCAACTTGACTCGTGAAGCAACATTGAACACAGCACTGAACCCACACACGCCAACTTATGATATCTCACAAGCTTGCGGTACTGGCTTGCAAGCGACCTTTGCTTCTGCCAACAAGATCGCACTTGGACTTATTGATTCAGCCATCACTGGCGGCGTAGATACAACCTCTGACGCACCGATCGCGATTGGTGATGGTCTACGTAAAGTACTCATCAAACTGGGCGCGGCTAAAAACAATAAACAGCGCCTAAAAGCGCTAATGGGTCTAAATCCAAAAGACTTAATCGATTCACCACAAAATGGCGAGCCACGTACTGGTTTATCAATGGGTGACCATCAGGCCATCACCACACTTGAGTGGAATATCAGCCGTGAAGCACAAGATGAGCTTGCTTTTAACAGCCATCAGAACCTAGCGCGCGCTTATGATGAAGGGTTCTTCGATGACCTAATCACTCCATACAAAGGTCTAACGCGCGATAACAACTTGCGTCCTGATACTACTTTAGAAAAACTGGCTAAATTAAAGCCTGTGTTTGGTAAAAAGAATGCCAACCCAACGATGACAGCAGCCAATTCTACACCGCTAACGGATGGCGCTTCTTGTGTCCTATTAGGAACCGATGAGTGGGCAAAAGAGCATGGTCTTAAGCCATTGGCTTATATTGTTCATCAAGAAACAGCAGCGGTAGATTTCATCGGAAAATCTGGCACCACAGAAGGGCTATTAATGGCACCTGCTTATGCCGTACCACGTATGCTTGAACGCGCTGGCCTGACACTACAAGATTTCGATTTTTATGAAATTCATGAAGCCTTTGCATCACAAGTGTTATCAACACTAGCCGCTTGGGAAGATGAGACATTCTGTGAAGAGCGTCTAGGACTAGATGCACCACTAGGTTCTATCGATCGTAGTAAGCTAAACGTGAATGGTTCATCGTTGGCTGCGGGCCATCCTTTTGCCGCAACGGGCGGTCGTATCCTAGCCACTGCAGCCAAGCTTTTGGATCAAAAAGGCTCAGGTCGCGCACTTATCTCTATCTGTGCAGCGGGTGGTCAGGGCGTTACTTGTATCTTAGAGAAATAAGTTTGATGACTTTTAGGTTAAAAAGACACGCTGACTTATTATTTTAATCAGCATATATGTGTCAATAAAAAATGCCCTTTAATTTATTTAAAGGGCATTTTTTATTGTCTGTACTTTGTTATGATAGAAATGACCTAGATAACAGCCTCTCAAAAAAGCCGATACGCCACACAAAGGTAATATTTATGGGTAAGACAAAAGTTTTATTAAAAAAAATGAGGCAAGTCATTTTTGGCTCTGAAAAATTGGTGATGACAGCACCCCTTACAACCACTGATTTTCAATCTCTAACGACTAAGGAGGATTTAGATCGGTACAATCAGGAACAAGCCCTCCTCTCTGAACGCATCGAAAAAGATATTCTTGACGATGAACTGCGTCGAAAAATGCATCAAGACTTAATCGATACCTATGATGAAGAACTAGAAAATGAAATAGATGATTATGCACGTGACTTTCGTTTTAACGGACGTGAGATGAGCGAGCAAGAAAAACTGGATCGGCGCACTTACTTCCATGAATTGGTACGCCTACAGCGAGAACTTATAAAACTACAGGATTGGGTTGTTGACCGCGGTGAGCGCATCGTCGTTATCTTTGAAGGGCGGGATTCTGCTGGTAAAGGTGGCGCTATCAAACGCATTACCCAGCGACTAAATCCGCGAGTTTGCCGTGTTGCAGCCTTACCTGCCCCAACGGAACGCGAGCAAACACAATGGTATTTTCAGCGCTATGTCGCGCATTTACCAGCAGCAGGTGAGATCGTATTGTTTGATCGTAGCTGGTATAACCGCGGCGGGGTTGAGCACGTGATGGGCTTTTGTACCGATGCACAATATGAAGAGTTTTTTCAGTCGGTGCCTGAGTTTGAACGCATGCTAGTACGATCAGGCATTCGCTTAGTAAAATATTGGTTTTCTATTACTGATGATGAGCAACATGCGCGCTTTATGAGTCGAATATATGACCCACTTAAACAGTGGAAGCTCTCACCGATGGATTTACAATCACGCCGGCGGTGGGAAGATTACACCAAAGCAAAAGAAACCATGTTTGAACGCACTCATATCCCTGAAGCGCCATGGTGGGTAGTTGAGGGCAATAACAAGAAGCGCGCAAGGCTAAACTGTATTGCGCATTTACTCGAACAAATCCCTTATAAAGAAATACCTCGTGACGAAGTTGAGCTACCCAACCGCAAACGCGATGACGAATACTACCGTGAACCTATCCCAGATGATATGTATGTGCCACCGCGTTATTAAAATGTATGGTGGCTTTACTTAGTCTTATGCTCATTATAAAAAAGCCGCCTTATCGATATATAAAGCGGCTTTTTCCACACTGTTTATTTAGTAATAGTTGTCTAACACTTATCAAAACCATTACAAGTACCATTAATAATTACATGGTATACGTAGACTGCAAACCGTCTATTTTACCCGCCAATAACCGCTCAACTTCGTTTTTAATTCTTTGACCTGCAATATCAGTTCCAATCTGTACAGCAAAACCTGCCGGTCGACCACCTTGAGTTTTAGAATTGATCCAAACCACTTTACCATTCATGGGTAAACGCTCGCTAGAATTGGGTAAAGTGATGGCGATAAATACTTCGTTACCTAGCTGCTGAGCCTGATTGGATGGCACAAATAATGCGCCATTACTGACAAAGGACAAGTAGCTGGCATATAACATTTCGATATTTTCAATATGGCAGGTTAATATCCCGCCGCGTCCTGGCATGGCCATAGTCAGCTTCCTTCATTAATTTTGGTATTTTTATTTGCTATTAAGGCGGATTTTCTTATAAACAAGCCAATTCTTGCATTAGCTTATCATAGGCAAATTTTTCTTGCACATTTTGTTGCAGAGCGATTTTTGTCTGCTGTAAGCTACTAGAAAAAAGCGCCAAGCCATTATTATCAGGTGGATGCTTTTCTAATACAGCGGATAGATTGACGTCTTTTTGAAGCTCATTAAGCCCTAAGCAAACACGGCGCATATCAAGTAGCATCAGCTCAGACAGCTGAATAAATTCTGTGATACTCAGTTGGTTTTGCCAATAGTCACTGGCTGCCACACTACTACGTTTACCACTACGCAATGCCTGCCACGTCGTCAACCATAGCGCACGTTTGCTGTACCATGGAGCTTGTGCCATGGCTATCGCGGCCAAAGGTGCGCCATTTGCCAATTGGATAAGCTGCTCAATCGCAGCCGTACCGACCGCTTCACGATTGACCGTAGAGCCAAGCGCCCGTGTCACATAGTCAACGGCGATCATAGGCTGAATGGTCTGCAATGGCAGCTGCTGCACCCGACTTTTAATGGTGGGCAGTAATTGCGCAGGAGTATCACTGATCAAAAATAAATGGACTTGAGCTTGTGGTTCTTCTAAGGTCTTGAGTAGCGCATTAGCCGCGGCAATCGTCATTTGCTCTGCATGGTCTAACACACAGATACGCATACCTTGACCACCTTGGTAGATAAAAGGCTGCAAGTTACGAATATCATCCACTTTAATCTTAAGAGCACTATTACCGGCTGTTTTGGGTGATTTTTTATCTTTTGCAGCGTTACTTAATTTCTCTTTATTATCAGCATTGTCTGCACTGATTGGCATACTGATCAGTGGCAATACCTGTAAGCTTGGATGCGTACCAGATCTTAGCCACTGGCAACTTTCACATGCGCCGCAAGCCCCTGTTGGATGACTGTCACGCTCACGGCATAACAGCCAAGCGACCAAACGCCATACAAAAGCCCGCTTGCCCATACCCTGCATACCGGCGGCTAATAGCGCATGTGGCAAAGATTGCTGTGATGTCAAAACTCGCTTGGTCAATTGCGACCACAGATTTTGCTGCCATGGCAATAACGCTGCAAAATAAATGTGGTCTGTGGTATCCATTGTGCCTGTATTTTGCGTCTTATCACTCATAGCTAACGTCCTATAACTTCGCTTGATTATTCAGGATATAGCGTGTTCATGACGCTTTAGATGAATTATTTGCTTAGGCTATTTATCCAACTGGACTCTGAAAGTCAGTCAAGCTCATGGCATTTAAGCGGTCTAAATCTTCTTGCGTATCGACCCCTGCTGGTAGATGACAAGCAGCAACTGCAATAGCAATTTGCTCTCCATTTTCTAAAACGCGTAACTGCTCTAGGCTCTCAAGTCTCTCAAGTGGTGTTTGCGGCCAATGCACAAACTGCTGTAATAAACGGACGCGATAAGCGTATAGCCCTAAATGACGATAAGCATTTTTTGGTGGGTTTCTATGATCGTCATTGGACAATACGACATCACGATCACAAGGAATGGGCGCTCGGCTAAAATAAAGCGCACGTTGCAAGTCATTAGATTGTTGACTGACAACCTTTACCACTGATGAGCGCATAAAGGTCTCATAGTCGTCGATAGACTCACACAAAGTCGCCATCACGCTATCACTGTCTGCGACCAAAAGCGCCTGCACCTGCTCTAATAATAACGGTGGCACTAACGGTTCATCACCTTGCATGTTGACTACGATATCATGGTCAGCCCATCCTTTGATGGCGGCTACTTCTGCCAAACGGTCAGTGCCTGAAGCATGCTCGCTACTGGTCATCAACACATCAAACCCTGCATCCATGCATACCTTGGCAATATCGTCATCATCCGTGGCAATACACATATCATCAGCGAAGTGCGCTGTTTGCGCTTTTTCAGCAACCCAAAGAATCATCGGCTTACCATGTATTTCTAGTAATGGCTTGCCAGGCAGCCGTGTGCTCTTAAAACGAGCAGGGATAACAATATGAGTTTTGGCGGGTATAATTACTGACGACATGGGGTTTCCTATAGCAATTTTTATACGGTTTAAAGCATCATTTATTATTTGCTTTATTATTGTTATTGGTACTGTCATTATTTTCGATATCAATACCTAGCTTCTTTAGCTGCTGCTGCAGATTATCATAACAGCTGTCAGAGAGTTCGGCGGTTACTGGCAGTACCCATAGTCTGTTTATCAGCCCTTGATACTCATCATTTAGCGCTTTATCAGTAGTGGCTTTCGACAGCAACGCTCTCATTTTTACCGCATCTTTACTGGTTACTACGATTGGATATTCTGTATACTGTAACAATTCCGCCAAGTCAAAATCATAATGATCAGGATAAGCATGTCCAACGACATCGAAGCCAAGCGAATTTAAAGTATCAAAAAACCGCTGCGGATAACCAATACCGCTCACCGCATGTACTTTATGGCCCTTTTTAGGCGCATCAATGTGAGAATAAGATAAAGTAGGTTGCCATAAGAGTTGCAGAGCATTCGCCTCTAGATGCATCGTCAAGCGATTGGCTCGATATAGACTGCTATTATCTTTGTTATTATCAACTGAATCTGTTTTTAGTGGCTCATGGTAGATGACAGTTGCCCCCTGCAACCGCGACATGGGCTCACGTAAAAACCCTGTTGGCAGGAGTTGCTGATTACCAAAGCCTCGTGTCGAATCGACCACAATCCATTCAATGTCACGTTGCAGTGCATAATGCTGCAAGCCATCGTCGGCAATAATGAATTGCAAGTCAGGATGGGCAGCTAACAAGGTCATAATTGCTTGCTTACGATCAGGACATACTGCCATGGGCGCATTTGTCATATTAACAATCAAACAAGGCTCATCCCCTACCACATTGGGCAAACTGGTGGCATCGACCAAAGCGGGCATTTGACTGGTATCACCACCATAACCACGACTAATAACACCTACCTTTATTCCCCGTTCTTGTAGATAATCAACCAAGGCAATAATTAATGGCGTTTTGCCACTACCGCCCACGCTGATATTACCGATCACCATCACGGGAACCGGCGCACGATAACTTTCTAACAGCCCAGATTTGTAAGCTTGACGACGCAGCGTGGTGATGAGTCCATACAACCAACTAATAGGTAGCAATAGCCATAGCCAAGCGGCTTGACGTTGCCAGGCACGCGTCACTGTCGTCTCAATGCTCATTATTATTGGCTACTTATCCTATTATTTTAGTGCGGCTCAAGTGGCAAGAGTGTTGCAAGATAGCGATACATAAATCTACTCAAAATCGCGCTCATACATTTGTGCATAATGACCTTGCAATTGCATCAGCTCATCATGCGTGCCTAACTCAACGATTTGACCACTATCTAACACTGCGATACGATCTGCGGACTCAATAGTGGTTAATCGATGTGCAATGACTAACGTCGTACGATCTTTCATCACATTATCAAGCGCTTGTTGAATGTAGTACTCTGACTCATTGTCTAACGCACTGGTTGCTTCATCTAAAATTAAAATCGGCGCGTCTTTTAATAGCGCACGAGCAATCGATAAGCGCTGACGCTGCCCGCCAGACAGCTGCAAACCTTCAGCACCGATTTCACTTTGATAGCCGTTTGGCATTTTCATAATAAAATCATGGGCAAAAGCATCTTTTGCGGCGCGTTCAACTTCGGCTTGGGTTTTACTGGCTAAGCCACCATAAGCAATATTGTTAAATACCGTGGTATTGAACAGGACTACTTGCTGATTGACCATCGCAATCTGCGCCCGTAAGCTCTCAAGCTTAATGTCTTCAATCGGTATTCCATCCAAAGTAATTTGCCCAGAAGAAGTCGATAAGGTACGCGTCAGTAAATTGACTAAAGATGATTTACCAGCACCACTTCGCCCTACCAATGCAACCGTCTCACCCGCTCTTACATCTAATGTAAAGTCACGCAAAGCGACCGTCGAATCAGGATAAACCAGACTGACATTATCCAGCTTAATTTCACCTGTCAAAGTAGGGCTAAGCACACCAGTATCTGTTTCTTCTGGCTCATCTAGCAATGCAAAAATAGACTCACCTGCCGCAATTCCTTTTTGCAGTTTTTGATTCACATCAGTCAGTGAGCGCACCGGTTTACTGAGCAATCCTGCAGCAGCGATATACGAGATAAACTCACCCGCTGAGATATTGTCTATCACCGATGGGCGCAGTGCGAGCCACACCACAACTGACATGGCTATCGCCATTAGCAACTGTACCGCTGGTGTATTGATACTATTGGTCACAACGACCTTCATGCCTTGGCGTAAGTTCTTTTTTGATGTTTTATCGAAGCGTGCGGCTTCGTATGCTTGACCGCCATAGTTTTTGACAACCTGATAGCCACCGATAACTTCATTGGTAATATGGCTGACATCACCCATCGTCTCTTGAATGCCCTTAGACAACTTTAGATAACGCTTTGAAGCCACACGAATAAGCCACAATATGGGCGGTAGCACAATAAACAAAATTAACGTCAAACGCCAATTGCTATAAAGCAAGAAGCCTATCAAGGCCACGACAGTCAAACCATCTCGCAGTAGCGTCTTCATAGAGTCTGTGCTGGCTGCGGTGACTTGCTCAACATCAAATATCAGCTTGGATGAAATGGTTCCAGCAGGATTGGCCAAGTAGAAGGAGCTTGGCAGACGAAGCAATTTATTAAAGACTTCCACCCGCAGCTCATATACCAAATTACGCGAGACCAGAGCAGAGTAATAATTACCCAAAAAGCTACCAACACCGCGGACAAAAAATAGACCAATGATCAATAATGGAAATAAATCCTGTTTGCTTTGATCGCTCTGATTAATGGCGTCGGTGATGTATTGAAGTAATTTGGCAATCCAAATCTCTGTCGCTGCATTAATCGCAAAGCCTACCACAGTAAGCATTAATGCCCACCAATATGGTTTTAAATAACTCAGCAAACGCAGCAAGGTCTTATGTTTAGGTATGTTTGACGGCTCTGCTGATAATGTTTTAGCAGCAGTTTTTGCAGAGTCAGGTTGATATGCTTGGCTCATAAAAGCCTCAATTTGGGGGTCATAATATGAATGGACTGCGCTAAAATCACAGTGTTATAAAGGCATCAATGGCACTAAAGTAGTTATAGGCTACTGCGGTAACGGCTGACCAAGTGGCACGACCGTACTGATATTAAGATTCAAAAATCCCAGTTTACCCGCAATATCCATCACTCGTACAACCGATTGATGGGTGGCATTGGCATCCGCAGCAATAACAAATAGCATGTCACGATTACTGCCTGCTTCTTGTTGTAGCATGCTGGTCAACTCTGCCTCATTGCTACTGGCAAGCGTAATACCGTTCACCAGATAACTGCCATCTTCTTGTACTGCCACTTCGATACTATTTTTCTCTTCTGTCAGCGCGACACCTTCAGCTTCAGGAAGAATAATATTTAAACGGCTAAAATGATTAAACGACGTTGCTAACAGCAAAAATACGATCAAAAACAATAAACAGTCAATCATCGGGGTCAAGTTAATTTCGAGCGGCTCAACAGTCGGTTTTCTAAAGCGCATATCACTCTCTTTAATTTACTGAATACTCATGTGCTTGATGGATTATTAGGGCCTGCTGAACAGTCACAAATATTAAGAAGTGAGAGCAACACCATTATTTGAGCTTAACCCATCCACTCCATACTCGTGATCTACAACGTCATCCGATGGCGCACGATGTGCAGGCACATTCAAACCAGCAGCAGACGTATTTTCCAGCAAATGATAATCATACAACTCTTGAATCATTAGCCCCGCTTGCGTCTCAAATTGGGCATTAATATCGATAATACGGCGCTGAAAATAACGATAGGCAACCAGTGCTGGAATAGCCACGATCATACCAGCAGCAGTCGTAATCAACGCTTGTGACACACCAGCAGCAAGCATCGTTGGGTCTTGCATCGCGCCATCGGTAATCGCCAAAAATGACGAAATAATGCCTAATACCGTACCTAACAAACCCAGTAGTGGCGCAATCGCCCCTATGGTCCCAAGCATATTGATGTTTTTTTCTAACTGATGCACTTGTACGCTAGCGCGGTTTTGCATATGCATCGTCATCGAATCTAAGCCATATTGACGATACAGCAGCCCTGTCGCTAAAATATCTCCCAAAGGTGTTTTTTCTTTGACATTCATCAGCTGTGTACGACCAATATCCCCATTCTCACGTAAGCGTGTGATTAGCTGTTCGCGCAACCTACTCGGAGCAACTTTATTAAACTGTAAGGTATGACTACGCTCGATGATGATAACCAATGCCAATATTGAGCACACCACGATAGGCGTCATCAACCAACCACCCGCTTTTACCAACTCCCACATACTGACTCTCTTTTATATTTTTATAAGAATAGCGGTTATCAAAATATCTCAAGTTCAAAGCATCATGACAAACTCGTTAGCGATATCAAGCCTGTGCTTCTATATGCTTAATTAAGGCTGCTAACTGATCTTGGCTGTGGAAAAATATCTCAACACTACCCTGACCATCTTTTTTGTGTTTGAGTTTGACTTCAGCCCCTAACATGTCTGTCAGTCTTTGTATCAAACGCTCAGACTCACGAGATTGCGTTTGCTCAGCACGATTGGCTTTAGGCGCAGGCTGCAAGATCGATTTGACCAACTTTTCAGCGTCGCGTACTGTCATACCGCCATCGATGATTTTTTGCGCGATAATTGGCTGCTGCTCAGAAGATAATGCCAATAGTGTGCGCGCATGACCCATATCTAAGGCGCTATTTGCCAAATGATCTTTGACTGTATCATGTAGCTGATTGAGACGCAGCAGGTTTGATACGGTGGTGCGCGCCTTGCCAACGACTTCGGCAATCATCGCATGACTCATACCAAATTCAGTATGAAAACGTTGTAATGCGGCGGCCTGCTCAATCACTGACAAGTCTTCACGCTGGATATTTTCAATCAAGGCCAGTGCGATGGCAAGCTCATCCGATAAAGCACGTTCAATCGCTGGGATGACAGATTTACCTGCCATTTTTGCCGCTCGCCAGCGGCGCTCGCCAGCGATGATTTCATGGGTAACGAATGCTTCACTCTTGTCTTCATTGGCCAACAACGGACGGATAACGATCGGTTGCATGACGCCATGCTGCTCAATCGAAGACGCCAGCTCTGCAAGCGCCGTTTCACTCATATCACGGCGTGGCTGATACTTACCCGCTTGCAAACGCGTGACATCTATTTGCACCAAGCTGATTTGGTCTTCAGGTGCACTGGCATCTGTTCCATTAACACGACTCTTATTAACCGTACCTTTGTTTACCGTACGCGGCGACCGTGTGCTACGACTACTGGCAATGGTGTCAGAGGCAACAGGTTTGGCCATTGGTTTTTCACTGGTCTCGTTACTATCAGATTGAGCAGGCGTGCTAATATTTAATCTATCAGCGTTTAGCGTTTCAGCTGGCAAAGTACTCTCACGCGCCGCCATATCGTCTTGCAAGGCAGAGGCGGTGATTTGCTTTTCTTTTTTGATTGACCCCAATAAGGCATCTAAGCCTCGATTGGCAGCCAACCCTCTTTTCTTCGCCATGATTACCTATCCTCTAACGCTAAAATAAAAGCCAAATAATTATTAATACAACTTACTCATTACTCATAAATATAATATTCAATATCTGTTTGCACGCTTTTGCTTGCAGTCTATCATTGGTGCTAAAAAAATATGCATATTAGTCACTTTGTTTCATGACTTCAGCCGCCAATTTTTGATAAGCGCGCGCACCTTTTGACCATCTCTCATAAGCGATAACTGGCAAACCATGCGCTGGCGCTTCTGCTAAGCGAATATTTCTTGGAATATGGGTCTTATACATAATATTGCCAAAATGCGCTTCCAGCTCGGCAGACACATCACGAGCCAGTGTATTGCGTGCATCAAATAATGTTCTCACCACACCGCGGATATATAGCTTCGGATTCAACTCGGTTAAACGCTCAATCGTCTGCGACAAATCAGCCAAGCCTTCTAGTGCATAGTATTCACACTGCATCGGAATAATGACGCTATCTGTAGCAACTAACGCATTAATCGTCAGCAAATTCAAGCTGGGTGCGCAGTCTATAACCACATAGTCGTAAGCCGGTTCTTTAGCAGCTAGCTGATCATTGACCAATGCTGCCATTGCTGTTTTAAACAGCTCATGGCTATCGGTCTTATTCATCAAGGTAATATCCATGCCAGCCAAATCACGATTGGCACCGATCACATCAAACCCTGCCGGACTAGTAACAATAGCATCAGACAGCGACACCCCGTCCAATAGCACGTCCGCTATCGTCAGTGCTAATTCGTTCTTATCGACACCCGTACCACTGGTCGCATTACCCTGTGGGTCTAAGTCAATCAGCAGTACATGCTTGCGCTTCGCAGCCAAGCTGGCGGTCAAATTTACTGCCGTCGTGGTTTTGCCCACGCCGCCTTTTTGATTCGCAATTGCTATGATTTCCATACACTCACTCAATTTAATTAGGGTCTATTACTGTTATTTTACTTTTGGCTTAAACAATCAATTTTTCGCTAAACTTTGCATAGCATAATACTCATAAGCGTAAACAATACGAGTATCTCTATATAATTAGCGCGATCTGTATCACCATATTTTGAATATCTTGCCATTAAGATATCCACAAAACTATGTGTCACCGACACGTATCACTTAAAAGGTGTTCATAGCTTAGACATTTTTATAGGACAATTCAATTAAATGACGACTATCATGTAAACGAGGCACTTTAAGTTTAATCGTCTTAATATGCCAGTCATTGTCTAGTGCTTGTAGTTCTTCATCACTTGGTGCTTTGCCTTTCATCGCGCATAAGTAACCATTATCTGCTAAGCGCGGCTGAGCCACTTCGACAAAGTCGATCAAACTGGCGAAGGCTCTAGAGGTCACAACGTCATAGCTGGCTTCATGCGCCTCGATACGAGAAGCGATTGGCTGCATATTATTCAAACCCAGCTCGCTGCTGATTTGCTTAATAAAACGAATTTTTTTCTGATTACTATCAAGTGCGGTGCATTGACGCTCTGGCTGACAAATCGCAATAATAACCGCTGGCAACCCTGCTCCCGTGCCAATATCTAACAGTGACCCTGATGGTAAATGCGTTATAATAGCCAAACAATCAATCACATGTTTGATCAATGCCTCTTCTGGATCAGTGATGGCGGTCAGATTATACGCTTTATTCCACAACAAAAGCTGGTCTAAGTACAATAATAATGTGCGCTGCTGCATCTCACTCAAGGATAGACTGAGCTCATTGACCGCTTGTGCCAAGGTATTCGCCAGCGCTGGCAACTGTGCGCCAAGCTTTACAAAGCCAGTTGGATCAATACGGATATTGCCCGTGTTAGCAGAGGATGAAGATGTTTTAGTAAAGTCTGACATACAACAAGTTATCCAGTTTTGACATGTGAACCGTCTATTTTATCATGCAGTCTGCCCATTGAATAGTTGCAGATTGCGCCAATGTGAGACATCTTATACTATCTGAGCCTATATTGAGGCGTTATTGTTATTTGATCACCTTAAATGGATGATGAATGATTGCTTATATATGCGTTTTTAACAGAGCCTGCTAATGATACAAAACTGCTTTTAATGATTTATCTAAAGTATGGCTATATCTTGTAAAATACCTGTATTAATGATTAAGCTCAGTACAAAAAATTCAGCATAACCATTCCACTTTCTACAAACGATTACTGTACACCTATGACTGAACAGCCACACATCTCTACCTCTCAACTATCAAAAGACGCTAATAAAAAAGACGCTAATAATATGGCAACACCCATCATTGAATTAAAAAGCACCAAATCAGCAACAGCGAATGCACCACATCCATGCTTTATTGATATCAAGCAGCGCTGCCTTGTCACCGCTGAGCAACTAAAGCGGTATAGCGACCCTGATGAGTTGCCCACGGATACCCGCACGGCACCAGATCTAGACGTTGGCTTTGGTCAGCAGCGTGCCCTAAAAGCCTTACAAACGGCTTTGGATATCAAAGCCAGTGGCTATCATGTGTTTGCGGCTGGTGAAAATGGCTTGGGCAAACGCACCGTCATCAGCCGCTTGCTAACGCGTATTGCCGCCGATGCACCCACACCTGATGACTGGGTATATGTGCATAATTTTACCGATCCACGCACCCCACTAGCCTTGCGTCTACCTGCGGGACAAGCCTCCTTATTGCAGCAGCAGGTCAATCATTTATGGCAACAAGCCAAAAAACGATTGAGCCAACGCTTTCGTAGTGACCAATATCAAAGCAAAATCGAAGCCATCAAAAACGACACTCATCAAAAAGAGAGTCAGGCTTATGATGTGCTCAATGCGGAAGGTAAACAATATGATTTAGCACTGACGTTTCGCTCCTTTGATAATAAAGCAGTGTTTGTACATCCCAGTCAACTGGCGACAGAAACTAGTGGTGGTGATGACAAAGCATCTGCTAGCCATAAAAATAAATCCGTGAGCGAGAATAGTAGCAAAGCGAGCACTCCTAGCACCGAGCATAACGATCCTATTAATGCAGAGCGGAATGAAAACAATACTGAATACGGCAATAGTGAATACGAAGCTGAGCTAAATAACTTCGTCCAAAAAAATCATATGCAAAAACGCTTAAGTCAGTTGACCATCGCATTAGAGCAGTTAGAGGACGAAGCCAATGATGCCATAGAAGCGCTGCATCGCAATATTGCACGGCGTGCATTACAACCGTTATTTGCCCCCGTTTATGAGCAACTTGCCAGTCATCCGCTGGTCATTGACTATCTCAAAGCGGTATTTGCAGATATGGTTACGCATGTCGAGCGCATCGTCAATGGCGATGATGAAGAGTTTGTAACGGCAGTTTTGGCCACGACCCCAAGTCGCTATGCGGTCAACGTCATTGTCAGTCACACCCCAGAAGATGGCGCACCTGTCATCTTTGAGGACTTACCGACGCACTTGAACTTGTTGGGTCATGTCGAGCAAATCACCCAATTGGGCACGGTCACCACTGATGTCAGTATGATTCGAGCGGGTGCTCTACACCGTGCCAATGGTGGTTATTTACTATTAGAAGCGAGTCACTTACTTGAGCATCCTTATGCTTGGCAAGGTCTCAAGCGTGCACTACAATCACGAAAAATCAAACTCTCTAGCCTTGAGCAGATGCTAACTTTAACAGGCAGCTTATCGCTAGCGCCTGCCCCCATTGATCTTGATATTAAAGTAATTTTACTTGGCGAAGCTGATTTATATTATGAGCTATTAGAGCTTGAGCCTGAATTTGATGCGGTGTTTAAAGTACGTGCTGACTTTCACGATGATGTGGTTCGCAGCAGTGAGCACGAATTGGCGTTAGTCGCAAAAATGGCTGATATCATTGACTATGCCAACCTCTATCCGTTTGATCGTAGCGCGCAAGCTGCCCTACTTGAACATCTAAGCTTACAGGCAGAAGATCAAGATCGCTTAAGTTTGCATAGTGACTTACTGATTAAGCTCTTACATGAATCCAACCGCCATGCACATTTGAACGGACAAAACATCGTCAGCGCCAATCATGTGACCCACGCTATTGATGATATGGATGAGCGCTCAGGATACCTGCGTGACCTCTATTGGGATGAGCTAAAAAATGGTCAGCAGCTTATTCAAACCCAAGGCAGCGCTGTCGGACAAGTCAATGCGCTGACAGTGGTCAGCTATGCCGATAGTGAGTTTGGCATGCCCGCCCGCTTGACTGCCGTTATTCAACCAAATATCGGTACGGGTGAGATTCTCGATATCGAGCGTGATGTGGATCTAGGCGGTAGTTTACACGCCAAAGGCATGCTGATTATGACCAGTTATTTGCGCGCGTTATTCAGTCAACATCATGCGCTAAACTTTAGTGCCTCACTCGCTTTTGAGCAGAGCTATGCCCATATCGATGGCGATAGTGCCACCGTCAGCGAAGGCTGTGCGCTGCTATCTGCGTTAGCAAATGTGCCAATTGATCAATCATTTGCCATTACTGGCTCTATGAATCAATTGGGCGAAGTGCAAGCGGTTGGTGGCATCAATTCTAAAATTGCCGGATTTTTTGATGCGTGCCGCGAGCAAGAACTGACTGGGCAGCAAGGCGTGGTCATTCCGATGGCCAACGTCAAACAGCTCATGCTGCGTGACGACATCATTGCTGCCGTCAAAGCGGGCGAATTTCATATTTATGGTGTCTATACACTGAGCGAAGCCTTGACGCTGATGACTGGTTTACCTATCGATACCATGAACAAAAAAGGTCGCTATCGTAAAGACACGTTATTTGGCAAAGTTTTAAGTCGTCTGATGTTATGGGATGCAAATCAAGATCGCAATGACGATGATATTGATGATAAAAAGTCCAAAAAGAAAGATAAAAAAAAGCAGAAAGCAAAGCGTCAAAAAAAAGAGGAAAAAAGAAAACAAGAAAAACGTAAAGACAAGGTAAAGGATAACGAAGTCGTTATAAATGAGGATTCAAGCATCGATAACGATGCTAGTAAAATGCCCATTGACGACATATAAGCTGATTTATAGCAAAAGTTAACCGTGTTAAAACCAATCAATGCGTCAGTGGGCTAATTCATGAGATACCCTAGAGCGTGTCCTCATTTTAAAAATGGAGATAGAAATGTTCATTGATTGAATTGAAGACATGCCCTAGACGCTACGATGCTTTTCTGCGATGATAAATGGTTAATGCTACGCTAAGATATACAAAAGCCAACTCGTAATTTCATAAAGGTTATCGCTTAATGACTGTACATTCTATTGACGCCGACCATTCTCACGCTCAAACAAACTCGGTTGAGCAAGTTCATACTGTAGCGGCATCGGACAGTCATGTCTCAGGAGACAGCAACGATAATCGCCATGGCGCAGCAACAACGGCGCGCCAATGGCAAGTGCTATCACAACTACAGCGCAATCGCTGGGTGGGCACAACACATATCTACGAGCAGCTTATGATGGCAGGCTTTGACATCAGCTTGCGTACTGTTCAGCGTGACTTAAATGCGTTGGCGAAACGCTTTCCCATAGAAAAAAACAATGCCAACCCGCAAGGCTGGCGCTGGCGTGATGACGCGCCACTCCAAAGCTTACCGCACATGAATCTATCGCAAGCCGTCGCCTTTAATATGGTTGAAGCCAATCTAACTCAGCTATTACCACCCGTTATTTTAGACGAATTATTTCCATGGTTTGACTTGGCAAGGCGGCAGCTAAAAAACAGTAAAGTCACACATTCATGGATCGATAGAGTGCGTATCGAGCCTGCCACTCAGCCGTTAATCGCGCCACATATTGACTTGGTTAGCAAAGACAATATCTACCATGCACTATTTTATCAATTACAAATCAAAGCCAGTTATACCCGCAGCAATAAATCACAAGCCAGTGAATACCTTTTAAATCCTATCGCTATTATCCAGCGCGGGGTGATTATTTATCTGCTGGCAACTCGTACTGATGATCCAAAAGCCACCATTCGTACCTTTGCTCTACATCGATTTGCTAGCGTTGAAATTCTTGAAAGTGCCGCACAAACGCCTGATAATTTCCAACTCGATACTTATTTGGATGCTGGTGGTATGGGCTTTAGCCATCCCTTATTCGGCGAGCTGCCTAATCATGGTAAAAACACCGCCATTGAGCTACAATTCACCAAACAGGCAGGAAATAGCCTGACTGAAAGCAAACTCAGTGACGATCAAACTGTCACGTTGAATGATGACATGCTGACCATCCAAGCCACGGTCAATCTAACTTCACAACTGGTTTGGTGGTTACGTGGTTTTGGCAATGGTTTATTAACTGCCAAACCAGAACTGTTACATCAAGCCGTGTTGGATAAGTCTTTCGATCATAAATAACAACTGCGGGTAATGACGCTCAAATTTATCCGTATTCAGACGGTTACCACTATTTAAAAATTAAGAACGAAAATAAATAAGGAATGTTATGTCGACCACTGCCTCATTGCCATTACTGTCAGACAGTTTAAGAGGACTGGGCTTAGACGCTGGAACCTTATTTTTTGCGCTAAACTATGAATTTACTAAGATTGAACCAAAAGGTCTGTTTAAGCGCTTCAAAAAAAATCAAAGCGCCATTGATATTGATTTGGCTTGCGTACTATATGACGATAATTGCACCATTAGTGACATCATCTGGTTCAAACAATTGCGCGATAAAGCGGAGTCAGTGAAACATCAAGGCGACAGTCTCAATGGCAAAGATCGCGGCGAACAAGCGATGTATTTGGCACCTCTTGACCAAGAGCAAATCAGGCTTTATTTAGATAAAATTCCAGCACATATCACTCACATCGCTATGATAGCCAACTCTTACTACGGTCATCCGTTTTCGAGAGTCAAAAAAGGCGAGATTCATCTAAGCGATGATGAGGGCAATCGTTGTTTTGAAGTCAATCTAAAGCAACTGCCACGTGATTGTACGACGCTTTGGGTCGCACATTTACGCCGAGAAGTGGATGATTGGCATCTCACGCTGCAAAACTTACCCCTTCCTGCCAAAGACTTGGCAACGGCGGCGCAGCAAGTCGCCCATGAATTGGCACGGGCACTGCCTATTCCTCAAGCCATCTAAATGCCATAAAATATCCGTTTATTTCTAATAAAAAGAGTGCGACGTTCTTATAACGTCGCACCCTTTTCTTAAATACCTATTTGTTTGAAACCTAAAATAATCACTATAAAAGGTTTACAGTGGCTCTCCGCAATGTGGGCAAAAATTCTTTTGTCGTGTTTCTACCTCTCTTTCGCGGCGCTCAAGCTCTTGTTCGCGTAATACCTGTAATACGATATTTTGTGCCTGCTCTTTATTCAGTCCAAGCTCACGGCGAATTTTATCGATCATCATCTGATTTTTTACCAAATCAAAATCGCTATCAATCAGCTGCGCTCGAAATTCCTGTTCAAGTCCTTCCAGACGCTGAGCAAGCTCATTGGCCAATCCAGTCGCTAAAATACCTGCAGGTAAGGCGGCCAGACCTACACCCAATATGGTAATAACCGCACCCAATATTTTACCCGCATTGGTAATAGGCGTGACATCGCCATAGCCCACCGTCGTTAACGTCACCACCGCCCACCACATCGCCTTTGGTATCGATTCAAACTCCTCTGGCTGGGCATGATTTTCAACCAAGTAAATACCACTAGATGCCGTCACAATCATAATTATTAGAATAAAAATAACCGCTTGGAATGAGCCTTTTTCTTTGCTGATGACTACCAATAAGATGCGCAGAGAAGCAAAATAGCGTGTCAGTTTGAGAATTCGGAACAAACGTAAAATACGTAAGAAGCGTAAATCAATCGTAACTAAGAAATTCAGAAAAGCCGGCGCAATGGCGACCAAATCAATCAATGCGGAAGGACTCTTCAACCACTCCCAGCGCTGACGCCAAGTAGTTTGCTCTGGCTTTTCCTCGGCCACACTCCACAAACGCAGCAAATACTCAATAGAAAACACCACAATAGAGAAATTTTCAAACCAAGTAAAATACTCTTGATAAGGGTAATACCAACTATCAACCGACTCAGCAATGACTGCTGCTACATTGGTCATGATTAAAAATATTAAAAAATAATCAACGCAACGGCTAAACAAAGTATCGTGCTCATCATTTTGCAGAATATTGTAAACAAAAAGACGCAAGCGCCGTATAGATTGGAATAGCATGCCGTCCCTATGCGGTGAAACACCGGTCTTGTATTAATAGAATAAAGCAGTCATCACAGCATATGACATTAATGCTCGGTCACCCTCAACACTTCATACCCATTACTACTTGGCAATGCACTGCTCTCAAAGCATTGCTAATAATGGGGCTGGCTTATTAAGTATGAATCATGATCGGTGATTATACAAAATTTAAATAATAAATGTAGGCAGACAAAATTAGAATCAGCATAATCGCCATGATAGCGGATCGTAAGAAATTCTCATCAGCGCGTAACTGCTGACTGACATCTTGCGCAGGCAGCAAAAATAAGTTGCACTCAGGGCAGCAAGAGTCCATCCGATTTAATATCGTCATAGAACGTGCGTTTGTGCAGCGTAGAGGAGAATTACTGCAATAGCCAAGCATAATATATTACGCCTCTTTTTGTACCATTGTCGTTCATTCGAAACTTATTAGACCATCATTACCGACTTTAAGTTCTTAATATTTTAACATTCTGAAAATGTCAGCGAGAGTTCAGCATCATTAACTATAGGCTAAGTTTACTCATCGTATCCCAATACAACATTGGCATGACGGAATCTAAGCCCTACTTCACAAACACTAACTATCCTAGATAATTTTTAATTACTCCAACAAATATACCTTTTACGGTAAATTTATGCCATAAAAGCCATTAATATGCGTTTAAAACCTTACAGTAAATATGGTTTTGTACTATAATAGCGTTGTAATGTTACAGATTAATCAATAATCATAACATTGTGTATCGGTAACTAATGTCATCCCTCATTAGATAACCACCGATAATCTTCTATTACGTTAAGGAATCAAATGATGAAACTACAATCCCTAGTTTTAGCCACTGCTGCTGCACTTACTATGACCACAGCATTTGCTGTACCAGCTGGTACTTGGTCTATCGCTGCTGGCGCTCACATGGTTGATCCAAAGAGCAATAACGGTACTCTTGCAGATGGCACTATTGGTGTCGACGTAGACAGTGATATTCAGCCAACCATTAGTGGCGAATATTTCGTTGCCAATAACGTTGGTATTGAATTACTAGCCGCTACCCCATTCCATCATGACATTACCTTAACTGCTGGCGACACTACTATTGATGCTAAAACTCAGCATTTACCACCCACTCTATCTGTACAATATCACTTCGATGGCTACAACATGCCTATGAATGTGAAACCATTTGTTGGTGTTGGTGTTAACTATACGACTTTCTTTAAAGAAAAAATCTACAGCGATGCTTTCGAAAAATTAGAACTTGATGATAGCGTTGGCGTTGCTGGTCACATTGGTCTTGATATACCTTTTGCTCCAACTGAATACTTCCGTATTGATGCTCGCTACATGGACATCAAAACAGATGCCAGCGTAAAAGCTAATGGTGAGACCATTGAACTTGGTGAAGTTGACATCAGCCCTTGGGTATATGGCGTTGCATTTGTTAAACAGTTTTAATCACAAACCGTATTAACCTCGATTATCTAATTATAAAAAGCCAGCGCTAAAGCTGGCTTTTTTTTGGCTAATAGTTACTCATTTCAAATACAGTACTGCTCAAAAAAAAGACCACCCTTAGGTAGTCTTTTTTTGATTTTAGCTTTTAGAGTAGCGTATGAGCTATAGCAAAATACGGCGCGGATCAGCCAGCAGTGTCGCGATATAGCGGGTAAATACAGCGGCATCTGCTCCATTAATCACACGATGATCATAAGACAGTGACAATGGCAACATGAGGCGCGGCTCAAAGCTTTGCTTTTTAGCATCCCAACGTGGCTGCATGCTTGCCTCAGACACGCCTAAAATACCCACTTGAGGCCAATTTACTAATGGCGTAAAGGCTGTGCCACCTAAATTGCCTTGGCTTGATATGGTAAAGCTTGCGCCTTGCAAATCTTTAGTAGTGAGTTTCTTGTCACGCGCTTTTACCGCAAGCTCACCAATTTCAATGGCTATTTGCTTCAGACCTTTATCTTGCACGTTCTTGATAACAGGTACGATGAGACCATCATCCGTTGCCACCGCGATGCCCATATTGACACTTTTCCGCAAGATAACTTGCGTATTGTCGTCGCTTAAATGACTGTTAAAGCGTGGATGCTGTGTTAAGGCATAGGCCGTCGCTTTGACTACAAATGCCAAAATAGTGAAACCAATGCCTTCAGCCTTCATCCCGCCTTTTAGCTCACCGCGCAGTTTTTCCGTCTCGGTAATATCAGATAGGTCAAACTGCGTTACTTGCGGTAGTAAAGTATTATAATTAAGCTGCGGTATTGACACTTTTTGTAGGCGGCTTAAATCTTGTGCTTCGGTCTCACCCCAAATCTCAGTATTGCTCATGTCAGGCAGTTTTGGTAATCCTGAGCTAATGCTACTATTACTTGCAGGTGCGGCTTTCTGTGTGGTCAGACTCTTTTTAACGTGAGCAAACAAGTCTTCTTTTAAGATACGATCATTCAATGCTGAGCCATTCACTTGAGTGATATCAACACCCAATTGACGTGCCAGCTTACGTACGGCTGGACCTGCATACACGTCAACCAACTTTTCATTAACCTGTGCTTCGGTCAACTTGCCATTGCTCTTGCTAGCGGTTGTTTCAGTTTTTGCAGCTTGGTTTGGCTCGCCAGTTGTTTGCTGCTCGGCAGCACTCATGTCTTTATTAGCACGGTCTTTGCTGACACTATCTTTACTAACATTGTCGTCTGATTTGGCTGGCGCTGAACCCTGTGAGTCAGGGGTATCAGCAGCTGTATCATTACTGACAATAACGATAAAATCCTGACCATTAGCAACCATATCACCAGTCTGGACTAAGATTTTTTCAATCTTGCCCGCGACTGGTGCTGGTACTTCCACCGATGCTTTATCAGATTCAATCAATAGAATTGATTGCTCAGCACTGACAATATCGCCAACACTGACCATAATCTCAGAGACTTGTGCCTCATCAACACCTAGATCAGGCAGTGCGTGAGTCGTGGCTTTGCCAGCGGCTTCAGGTGTGCTTGGCTCAGCAGCTGACTCCGTTGCAACAGGTGTAGATTCTTCACTTCCACTTTTTGTGTCATTGGCTTTCTGATTGTCATCAGCGGCGCTGTCGCTATTGTCTTCTGCATTGTCTGCTTCACTTTCAAGCTCAATAAGCACCATACCTTCACTGACTTGGTCGCCGATAGCAACGCTGATTTTGGTGACTTTCCCAGCAGCGGAACTTGGCACTTCAACTGACGCTTTGTCAGACTCTAGCAAAATGATGTTGTCATCTTTTGCAATGACATCACCCACTTCTACCATAATTTCGCTGACTTCGGCGCTATCAACACCCAAATCGGGGGCTTTAATATCCATGATTTATCTCCTAGTCTTATGATTATTATTCTTTGACATCACCGTTATTAAGTAAAGTCGCATCAGCTTGATCTTCAGCCCGACCCTCATTGCTGATTTCATCATCATCTTCAGCGACAAATTCAGGGACAGGATTTGGATTGACATTACCAGGTGCTGGTGCATCGGGAGAATGATCATAATAAGGCTGTTGTTGCCAAGCAGGTGGCTGATCCACATCAATGCCTAAGCTTGAAATGGCATCTTTCACCAAACGCATCTCAACTTCACCCTCATCCGCTAGGCGTTTGAGCGTCGCAACAACGATATGCGCGGCGTCAACGTTAAAGAAACTACGCAAATTTTCACGGGTATCAGAACGACCGTAACCATCTGTTCCTAAAGTCGTATAAGGACGATTATCTGGTAACCAAGCACGGATTTGCTCTGAATAATTGCGCATATAATCCGTCGCTGCGACTACGATACCTTCGTGCGGCGCTAACTGCTCAGTGACCCATGGCACCCGCTCTTCATCCATTGGATGCAAGCGATTATAGTCATCACAGACCATACCGTCACGAGTCAACTCGTTAAAGCTGGTCACACTCCAGACGTTGGACGTGATATTGAACTCATCTTTTAGAATCTGCGCCGCTTTTTGTACTTCACGTAAAATAACGCCTGAGCCTAATAGTTGCACCTGAGTTGAACCATTGTCTTCGAGCAAATACATACCACGCTTGATGCCTTCTTCCGCGCCTTCTGGCATCTCAGGCTGCTCATAGTTTTCATTCATAAGTGTCAAGTAATAGTAGACGCGCTCGCCTTCACCATACATGCGGCGTAGACCGTCGTGCATGACGACTGCTAGCTCGTAACCGAAGCAAGGATCATACGTCACACAGTTAGGCACGACGTTAAATAGAATTTGTGAATGGCCATCCTGATGCTGCAAGCCTTCGCCGTTCAAGGTGGTACGACCAGCCGTTGCACCCAATAAGAAACCCTGTGCTTGACAATCGCCTGCTGCCCAAGCTAAATCGCCCACACGCTGGAAACCAAACATTGAGTAATAGATATACATTGGAATCATCGGTAACGCGTTCACAGAATAACTGGTTGCCAAAGCAATCCACGTACTCATTGCGCCTGCTTCGTTGATACCTTCTTCTAACATGTGACCGTCGATGGCTTCTTTATAACCCATCAAGGCTTCGCTATCTTCTGGCGTATATTTTTGGCCAACCGCAGAGTAGATGCCCAATTGACGGAACATACCTTCTAAACCAAAAGTACGCGCTTCGTCAGGTACAATCGGCACGACGCGATCTTGGATGTCTTTGTTTTTGAGCATCGCTGACAATAAGCGCACAAACACCATAGTCGTCGATTGCTCTTTACCATTACTGCCTTTTAATACCCGATCAAACATCGATAATTCAGGGATATTCAGTGGAATATGACCACTGCGACGATTTGGCAAATGACCACCTAGCGCTTCGCGGCGACCTTTAAGGTACTTCATTTCCGCTGAACCTTCTTCAGGGCGATAAAACGGTAGCGTCTCTAACTGCTCGTCAGTAAATGGTAAATCAAAGCGATCACGGAAATACATCAAGGCTTCTTGATCGAGCTTCTTAATCTGATGTGATTTATTGACCGCTTGTGTTTGAGTCGATAAGCCATAGCCTTTGACCGTTTTGACCAAAATAACGGTTGGCTGACCTTTGGTTTTCATGGCTTCACTAAAGGCGGCATAGACTTTCATTGGATCATGGCCACCACGATTCAAGCGTGAGATATCCTCATCAGATAGCGCATCAGCCATCTCTTCTAACTCAGGATATTTACCAAAGAACTCTTTGCGCGTAAATTCAGGTGTACGGGCTTCGTATAGCTGATACTCACCATCGACCGCTTCTTCCATACGATGTTTGAGCACGCCAGTTTTGTCATTGGCAAGTAAACTGTCCCATTTACCACCCCAAATAACTTTAATCACTCGCCAGCCAGCGCCGCGGAACACAGACTCTAGCTCTTGAATGATTTTACCGTTACCACGGACTGGACCATCGAGGCGCTGTAAATTACAGTTGACGACCCAAATCAGATTATCTAACTTCTCACGACCAGCAAGCGATATCGCTCCTAAACTCTCTGGCTCATCAGTTTCACCATCACCCAAGAATGTCCAAATCTTACGACCTTCTTTCTCTAGCAGACCGCGGTTTTCCATATAGCGATGTACATGGGCATGGTAAATCGACATGATCGGACCAAGTCCCATCGATACGGTTGGAAACTGCCAATAATCAGGCATAAGGTATGGATGAGGATAGCTTGATAAGCCTTTGCCACCGACTTCACGACGGAAATTATCAAGCTGATCTTCGGTCAATCGACCTTCTAAATAAGAGCGCGCATAAATACCAGGTGCTGAGTGACCTTGATAATAAATCATGTCACCGCCGAAGTGATCGCTAGCCGCGCGGAAGAAATGGTTAAAACCAGTTTCATAAAGCGTCGCACTAGAAGCAAATGTTGCTAAATGCCCACCCAAGTCGTCGTCGTTTTTGTTCGCGCGCATGACCATGGCCAAGGCGTTATAGCGAATCAACGCACGAATTTTGCGCTCAATAGTTAGGTCACCAGGGTACATCGGCTCATCTTCAACGGCGATGGTATTGATATAAGCGGTATCGAGACGATTGAACGGCAGGTCTTCTTGAACTGCCATGTTGTATAAAGCTTTTAGCAGAAACTGAGCGCGATCTTTGTCTGCATGTTTGATAACAGATTCAAACGCTTCCAGCCACTCTTGGGTTTCGGTGCTATCAGCATCCTTATAATAATTCATCACTATTGTCCTTTTTTATCAGTCAGTCCTGCCCGGAGACAGGATATTATTAAATCAAAGTATTACTTCAATATTGTCGTGCGGGAATGATTTTCTCAATGACTTCCTTGTTAATTTGAAGAAGTGACATTTATAGTAGGGTGCGGTTATACAGCAGTATTTGACCGACTCATAATCTGGAGCGGCCTCACATAGCCAAAATAAAAACAGCGCTACTATCCATTGCATATGAATTGAGTATTTAGAAGTGGTTAGATAATAAAATACCAACCCAACTTTTATAGTCAATTATCAAACGATAATAACTCTTTATTATAGGCTCTTATGCTGCGGTTGTTTATAGCTGTAAAGAAATGGTGATATGACAAGTATTTTTGAAATAAATAATGATTAGTTTTTTCAGAAATGTTTCAAAGAAATATCAAGGTCAATCACTAACGAGCTAACGTCTATGGCTCGATACTGTAACTGGTCATGAAATATCTGCCATTCATCCACTTCGTAGGACTTTTACCAAATTATTACTTAATATGTTAAGTTACATAATATATACATTAGTTTAGTTAGTGAAATAATTGAGAGCTAGTTAAACGCTTATAGCAAGTTTTAGCTTCTTATAGGGATAACCATATGCATAAAACGCCATACGTTCTAAATTCAATAATCTCACAACTATTCAGTAAATATATATATCATGTACTGGCATTGATAGCCACTATGGGCTTGATATTGGTAAGTAATGAAGCCTTTGCCGCCGACCCTAATCCTTTCGAGTCTTCTCCGTCTTCTGACTTGGCAAGTTGCCCTGTGAATCATAAGATGTACTATATTGGAGCTAACGCTCCAATATCTACTACAAGTAAGCCTGTAATCTCTCAAGCGCTTAACTGGACTTCTGGAAGTGATAATAGAACTTTTACTTTTACGGAGGGCTCAGGTAACAAAGAATTTGTAATTAATTTTCCTATACTTTTGGATTTAAATACTAATTATGGTGGTAGCCCGCCCTTCTTTGGTTCTATCAATGGCGCTACTACGTCGGCATTGAACCTAGTTCACAACTCACCTTCGGTCAAAAATAATCATAGTCTTAATGTAAGTATCAATCGATCGGTTAGTAAAGTTGGATACAAGATACAAGATTTAGACTCTACTGGTACTACTGGACAAATACCTTATATCGAGCAAGTTGATGTTTCTGCTAATCAAGGACAGTTGACATTCAATACAAACTTTCATACGAGAAATGCTACTAATAATATTGTGACAGCTCGTTCAGGGCTTAACTGTGGTACTGGAGGATGTACTATAGATGCTGCTTGGAACTACAATATTTCGAATATTGCTCTAAACCTTAAGCATAACAACACATTTACACAAACAAATAGCCCACATGCTATCGGCTACTCCGACTTTTATTTTTGTTTAGCACCACCGAAGCTTATTGTGAAAAAGGCATTAAATGGTGCTCGCATCAATGATACTAATACTAAACGCGATCAGTTCGAGATAAAAGTCACTGGCGGCTCGATAGCAGCCAATAATTTTACCACGACGGGTACTGGGTCTAATATCACCATTGGTACCAGTTCATTACTAACCTTAACAGAAGGTAATAGCTACACGATTACTGAACAAGTTATGAATGGTACAACACTTGGCGAGATAGCAAATTATAATGCGACCTACGCTTGTACTAATGCAACAACAGGTAGCACATCCATTATGCCTTCTGGAAATGCTAGCTCTTTTACACTATCAGGCTTAAATTATGGCGATGAAGTTACTTGTACAATTACCAACACGCCAAAAACCTACAGCTTTTCAGGTGTTGTGTTTAACGACAATGGTAAAATTACAAGCCCAACTAAAGATGATATATCCGATAAATATCTAAATAACCCTCTTTACTTCAACGGTAAATACGATTCACCAACTGAATCTGGTATTCCTTTTACTACAGGTCATACTATCACCCTAAATAAATGCGCAAGTGATACGGGCACGTTTACATCTCAAACTATGAACATCAATCCTGATGGCACCTATAATTTCACTCTGACACCTGCACAGCTTGGAAGCAATACGAGGCTCTGTGCTACTCAGAATGAACCTAATAATTACACATACTCTGTGGACACTACGAGCAATGTGCGACAAATAAACATTACAAATAATACATTTAATTATCCTGATAACAACTTCGGTGATGTTATTCAAGATAATGCAGCTCTAGTACTGTTCAAGAGTCAATATGTCCATGATTGCAGCTTGACTGACCTGACGATCATTAGTGTTAATTATACGGGTAGCGCCAGTACTGTTTATAGTACAAACCCAATATCTAACATCATACCAGGCCAGTGTATCGCTTATAGGATTGAAGCTGTTAACCGTGGTAATGTGCCTTTGACAGATATCATTATTAGAGACACCTTACAGAAAAAAGGAGAAAATGGTGCTCTTGTAACGTCTACTTTAGCCACGCCTACACCTATTGGAGAAAATAGCGGTGTACCTTCTTTTTCAAGCAGTTCAGTGTCCATTGGTAATAATGGTCCAGTGCTAACTAATGGCTTTCCGCTAGGCATTACTAGCTCTGATCGCAGTCGAGCTATTCGCTTCAATACTAAGTACGGCACTACCATAACTCCCTAGTAAATACTTTTCCTTGCCTACTACTAAATCTAGAAAAAACTTTCTTACCAATAAAAGCCCTATCTCCTTAGATAGGGCTTTTACCGTTTGTGTACTTCAAAATACCATTTGTCGTTTTTGTAGTGAATATTTGTATTGTTTACGTGAAAATAGTTCTTAGAAACAATTCTAACTTTGTCAGCATCTTTTATTCGTAGTTGACTGCAGTTTTTATGCTGCATAGGACGAAGTCGAGATTAACTTGATAATAATGGTATAAGCAAGGAACACGATATGAAAGGTTTTAATTTTTTACGCAGTGCCATATTAGCAGGCTTAGCATCAGTCACAGTATTAAGTACTGCCCATGCCAATGATGCCTTAAAAATGGATTTAACAGCCAATCAAGTAGTCAAAAGCGCCGAAGGTAAAACTTCTTATGTCCCTGTTCGTAACGCTCCAGCAGGCACGGTTATTCAATATAAAGCAACCTATAGCAATACTATTAATAAAGATATCCAAGATCTGGCTGTCGTACTACCTATCCCTGCCAATATGACTTTCACTGGTGACGCTAATCCTACCAGTGCTCAAGCCAGTATTGATGGCAAGAACTATGCCGATATGCCACTGATGCGTAAAGTCGATGGCAAAATGGTCAAAATTCCATTTTCTGAATACCGTACCCTGCGTTGGAATATAAAGCTATTACCAGCACAAAAATCTGCAGCCGTTGCTCTTAACACAATTGTTAACTAGACCTCCCCTTCAACTCATAAAATACTGCTTTTTCAATTCTAGGATATCTCTATGAAATCAAACAATTTTAATCATAGCCTGTTAGCCATTGGTGTTGCCGCAGTTATGGGTATCTCTACAGGTGCTATGGCTGAAACTAAGACCGCAACAGGCGCAGTCGTTATTGATAATACTGCAAAAGCTAGCTATAGCGTTGATGGCGTTACACAGAATGAAGTCGTCTCAAACAAAGTTACGGTTAATGTATCTGAAAGTGGTTCTTTCTTATTAATTGCCCAAAATGCAGATGGCAACCCTGGTGATGATTTGAACGCTGGAGTAGAAGTTGTTCCTACTGGTATTGCTCAATTCACCCACCGCTTAGAAAACTTAGGTAACTTGACTGATACCTATGCCATGGCATTGCCAAACAAGATTGATGATACTAAGAACTTCGATCTTGCCGCTACTAAAGTCACTTATGTCGTTTACAAAGACAATGGCACCGTAGTTAGAACAGTGAGCGATATAACGGGAACTGCTTTCACGGATACAGCTATTGTTCTAGCAAAAGACGAATATGCGGTCATCACGATCAACGGTAAAACTACTGGTAACGTAGGTGGTGATACTCAGAATTTAACTCTAACTGCTAAGAGTACTTATCTAGCAGGCAAAGGATCAGATGCGACTGCTACTAATACAGATGAATCTATCACTAAACTACCAGTATTCAGTATTGTAAAATCAGTTTCACAAACGTTGGATCTAAACAAGCCTAATGCTACTGCTGAGTATACTATTACCGTCAAAAACGACGACTCTGCTACTTACGCGGCAAATGCTGTCGGTGCCAAAATTGTTGATAACCTACCACAAGGTCTAAAACTTGTATCAGGATCAATCGTTGTATCTGCTGCTACAGGCTCTACTGGGGTAGTGACAGGTTCAACAACTGAGACCACGGCTGGTGCAGCAGCAGGTACAACATTAGATGGTTTTACCATTAATGGTGTTACCCTTCCAAAAGGTCAGTCAATTATTGTTAAATTCCAAGTGCAAAAAGACGCTCTTCCTTTAGCCAAAACTACTATCAACCATGCCAGTGTTGAAGTACCTTTGGGTGGTGGCAGTAATGTCACTATTATCGATAGTACTGATGGTACTAACGGTGGAGAAAACACAGGTACATATTATCCTAATGGCGCCGACAACGAAAATCAAACTGGTGCTACTCCAACTACACCAGGTGGCGACTCTACACAACCTTTGACCTCTAATCAACGTGGTCTAACACTTACTGGTGAAACTGTTAGAGAAATACCAAATACGTCAACGGCTGTTACTCAAGTAGTACATCAGACTGTCATCACTAACACTGGTCGTGAGACTGAAGGTGCTAACGCTGGTGAATTGAAATTCAAAATCGAAGATGGCGGTACTAATGCCAATGTTAAACCTGCTGAGACTGGTGTCATTACGCTTACTTATGATGTAGATGGTAATCCAGCTACTACTACCGATATTTCTATTGTTACTCTGCCATACAATACAAGCGGTGAATATGATATCAACTCTGCATTCGCAGGTGGTATTGCACCTAAAGGTACAGTAACTATCAGTTATCCCGTCGTATCAACGAATGCCGTGACTGGCACTTATGAGACTACCTTAGTCACATTAATCCCAGGTGGTACTGATAGACCAGTGGCTCCAACTCCTGTCACTGATACCACTAATGTCAAAGGTTTACAATTAGTTAAGAGTCAGGCATTAGACGCTACCTGTAGTGGTACCGTTGCTGCCAGTGCATTCAGCTCTTCTGCTACGCCACTCGAAGCATTACCTGGACAGTGTGTGGTCTATAAAATCGTAGCAACTAATACTTTCTCAAGCTTTGGTATCAATGACTTAGTAATCTCAGATTTGTTGTCTAACTTTTCAGCAGGCGCTACTGTTCAATCTATAACTCCTACCACCACTACTGGTTCGGGTAACACGATTACGGTCCCCGCTAACAACAACAACACGTCTATTAATACATCAGTAAGTCCGTTAGCAGCCACTAATACCGCTACTCTACAGTTCTCAATCAAAATCAAACCTTAACTAATTCCTAGTTAACCTACAAGCATTTCAGGATGCTTGTAGGTTCCCTCACTGATATTTTATTGGATAAGCGACATATGACTCTATCTACCATGACACTGTCTAATCGTACCGCATTGTGTACAGCGAAGATCTCTACGCTGTCATTGGCAATGTTGCTTATGCAATCAAACATCGCAATTGCAGCTGATGCATCAAACCCTAACCTACAAATTATCAATAATATTGCAAACGCCAGCTATAACGTTGGCAATCAAAATGAAGTCGCAATCTCCAGCACATCAAACCAAGTACAAGTCAAAGCCTCAGACCTTCCTGAATACGGTATTGAACTCACTCAACAACCGTTACTTACCGTTATGCCTAACGCCTTGGTAAACTGGGTAAACGTCCTAAGCAATACCAGCTATAGCAACCAGACAGTTGAGCTGACATTAGATGTATCGCCCACGCTTTCTAATATAAAAGTTTATCAAGATTTAAATAAAAACGGCATCATCGATAGTACGGATAGTGAAGTTATCTTTGATAGCTTAAGCGCACAAATCAAGCTCGGACACAGTGAAAGCATTCAATTTATTATGCAAGCTTTGTCAGATTCTAACGGCAAAAGTGGCGATACCGCTGATATTAAAATTGGTGCTGTCGTTCTAGAAGACCCGTCCGTATCGAGTGTCAACGCGACTGATAAACTAATCATCGTCGAATCTGGAATAAAATTTACGACGCCTACATTCGATGAAAACAAAACTACCTCACAACTCAACGAAAACGTCTATATTGATGCAAGCTACGCGCAGTGTAACGCCCAGCCGGAAAAAACGGATCAAGTGTGGCTGACAATCACGTCCTTGATGACAGGTGACAAGGTCTCGTGGAAAGCCATTGAAACTGGCAATAATACGGGGCAATATCGCTTGTCTATGCCAACACAAAACAATGCCAATGCCATCAGCGATAAGCTGATTCAAGTATTAGCAAACGATACTGTGACAGTAAGCTTAGATGCTTGTATTGCTCCTTCTGTTAGCACTGGTGATGAAGAAATACCAGGCGATAGCGACTTGACGTTCCGTATCGATAATTTATCTTCACAGATCCGTATCGTCGATGACATTCCAAGCCTTGTCGTGAACAAAGAGAGTGATGTCAAAAGTGCCGAGCTTGGTGACTATGTCAGCTATACCATCAATATCACCAATAGCGGTAACGCTACTGCTTATGATGTGCAACTAAAAGACGCCCTACCACGTGGCTTTGCCTATGTAGATGGTAGCGTACGTGTCAACCAAACTGCTGATATCAATATCGACCAAGAACAAACCACTGAGTTTAAGACTGACGGTAAATATCAGGTGCTAAATTTAGGTAACATGGCAAATGGCGAAAGTAAAAAAATCACTTATCGTGTCTTAATCGGTGCCTCATCATTGGGTGGTGATGGCATCAACCGTGCAACCGCTGTTGCTAGCAATGAACAAGGTAAAAGCTTAGTCTCAAGAGAAGCGCAGTGGAAGATTGAAGTAGAGCGCGGCGTCATGAATACTGATGGCATCATCATCGGTAAGGTCTACCACGATATCAACCGTGATGGTATTCAACAAAAAGAAGATAGCGAGCTTGGTGTTGCAGGCGTACGTATCTACATGGAAAACGGTAACTTTGTCGTCACCGACCCTGAAGGTAAGTATAACTTCTATGGTGTTAGTGCCAAAACTCATGTCTTAAAAGTTGACCGCACCACCATCCCTCACTCAACCGAGATGGTCACTCAAAGTAATCGCAATACTGGCGATGCTGGCAGCCGTTTCGTTGATTTGAAGTATGGCGAATTACATCGTGCGGATTTCGGTATCGTGGTCGGTATGGGCGAGAGCACTGAGCGTTTGAATACGGAGCTTGTCGCTCGTAGCAAGTCAGTGAGCGCTAAGAATGATAGCCTTGAGCAAGCAGTAAAAACCGAGCTAACCCTAGATCCTGACTACAATCGTGACTACGATGATAATGTAGACGCCAGTGGCTGCAACATCAATGGCGACTTAGATCTGGGCAGCAACTGTGACTCTGCTATCGTCAATGAGATGATCAATCCAGCCGCCAATCGGGTTGATATGACCGTAACTACGGTAGCACCGCCAGTAGAAAAAGAGCTGGAAGAATATCTCAAAGAAGTGGCTAACAATGACGTGGCTTTTATCAATTTAAACGAAGGTCAACAGCTCAGCACTTATAAACAAATGGTACAGGTACAAGCGCCACTGGGTTCAATATTTACATTATATGCCAATGGAAAAGCAGTATCAGAACAACAAATCGGCAAAACTGCTGAGCAAGAAAAACAGAATGTGACTGCCTTTGATTACTATGCCGTCGACTTAAAGCGTGGCAACAATACCTTGCGCGGTGTCGCTACTGACGTGAATGGCAAAACTATCTCTGAGCAAACCATTACAGTATTAACGCCAGACAACTTACAAGCCATTGACTACCGTACTCAAGCGCAGCTAGTACCGGCAGATGGCGTTAGCGACTATCAAGTCGTTATTAGCCTAAAAGACCGTGATGGCCGTCCTTATATCGCCTCAACGCCAATCACTATCGATACCAATATTGGCCGTATTAATCTTAATGACAGCAGTAAAGATCAAGCTGGTACGCAAGTTATTGTCTCTGGTGGAGAGCTACTCATACCCGTGACCGCACCAAGTGTACCGGGTAAAGGTGAGTTGGTCATCGACACTGGTAGCAGTAAACAGATTATCCCACTACAATTTACCGCGCAATTACGTCCTCTAATTGCCGTCGGTATCGTCGAAGGTACGATCTCACTTAAAGACTTTGATGGCGGCAGCATTACCGACGCCCAAGGTGCTTTTGAGCAAGAGCTCAATGATTTTGCTGGTAACGATGACTATACCGCTTCTGGTCGCGCCGCGATGTTCCTTAAAGGCAAAGTACGTGGTGATTATTTGCTGACGCTGGCTTATGACAGTGACAAAAAAGGCGAGCGCCTCTTCCGTGATATTGAGCCTGGTGAGTACTATCCTGTCTATGGTGATTCATCTGCAAAAGGCTTTGATGCACAATCAACCAGTAAGCTCTATGTGCGTCTAGACAAGGGTCGCTCGTTCGCTATGTATGGCGATCTAAAAACACAAATTGACAATGATGAAGGCATCAAACTGGGTCAATACAACCGTACGTTGACTGGTCTAAAAGCCCAATTTGAAGATAACAATACTCGTGTGACTGCGTTTTTGGCAGAGACTAGTACTAGCCAGCGCGTTAACGAGACTCGCGGCTTAGGTATTTCAGGTCCCTACCCACTGGCGGAGAACTTTGACGCGGTGCTAGAAAACTCTGAAATCGTCGAAGTTATCACTCGTGACGCCAATAATCCTGGTCTCATCATCAATCGTGAGACGCTAACTCGTTTTGCTGATTATGAGATTGACCCTATCAGCCGCAGCTTATTTTTAAAAGCCCCTATCGCTAGCCAAGATATCGATGGCAACCCTATTTATCTACGGGTCACTGTAGAAGTAGATGAAGGCGGCGAAAAATACTTGGTCGGTGGCATTGCCGCTAAGCAACAGTTGACTAATAAAGTCGCCATCGGTGGTAGCTATATCAACAGTGACGACCCACTGAACAAAGAAGAACTTGCTAGTGTCAATAGCGTTATCAAGTTCAACGATAAGCTAAAGCTCGTTGCTGAATACGCGATGAACAAAGCTGAAAACCCAAATTTTCAGCCAAGCAATCAAATTAATGCGACAGAATTAGATGGTCAGAATGCAGAAGGTGATGCCTTACGTATCGAGCTTGACTTTGATAACAAGAAAAACACTCGTGCCAAAGCTTATTATAACGATACTGATGAAGGTTTCGTTACTGGGGCCTCACCGCAGACTGCTGGACGGGCTGAGTCGGGTATTGAAGTCACTCATTTAATTAATGATAAAAAGACCGCGCTAAAACTAGAAGGCATACGCACTAAAGATCATACCACTGATGCTAGCCGCCAAGGTGTCTTAGCCAGTATTGAACAGCGTTTGAGCACCAACATTGTTGGCGAGATTGGCTTACGTTATTATAAGCAAGATGCGACGGCTGCCTCACGCAATATCCAAGCGGTAACAGACGTTGTAGATGTGACTAATGACACTATCTTTAATGACGATATTATCAATCAGTCGGCACTAAATAATGTTAGTGACTCTGAAAAAGATATTGAAGGTACCACCGCCCGCGCTCGTATCACGGCACGATTACCAAAGCTCAATGACTCTTTAGTATTTGCAGAATATGAGCAAGATATCGAGAACAGTAATCGTAATGCAACCTCTATCGGAGGCGAAACGCCGCTAGGTGGTTTAGGTCGCCTATACGCCCGTCATGACTTGATCAACAGTCTATCTGGTAGCTATGGTCTTGATGATACTGAAGAACGCCAACGTACCGTATTTGGTTTTGATGCCAACTATATGAAAGACGGCAAAGTCTATAGCGAATACCGCATGCGCGATGCTATCAGTGCCCGCGAAGCTGAAGCGGCCATCGGTCTTAAGAACAAATGGTATGTCCAGCAAGGTTTAACCATCAATACTCTATTTGAGCGTGTTGAATCATTAGAGGGTGATACCGAAAACACCGCAACGGCAGCGGGCATTGGTGTAGAGTATCTTGCGAAAGAAGACTACAAAGCCTCGGCGCGTTTTGAAAAGCGTTGGGGTGAGACCAGTGACACATTGTTAGGTAGCGCTGGTATTGCTTATCGCTATACCGACGATGTGACTCTGTTGGCCAAAGACATCTACTCGCGCGTCGATTATGACGATGGCAATCGCACGATTAATCGTTTCCAGCTAGGGGCTGCTTATCGTGATTATGATAGCAATCAGTTAGACATGTTAGCCAAGCTTGAGTATCGCTTAGATGATAACAGTACTGGCGATGATGCCTATCAAAAAGACGCCGTTATCTGGTCATTGAGTGGTAACTATCATCCAACACGTCCGCTGACGTTATCAGGTCGTTATGCAGGTAAATATACTCAATTTGATGCAGATAATATCAGCAGTGACAATACAGCTCATGCGCTTTATACTCGTGGTCTGTATGACATCAGTGAGCGCTGGGATGTAGGCTTGCAAGCAGGCACTTATTGGAACAAACAAGCAGATGATATATCTTATATGCTGGGTGCTGAAGTGGGCTATAGTCCAATGACCAATCTTTGGTTGTCACTAGGTTATAACTTTATGGGCTTTGAGGATGAAGATATCGCCTATGATGATACAACCCAGCAGGGCGCTTACTTTAGACTACGTTTCAAGTTTGACGAAAACTTATTCAAACGTGATGATCCACGCAAAAACAAGCATTTAACGACCCATTCTACATTGTAATTTAGTCTCATTGTCGTGTTATCATCTGACGACAATGCGGGCGTTATCGCGCTGTTCATCATATTACATGACAAATATATTTTAATAAGCAATGAAATCAGTGCCGAAAATTGCAAGTACTGATACTAATCCGCTTAATATAAGGTTTTTCATCATGCCTAATCCTACCAACAAAGCAGCCCATGATAAACAGCCTATAAAAGCTTTGTTATCAACCGTTTTGTTCCTGACAATGACCTCGGTTGCATCGGCGGGTCCTCATATTCCTGAAATGACAGTAACCCATGGCGCTACTCACTGTGCCAATGATATTCAAACTCAGCCTCACCGCCCAAAATACCAAAGTACGCGCCAACGTAATATGAATTGCATGCTGACACAGTTACAAGCGTACCAACAAAAAAATATGAGCGCACGTCAGCAATATTTTGCCTATAAAGCTCAGGCTTGGCTTAACTATGCCCTTCATCAAGACAGTATGAATAGTCGTTCACCTGCTGGCCAGCAAGCCGCACAGGCAGCGGAGACGATTTTGAACACCTTAAAAAATGGCAAGGAACAAGATCTCAACCTTATTCAAGACATACCATCAAACTCTGCTCTCATGCGCCCCGATCTATGGGCGACCTTAAGTGCACTCAAAGATAGTGGTGGTATCGAGTCAGCACCACGAGAGATAGCCTTCAGCGAGGTCGCTTTAATTTGGGCCGCTACGAACCAATGCGAGCGCGGCTGGCGGGAATCAGGTATCCATTTCCGCATGGCAGATCGTTGGCTTGAACAAGCCCGCGAAGCTTACGTCAATACCCATGATTCACAGACCAACGTCGCTTTGGAAGAACTGATCGTCAGCTATTATAAGCAATATGAGACATTAGATACGAGTGCTGATAGTTGCCGTGGGCAAGTATTAACGCCTATCCGTTAAGTCCATTAAAACTACTGCTCATCAAAATAGCAAACACAAAAAAGCCGACATATGATGTCGGCTTTTTCTGTATTTACTTAGCAGATATTAGAGCATGTTAACCATGCCCTAATGTCTTTTTATCACCTATATAGCGAAAAAAACTAGCGATTTTTACGCGGTAGCTTTTCTGGTAGATAGCAACGCAAATAAGCGATAAATGCGGTGTTCGCTTCTTGAATATATTCATTGGTAATGCTTTGATGACGACGATAAGACAATGTGAATATCGCATTAATAATGCTATAAGCAATCAATAGCGTGTCTTGAATATCGTGGAAACTCGGCATCTCATAACGCTCTGACAAACGCTTATAAACCAAATCGACGATTTGATGATCGATATCTTCACCAAAACTATCACCTTCAAAATCAGGCGTGTTCGTGTCATAAATGAGCTTGGCTTTGGTTTCGTCGTTATGGAATATCGTCACACACTTATCAATAAGTGCCGTCAAATAGCCCTGCCATCTGTCATAATTACCAATATCGACCGTTTCTACTATTTCTAATATTTCGATAGCATTCAAAAAACGCAATGCTAAAAATATTGCTTCGATGTTAGGGAAGAAGTGATAAGCAGAAGCTCTTGGAATGCCAGCTTCTTCACATACAGCAGCCAAAGTAATATCATTAATAGGTTGGGTTTCACTCAATTTTTTGGCACCAGCCAAAAGTTTTTGACGGCGCGCACGGCCTTGCTGGCTAGTAAACTTAAACTTATTCGGTACCAGTTTTTTTGCCAGTTCCGAGTCTACCAACACATCTTCAATCTTTTCGTCTTTATTTTCGCTCATCATAATTCTCTTAATGTTACACCCTATTTTATGAATATAATCTTCAATAGTTAGTATTCGCCCTAAATTGAAGAGTTACATCCTATTAGCTAATAATGTAGAACTGGTATCAGCGCTACTACGTCTAACGGAGTGGCATCATAAACGCTTGTACACTATCAAGCAAGGGAGATAAATGGGTTTAAAAAAATGTATAGGTCAACCATTTAATAGCGTTAACCAAGCAATGTAATAAAATTAATCATTGAGTTTAATTTTCGCTCTTATAATACCATGATCGATGACCCTATCTGCATAATCCCACTTCAAATGGTCATTAAAATAGTCCACTCTTTCAACCTGACCAAGTGAAAACTTACTATCAGGTAGAAATTCTTCTGAAACAAATAACTGATCAATCACTTCTGGCATGCCTTGATATATATGGGTATATGCCACATCTTTCATCCAGCCATAACGTGCTTGGATGCGTGCAGCATCGAATAAGGCAACATCACGCATGCCTTTATCGTAATTAACTTCACCAGTCTCAGCCATCAATTGGGTAGTGACGCTACCGGTGACATCGTTCATATCACCTAATAAAATCAATGGCTCTCGAGTATGGTGCAAACGCTCTATGATAGACATACGGATAGAGGCAGCTTCTGCAGCGCGCATACATAAACTACGGAGCTTGGCACGGACTCGAATATTTGGATCATCCATGTCTTCTAACAAATCGCCATTTTCATCACGTAAGAAAAAAGCACGTTTGCTTTTTAGATGCGCCGTAATAATCGTTATCGGTTGACCAAAGGCATCAACCCGTACTACCAATGGTGGACGATTAAAACGTAGATAAGGGCCAATATCAGGGATATCAATCACCGCTTTTGGTGCAATATCTTCAAGCAAGCTGCTTTCTAATTGTTCAAAGCGACTAATGATACCAACGGCAGGAGTGTTTTTCGCCCCTTTTCCATGGGTATAAGGGCTTGAACTGTCATTACTTGCCAATGGAATAACGACATGCTCGGGCTTAAACCCCAATGATAGCGCCAATGCTTCAAGCGCTTTACTATCCCAGACTTCTTGTACTGCAATAATATCGGCATGAGCCTTTGCTAATAAATCGGTAATGCCGCGTAGCTTATGCTCGTATTCATTATCATTGTAAGCCGGCGCATTGTCGTAATAAATTCGGTTAGGATTGGCAAGATTGAGCAAATTGGCAGTGGCGATATAAAATTGTTTGGCGCTGTTACCTGCTGCGTTACTGGTCATAAATTACCTATTATTTTTATTTTAGATTATTGCTTCTAAAGATAACCTTGCTATTAGATATATTCATATATACTAATATACAGTAAAAAAGCCTCCAAAGAAATCTTTGGAAGCTTTAAAATAGCATAAATTGAAATTACTTAGTCTATTAACAGAATAAAGTCTACAATTAGACTAATCACAGTGATGAGATAGTAAGCTTATGTGCTATTTACTTACTTAAATTAGATATGCTGTTAGTTTCGCTTATTTAATTTAAAGGTAGCTCTCCTATCTACTATCACCTCATTCATAATAATATTCTCATATAGGGGTCAACTGCCCTATTACGACACACGATTCCATGCGTCATGCGATGCTCTGCGTGCCTCTTCCCACTCCATGCGCGATTCACCTTTTACTTCATGCCATGAACGCTCTAATTCAGCTTCATGATCTTCAAAGCGCGCATCGACAGGATAACGAGCACGATTGGCATACCCTACTGCATAGGCTGGATGTAGATCACGGTCGAAATCATAACCTTCTTTGTAATAATCTACATTTGCATATTCTGCACGCCAGTAAGCCTCTTCACGCGTTGGGTCAATCGCTTCTGCTGCTGCATGCCCTGCACCGCCACCAACGATAGCACCAATAGCACCGCCAATTAACGTACCAAGTGGGCCAGCCATTGTACCAATTGCTGCACCGGCTGCTGCACCGCCGATACCACCAATACCTGTCCCTATTGGATGCGAGCCTGGCTCACCTGTAATAATGTCAGCATTCAAATCTTGCTTGGTTTCTTTTGACATGTGCTTTACTTCACTGCGATCAATACCGTCATGGTTACTCATTATATTTTCCTTAAATTATTTATTATTTGTTGAATTATTTGTTTGCTAAAAAACTAGCGGTCTTGCTAAATCCAACTGAAGTATAGAAATTTATAGGTAAGGACAGATAGGCTGATTATGTAAACTGTGTCCGTATTGCGATTGCCTTGCGTTACAGCCTGTATCTTTATAACGATTTTGTAGGACAGTGAAGCGTTTTAAGTAATTTTTCATTCAGTTGTTACAATATTTTTATTCATCTATTCAAATACTTATAATGAAGTCAATGCCCTATCAATGGCTCGTTGCCACTTATCCAGATGCTGTTCACGGATATCACTGGACATTTTGGGTTCAAAAATCCGATCGACTTGCCATGACGCTTGCATCGTCGCTTCATCATATAGCCCCGTTTTTAATCCCGCGAGTAATGCTGCACCTTTGGCAGTGATTTCTGTATCCCTCGGACGCAAAACAGGCACATCGAGCAAATCAGCTTGAAACTGCATCAATAAGTCATTATTGGCAGCGCCGCCATCTACTCTTAGCTCAGTTAATGGATGAGGACTGTCTTTTTGCATAGCAATGAGCACATCATAAGTTTGATAAGCAACTGCCTCTAAAGCCGCACGGGCAATATGGGCTTTAGTCGTACCACGGCTCATACCGGTAATGCTCGCGCTGATATCGGAGCGCCAATAAGGGGCCCCTAGTCCCGTGAATGCAGGCAGTAACACCACGTCTTCACTGCTGTCCACTTGCAGTGCTAACTCTTCGATTTCACTGCTTTTTTGAATCATACCCAAATTATCACGTAACCATTGGACAATAGCACCTGCCATAAATACACTACCTTCTAAGGCATAAGTGACTTCCTTTTTGGGTGGCTGCAATATGCGTTTACCCGACTGTACAATTTGATCAAACGATAAATTATCTGGACAAGTTGGTGTGGATTTTCGTTGCCAAGCAATGGTTGTTAGGAGTTTATGCTCGCTAAGTCTGGGTTTTTGACCAATATTCATCAGCATGAAACACCCAGTCCCATAAGTGTTTTTGGCCATACCAGCATCGAGGCAGCCTTGGCCAAAAAGTGCCGCTTGCTGATCGCCCAATACCGCTTGAATAGGAATTTGTTTGGCAAACAATCCTTTCTTGGTTTTACCAAAATCACCATCAGATGGTAGCACTTTAGGCAAGATATTCATGGGTATGGCGAAACGGGCACAAAGCTCGTCTGACCACGCCAGCTTATGTATGTCATATAGCAAGGTACGGGAAGCGTTGGTCACATCAATGACATGCTCGCCACCTGTTAGCTTATATATAAGCCAACTGTCTATAGTACCAACTGCTATTTCTCCTCTACTGGCTCGTACGCTCAATTTTGGATTGTTCTCTAACAACCAAGCGATTTTACTGGCGCTAAAATACGGGTCTAAACGCAGCCCTGTAATGCGTTGCACTTCGCTTGCCACATCATCATGGCTGTCATTCATCATACTGCTAGCACCCTCAGCCGCGAGTGTTTTACAATAGTCCGCAGTGCGGCGATCTTGCCAAATGATGGCAGGGGCTAAAGGTTTACCCGTTTGCTTATCCCACATGACAATCGATTCACGCTGATTGGTAATCGCGATACTGGTGACATCGATAGCAAGCAGCCCTGCTTGATTAATCACATCATGCGCACAGCTAATCTGCGTTTGCCAAATCTGTTGCGCGTCTTGCTCGACAAACCCCGCTTTTGGGGTTTGTAAAGTGGTGGGCTGCTGCGCCATTTTTATCGGACGCGCATGATCATCGTACAATATCGCTCGACTCGATGTTGTCCCTTGATCCAAAGCCAAAATATATCCTGCCATTACTCACACCCTGTCTTATTTCATGCATTTTTGTTATTTGAATTTTATAGCAATGTCTTTACTGATATCACATAATCTGTAAGAGCAACGCTTATCAACTTATCAACTTATCAACTTATCAACTTATCAACTTATCAACTTATCAACTTATCAACTTATCAACTTATCAACTTATCATTTCTATTGAAATGGGTATTGAACCAACGATCAACTGACGACAGTTAAAAGTAAGTACCTTTATTTTTTCTTGATGCTATAAAATGCTGAAATATAGCACACACTTCAATTATTTATAGTTTATAAACTGCCTTGTTGTAGTACAACAATCCTAACTAACAATCATTATCCTTGAAAAATTTTCAAAGTAATTTAAGTGCTAATGACTTGATAAACCTTTTATTATTAATCAACAAATGATGTTATTATTTATTCTGACATCCGACACCTAACATAAAATTATGACTTATTCAACGCACAGTAAGCAAATACTGAGCATTGACCCGTCACCATTGTGGCACTACAGTGTAGCGCTTATTATCAATAACAAGATTTTAGCTTCTGTTAATGGTCTACAATTTTGCTCTTTTCAACCAGGGTCTGACCATAACAGTTGATATTTTTAATAGTTTTTTGCCTAACTCTAAAATACCTTGCATTCTAATTAATGGCTTATGTGACTTATGAAATTTGCTTTATCGACTCTGTCTACTGCGGTGATGACGGTTACGTTCATGGGCTTAGCTGCGTCTACCTCCGCAAGCGCTAACGAGAATAATATTGAGTCACCAAATGAAGTCACAGCCGTGGCAGTGACGAAAATTATTGACGCTGACACTCAATATAGTACTCAAAGCAGCACTCCAAACAGTCCTCAAAAAAACGAGATTCAAAACAGAAGGTCGACGACAGATACGGATATGGGTCAAGCCGAGCAAAAAACTGGCTTAACAACGCTTATTGATCCCATCACTCATAAAAGTATTGATAATAGCTATCCATTAGCAGTATCTAGCCTATTAAGTCTTGAGCAAGCTCAAAATATTTTATTGCAAGTGTCACCCAAACTGGCCGCCAACCAAGCGGCGATTGCCGCCAGTGAATATCAAACAGAGGCTCTCAAAACCTTAGACAATCCATTGGTGTTTGCGCAATTATCAGCCAACGCTTACAACTTGGACGCGGATCTTGACTTATCAACACTGAAAAACGGTATTGTTAATGACGTCAACAATAGTGTCGATAGTGTGGTTCCGCCTATTCCACCGTTACCAGATTTGCCGAATTTCGGTGAATTGGTCGGTGAGCGTATCCCAGATTCTTATGAGTTAAAGCGCTCAGGCTCAACAGCTGGCGCAGGTCTCGGCGTGGTTTGGCCCATCTATACCGCTGGACGTACCACTGCTTTAACAGGTGCTTCCAATGCCCGTACCCAAGAAGCCGTCGCAGACAGTCTATTGGATAAGAATGAGCTTTATAACACTCTGATTGAGCGTTACTTTAAGGCGCAATTGGCCATCATTGCTGCTTACTTACGTGAAGATGCTTATGATACCTTGCAGCAAACTGACCATATGGCGCAGCGGCTTTTTGAAGAAGGTTTTATCTCACGTGTTGATCGCTTAGAAGCGCAATCTGCGCTTGCCGATGCAAAAAGTGAATCCGTCAATGCCAATAATGATGCTCGTCTTGCGATGATGGCCTTACAACGGCTATTGCGTACCGACTATCGTATCAAACCCACGACACCGTTATTTGTCTCTAGTCGTCCTTTACCCGATGTAAACTACTTTCAGAATGTAGCACTCACCAATCATCCAGGTCTACAAAAAGTGGCAGCTAAACGCGCACAGGCTGAGCAGCTACACGCGCTATCAGACACAGGCCATAAGCCTACCGTCATGCTTTATGGCTATGGACAAGTCGAGAAAGATCCCAGTTGGGTAGCAGGTATATCAGCTAGCTGGAAGCTGTGGGGTGGTCTTGATAAAACTGCGTCACTAGCATCGAGTAATGCCAAAATACGCCAAGCGGATCTGTCTGCAATCGAAGTCAGTGACAATTTATTATTACTGGTCGAAAAAAACTGGCACGATGTTAATAACGCCCAATCTCGTTATCAGGCATTACAAAGTAACGTAGATTTAGCCGCAGAAGTATTGCGTTTGCGCCAGTTGGGGCTACAAGAAGGTGTAAATACACCGATTGAGGTAGTCCAAGCGCAAACGCAGTCACTTAAAGCACGTACGGAGCAAGCACAAGCGGCGAATAGCTATGTACAATCGCTGGCCGCACTCATGCAAAGCTGTGGTACGCCTCTTGCCTTTAACGCCTATCTTAATGCGGCTGATATTCAATTACCGACTTTGTATACTGAGTAATGATTTAATTTGAAAATTATAGATAGTGTGGATAAGCGTTTATATAGTTGATTTAACTTGAAAATATGACAAGGCAACTAACTGAGCAAAGATGTATATTTGATACCTCAAGCGAGGTTAACGCTGCAATACTATTGTAGTGGACTGACCATACTCATTATCATGCAGCTGTCAATAACCATACTATTGCTAACTCTATTGTGAATAACTGTTTTATGAAAACCCCAACTTCTAAATTAATAAGTAACTGGCTGCAGCCTTCATTAAAGGCGTTGCGTATTGCGAACAACTATCATGTTTGGGCACATTGCGCGAGCGTGGGGTTTTTTGGTTTCTTATCAATTTTTCCAGCAATGGCTGTGTTTGTGCTGCTTTATGGTCTCGTTTTTTCACCCACTGAGATGCAAGAACAGATCTCACTTTTGCGTCCATTTATACCTGATACGGTATATGGCGTCCTCCATTCACGCCTAAACGAGTTGGTCTCTAATACCACGTTCTCGCTAACGTTCAGTCTTATTGTATCGACCTTGCTTGCCCTTTATACTGGCTCTAAAGGTATCAAATTTTTAATTATTCTTATCAATCTGGCCTTTCATATCACTCAAGAGCGTAACTTTATACAAAACACGATTCGAGCAGTTATTTTGACCTTTGGCGCGGTAGTAGTGTTGATTATAGCGCTCTCTTCTATTGCTATTATTCCTGTAGCGGCAGCCTATTTTCCCTTCCCCCAAATAGCTGAAACGATTGCGCTCTGGAGCAGGTGGCCTATATTGGCTGGTATTATATTTTTAAGCTTTTTAAGTCTCTATCGCCTAGCCCCAAACCGTGAAGGCATCGCGCTAAAAAAACTGGTGCCAGGAGCAGCTCTAGCGACCATTCTTTGGATTTTATTATCTGTGCTATTTTCGATTTATGTGCAAAACTTTAATAACTATAGCGCTGAGTTTGGAGCACTTTCAGCTGCCGTGGTCATTATGCTTTGGCTTTATTATTCAGCATTTATCGTCGCTTTTGGTGCGATTTTCAATTCTGAAGCCCTAGAAAGCGCCAAACCTTATGCTGTCCGAATATACTAGAAATATACCCTTTATCCTCAATTTTGCTGCTTTAGGAATCTCACTGTCATGACTGAATCTACCAACGAATCAGACGACTCGCGCAAATTAAACGACTCAGAGCAATCTACCGACTCAGTCAACAATCATAATGAGCAAGCAACTGATGCTGAAAATGAGCAAGCAGTGCCTACTTATAAGCGCCATGCAGAAAAAACGGATAAATCTGCCATGATAAAAAAGGCACTTCTGGCGCTATTTGTTCTGATTGTATTAGGCGTTATTGCCTATGGTCTATATAAAAGCAATCAACATAGCAAGCCTGAAGTCGTGACTTTGCAAGGGCAAATGCAGATGCAGCAAACCTCCATCGCTGCAAAAGTGCCGGGACGTATTGCCAAAATTCTGGTCACAGAAGGTGATGCAGTGACAGTCGGGCAACAGCTGATTGAAATGGACTCGCCTGAGATTAACGCAAAGATCAATCAAGCACGGGCTGGCAAGCAAATGGCACAAAGTGAGTTGGATAAGGCAGAGAATGGCGCCCGTCCACAAGAAATTGCTCAAGCAAAAGCGGCGTGGCAAGCCAACAAGGCCGCCTCTGATTTGGCTGAAAACACCTATCAGCGTGTCAACCGCCTTTATGAAGAAGGGCTGATGGCGCGGCAAAAACGCGATGAGGCGTATGCGCAATACCTGGCCACTCAAGATCAGACTGAAGCGGCGCGATTGCAATACGATTTGGCAAAAGAAGGCGCTCGCAGTGAGGATAAATCAGCAGCGACAGCGCAAGTAGCAAAAGTCGATGCTCAGTTAGAAGAGGCTCTGTTAGCAAAAGAAGAAGCCAACTTAAAAAGCCCTATTGCGGGTATCGTGGACAATGTCATTGTCAGTGTGGGTGAAGTCATCGGACAAGGCGTGCCGATCTTAACCTTGGTCAACACCGATGAGCAATGGGTCGTGCTTAATGTCACCGAATCGTATTTGAATCAATTTGCGATTGGTCAGCAATTTACTGGTACGATTCCTGCGCTGTCATCAGCAAATAAACCGTATACCAAACAATTCACCGTTTATGCTACGTCAACATTGTCTGACTTTGCCACTTGGCGCCCAACCAATAATGATGACGGCTTCGATGTACGTACCTTTGAAGTAAAAGCACGTCCGACGACTCCTGATGCACGTATTCGCTCAGGTATGAGCGTTATTGTACGCATCAATCCAGCACTTACTAATGCAAGCCAAGAGTAAGCCATGCGCCTGATGAAGTTAAGTAAGGCTTTTTTACGTAGTGCTGCCTATGAGCGACGATTTTTGACCAAAAATCCGTGGGACTTTAGCATGGTGGTATGGATACCATTGGCAACCGTCCTACTGATTTGGTGGATATTTTCACAAACGCAGATTACAGATTTACCCATTGGGGTAATAGATCAAGACAATAGCCCGATTGCCAACACCGCCGTACGCTATCTGGAAGCCAGCCCTACTCTAACGGTCAGACAGCTTTATTACTCAGAGGCTGAGGCAAAAGCGGCTATTTTGCAGCGTGATATTTACGCTATCGTCATTATCCCTGAAGACTTTTCTCGGCATATTTTATCTGATAAGCCTGCACCCTTGATTTTGCAAGTAAATGCACAATACGGTACGCATTCGGGCATTATCCAAACCAGCGTTCAAGCTGTCGCTGGGACGTTATCGGCAGGTGTTGAAATACAGCGCTTAATCAAGCAAGGCATGGCACCGTCGCAAGCCGCGATTGCTTACTCGCCGATTGGTATACAGCGCATCAGCCTATTTAACGCAGCCACCGATTATCAGCAGTTTTTGGCTTCAACCGTTATCCCCGCACTGCTGCATATTTTAGCGATGGTGATCGGTGCAACGACGATTGGTCGTGAGCTTCGTGATAAACGACTCGGCCACTGGTATCGCTTTATTAGTACAGGCCATCCTGATTTGACGCTAACCACACAAAACGAGTCAACATCAGGGCGAACATCAAATGCCGTAGAAAACAGCCAAGACTTGAGCAAAAATGATAAAATTTCAGGCTCTAGCCACGCGAATGAAGAGGTGGCTGAGAGTACAAACTTTTTAGTATTGTTGTTTGGTTTATTGGGTAAATACTTTTGGCCGACATTGGCCTTTAGCGTTTGGGCGATGTTGGCTCTATGGCTTGCCACGCCGCAAGAATCCGTTGCCATTAGCTCAGTGATTGCGACTTATGCTGGTTTGATATTATTAATAATGCTATCGTTTTGGCTGGGCGCTATCTTTACCTTAGGCTCATTCTCATTACGCATGGGCTTGTCTGCTACTGGCTTTATTTCAGCACCTTCTTACGCCTTTGCTGGTGTGACCTTTCCTTATATTGCTATCAGTGACAGTGCACGGCATTGGTCAGATGCACTGCCACTCACCCATTATCTAAAGCTGCACATTGCACAATTGCAGATGCAAGCGCCTGTTGCTGTGTCATTGCCTATCGTCTATGGTCTTGCTATTGCCACGACGATTGCGATGAGCTTGACCACTTTATTAACCAAACGCGCGCTGGCGCATCCTGAACGTTGGGGGGCGCGCTAATGTCATTACCACCAAAAGACTATTTATCTTCGATAACATCAGATTCAACCAAGCAGTCCTCAACACCAAGTTTCTTGGGTAGCTTTTTACAAACCATTAAAGACGTCTTTTCTGATAAAGGTGTGCTATTACTGTTACTGATTGCCCCCATTATTTATGGTTTCTTTTATCCTTGGCCGTATTCAACAGAAGTGGTCAACCATGTACCTGTTGGTATCATTGATAAAGACAATAGTAATCTATCACGAACCATCGTTCGCTATGCAAGTGCCAGTCCGCAGTTGGACACACAGCTTTTTCTCAACGAGCAGCAGGCTAAAGAGGCCATATGGTCAGATGAAATCGCTGGGTATATGGTCATTCCAAGTGGGCTCGAGCAGCAAGTACTATCGGGAAAAGCGGCGAGCGTCAGCGTACTGGGTAATGGCGGCTACTTTTTGTTAAATAAAAACGTGCAGATGGGGTTTTTAAAAGCAGTCAGTACGGTATCAGCAGGTATTGAAATCAAAAAGAACGTGGCACAAGGTGCCTATTCAGCGACAGCCGCTGCTAATACTCAAGCGGTGCCATTAGTAATTGTCCCTTTATACAATCAAACGGAAGGTTATGGCGCTTACGTGGTGCCAGCGGTTTCTATTCTAATTTTGCAACAAACCTTATTAATCGCCACAGCGATGCTGATTGGTACGTGGTATGAGCAGCGGCGACATACGACGAGTATCCGTGGTTGGCTTGGGCGAATTGCGGCGCTCAGTATGTTTAGCTTTATTATTGGCTGCTTTTATTATGGCTGGACATTTGAGCTACACCACTATCCGCGCGGGCAAAACATGCTTGGCAGTTTATTGTTCCTGCTGTTATTTTGTCCAACCGTGGCGACACTTGGCTGTGTACTTGGACTCTGGTTCCGCCAGCGTGAACGTAGTATGCAAATTCTCATTTTTAGCTCCCTGCCGATGTTTTTTGTCAGTGGTTATCCGTGGCCAGCAGATCAACTGCCCACATTTTTACAAATCATACGGTGGTTCATACCCACGACACCTGGTATCAATACCTCTGTCCAGCTTAATCAAATGGGTGCCAGTATTTCCCAAGTTTCTACTGGATTTTATGCACTAGCAGCCTTATGGGCGTTTTACTTTGCGCTACTTCTGTGGGTGCGCTGGCATAATGCTAATAAACCACTTAAAACAGTGTCGTAAAGCAAAAGACGACTACCTGTCATAAACGCCTGCCCTCAATAAATGCCAAATTGATGACCATTAATCAAAAAAAAGCGCCTGCTAATATAGCAGACGCTTTTTTATTTGAAGTGTTTCAATATTCTATCACTTAAAACACACGATTAAGACCATTTAGTGCAGCAACGCGATACGCTTCTGCCATCGTTGGATAGTTGAAGGTCGTATTCACAAAGTACTCAAGCGTATTATTACTCTTACACTTCATCACGGCTTGTCCAATGTGGATAATCTCTGAAGCATGGTTACCGTAGCAATGTATCCCTAAAATCTCCAATGTATCACGATGGAACAAAATCTTTAGTACGCCTGAGCGTTCACCGATGATTTGCGCACGTGCGAGGTGCTTGAAGAATGCTTGACCCACTTCATAAGGTACTTTTTCATCGGTCAGCTCTTGCTCGGTTTTACCGATACATGAGATTTCAGGAATCGTATATATACCAGTCGGTACACTAGATACTGGCTCAGCATCACTATCACCAACCATAAAGGCCGCCGCGCAGCGTCCTTGATCATAAGCAGCAGAAGCCAGAGATGGCCAACCAATCACATCACCAGCGGCGTAGATATTTTCAACGTCAGTACAATAAGTATCATCTACTTTAAGCTGACCACGACTGTTTGCTTTTAGACCAATCGCTTCTAAGTTTAAACCTTCAGTATTACCTGAGCGACCATTTGACCAAAGAATGGCATCAGATTTGATGCGCTTACCACTCTTTAGATGCAATACTACATAATCGTCATGCGTTTCAAGATGATCAATCTCTTCATTACTGCGAATTAGTACGCCAAATTGTCTAAAGTCATGCGCGATGGCATCGCTAATTTCACTATCTAAATAAGTTAGTAGCTGATCTTGGTTATTGATTAAGTCAACTTTATAGCCAAGACCGGTAAAGATAGACGCATACTCGCAACCAATTACCCCTGCCCCATAAATGATGATTTTTTTAACCACATAATCCATTTGCAAGATTTTGTCAGAGTCAAAAACGCGTGGATGATTGAAGTCTAGAATATCAGGACGGTAAGGACGGCTACCTACGGTGATAATTGCTTTATTAAAGGTGATGGTTTCATAAACATTGTCATCGACTTCAACACGTAGCGTATGCTTATCGACGAAACTTGCCCAACCTTGGATAACTTCAATGCGGTTGCGCTCATAAAAGCGTGTATGCGTACTGACTTGACGACGAATAACTTGACGCGCCTTAGCCAATACTTCATTCAGAGGAACTTGCTTGTATTCCATCGCCTTGGTAAACATCGGATCGCGGCGAAAGTTAATCAAGTTAAATACCGATTGGCGCAGCGCTTTACTTGGAATAGTACCCACATGAGTAGAGTTACCACCCACCTGATCACGCGGATCAACAACCACGACTCTTTTGCCAGATTTAGTCAGTTTCATAGCCGCCGCTTCACCAGCAGGACCTGCCCCTAAAATAACCGCATCATATTCATATTCATGATCATCGCTTTTTAAGCGACGAGAGTCTTTAGCAAATCCAGATTTGATATCGATGCGCGTATCATCAAGCGGATTAACGAGATCAGGATGATGCATGACATCGTCAGTGACTTGTTCGTGAGTTTGTTCAATCTTTTGTTGTTTATCTTTTCCTTGAGTATGCTCAGGGCTAGGCGTGTGACCACTCGCTTTGTTCGATACTTCGGTGTGAATGTCTTCACCGATATCATTGGTCGCGTCGCTTGGTTTTTTACTTCCCATCGTGTCCTCTTTATATTTACTTATTTATTTAATATTTAGACTGTGTATGAATCAATAATTGGTTGAGTCAAAATCACAGGACTAAGGCGTGCCCACCATACGTTGTGACACAATATTTTGCAATGTCCAATGCCCAGTCGCAATTTTCTGTCCCTCATCAATCTGAGGACGAGCACTAATCACGTATTCTGTGCCAAGGCTTGGTTTAAAGTCATCAATCCAATCATAAGGAATCTGAAACACGCTACCATCTTTGCTTGATTTGGCCAATAAGCACTGCATCGGTAATGCCGAAGCACAGGCAACACGATTGGGCATAATTGTTAGCGTTTGTGCTTCACCCAATACAATGGTTGGGATATAACGTGGCTCAGGTACTGGCTCACGTGAAAAAGGTGACGTTTGACAAGCACTCAGTAAACTGACCGCACTCAGCAAGCTGGCCAATAACAAAGGGGTCTTGCTAGACTTATAAGATGAACGCATAATATTCTCTATGTGATAATGAGATGGTATTAAATGATGGTTATTTTTTGAGCAATCGTTATTGCTAAGCGATTAATTGATTCAATCGGTTAATTGATAGCTTACACTTTACTAACCGATACGGCGTTTGAGACCAGTCATCTGCAAGATACGCGTAGCGATTTCTTCAACGGACATCTCAGAGACATCAAGGCTTGGAATACCATGCGTGATATAAATCCCTTGTATCGCACGCTGCTCCTGCTGACATTGCTGATAGCTTGAATAACGACTGCCCGCACGGCGCTCTTGGCGAATTTTTACCAAACGATCGGTATCGATCAGTAGACCAAACAATTTGTCTTTGTGCTCGCGCAATGCTTTTGGTAATTGATTGTCGTACAAATCATCTTCAGTTAACGGATAGTTTGCTGCTCGAATACCAAATTGTAATGCTAAGTATAAAGAAGTCGGTGTCTTACCCGAACGTGATACCCCAATCAGAATAATATCAGCTGCATTATAGTGGCGAGTACGTGCCCCATCGTCGTTATCTAAGGCGAAATGCACCGCATCGATACGTTCTTTATAAGTTTCAGAATCCACATCATCATGTGCATGACCTGAATGTCCATCAGGCTCCACGCCAGTCTCTTCGGCAACGCGTCCAATCAAACCTTCGTACATATCCAAGTTACAGCTTTGGGCAGAATTAATCTTTTCACGAATATCAGGGTTAACAATCGTATCAAAGACCAACGGCAACAAACCATCTCGTTGATACGCCATGTTGATTTGCTCAACGGCATCGTCTGCACGCTCTAAGCTATCGACATAAGGCAATACTCGTGTTTCAAAAGGTACTGAGGCAAACTGACTCAAAATAGCGCGGCCAAGTGTCTCAGCAGTAATTGCTGTACCATCTGAGATAAAAAACGCGGTTCGAATAGCTTGAGAGCTGTCTAAGTTTAGTGCATTGCGGTTTTGAATGGTAGGATTCACTTGTTCAGCTGAATTGCTTGAGTACATAACTTTGACACCTCGATTGACAACACAATGGTAATCTTCATTTGGCTTTTATTTTTAAACGACTGTAGACGAAATTCTCGTTTTATATCAGCGCTAATGTTGCACATTTATATAAGGATAAACCGCTACTATTTATGCTCTACATTATACGCATAATAGCGACCTAATAGAAATCAATGTTACAGGCGTACACTTAGAAAGCCACAGTGTCTTTAATCTTATAATAACCATTAATAATCATTAATGTGCTGACTGGTTACTCATACTAGGGCGTGTCCTCATTTAAAAAACGGTGATAAAAATGAGATAAATGGGCGTCAAACAAGGAAAGTAGCGCAAATAATATCGAGATATTGATAAGCTATTTGACGATGTTTGGCAAAATTTAGCTATTTTTAGCCCATTTAGAGGTTAATTGATTGAATTGAGGAAACGCCCTAGCGCAGCATTACCTGCTATATATAAAGGCAGCTATCATAAGAATATTCTAGAGTTCTTCTATTATTCATTTTAAACCCTCTATTTATCAACCGATTTATAGAGATATCTTGATAATCAGAGTGGTCTTTACTCACATTTTTCCATCATCTCAATAATGTAAAAATGAAGCACTTTCTATTAATTATGTAGCAAACCCCACAATTTGTATCTTTTTGACAAAAATATTGATTCAACCCCTCGAAATTCTCCAAATATAGCGGTATAATTGACCGTTATAATCTTTACTAAATAACCTTATTTTCTGGAGTTATCATGGCAGCGCAATCTACAGCACTTGTAATCAATCTGGATCAGCTAGGAAAAGACGACATTGAGATGGTTGGTGGCAAGAATGCCTCGCTTGGTGAGATGATCAGTCATCTTTCTGATTTAGGTGTCAGTGTTCCAGGCGGCTTTGCCACCACTTCAAATGCATTCAACCGTTTTTTGACAGAAACTGGCTTGCTTGACAAAATTAATAGCGAACTAAAAACGTTAGACGTGAATGATGTCAACAAGCTTGCTGCAACTGGCAAAAAAATCCGTACTTGGATTATTGAGCAAGAGCTGCCAAGTGACCTTGAGCAAGAAGTGCGTCAATCGTTTGAAACGATGAGCGGCGGTGAAGACATCGCGGTTGCTGTACGTTCTTCTGCGACTGCCGAAGATTTGCCAGATGCGTCATTTGCTGGTCAGCAAGAGACATTCTTGAACATTCGCGGCATTGATAACGTCCTAATTGCGATTAAAGAAGTATTTGCCTCACTATACAACGACCGTGCTATCTCTTACCGCGTACACAAAGGTTTTGAGCATGAAGGCGTTGCATTGTCTGCTGCGGTACAGCGTATGGTTCGCTCAGAAACTGGCGCAGCTGGCGTTATGTTTACGCTAGATACAGAAAGTGGCTTTGATCAAGTGGTATTTATCACCTCAAGCTACGGCCTAGGTGAAATGGTTGTACAGGGTGCGGTTAACCCAGACGAATTCTACATTTCTAAGCAATTGCTAGCCAATGGTAAGCCTGCGGTGATTCGCCGTAACCTAGGTAGCAAGCATAAGAAAATGATTTACGGTGATGAAGGTAGCACCACTAAATCAGTGAAAACCGTGGATGTTGAAAAACAAGATCGTATGCAGTTCTCATTATCTACTGAAGAGCTGACCTCTCTTGCCAAGCAAGCCGTCACGATCGAAAAGCATTATGGTCAAGCGATGGATATCGAATGGGCAAAAGACGGCGATACTAACGAGATCTTTATCGTTCAAGCACGTCCTGAGACCGTTAAGAGCCGTCAAGACAGCAATGTCATGGAACGTTATATCATCGACACAACTGGCGCAAAAGTATTGTGCGAAGGTCGCTCAATTGGTCAGCGCATCGGTTCAGGTAAAGTACGTATCGTTAGTAACCTAAACGAGATGGACAAAGTACAAGAAGGCGATGTACTCGTATCAGACATGACTGATCCGGATTGGGAACCAGTGATGAAACGTGCTTCTGCCATCATCACTAACCGTGGTGGCCGTACGTGCCACGCTGCGATTATCGCTCGTGAGCTAGGTGTACCAGCTATCGTTGGTTGTGGTAATGCCACTGAGCTATTGGTTGACGGTCAAGACGTGACTGCTTCTTGTGCTGAAGGTGATACGGGCTTCATTTATGAAAGTCAGATTGACTTTGAAGTACAGACCAACTCTGTTGAGTCTATGCCAGAACTTGCGTTCAAAGTCATGATGAACGTTGGTAACCCAGATCGCGCCTTCTCATTCACCCAAATGCCAAACGAAGGCATTGGTCTTGCACGTCTAGAATTCATCATCAACCGTATGATTGGTGTGCATCCAAAAGCACTACTGAACATGAACAGCTTGCCACGCGAGATTGCCCAAGCCATTAATGAGCGTATCGCTGGTTATGCCTCACCGGTTGATTTCTACGTTGACAAATTGGTTGAAGGTATCTCAACCCTAGCCGTTGCCTTTATGGATCAGCCAGTTATCGTTCGTATGTCAGATTTCAAATCGAACGAATATGCTAACTTGCTTGGTGGTAAGTTATACGAGCCATCAGAAGAAAACCCAATGCTTGGTTTCCGCGGTGCTAGCCGTTATGTGTCTGACAACTTCCGTGACTGTTTCGAGCTTGAGTGTAAAGCACTGAAACGTGTCCGTGACGAGATGGGCTTGACCAACGTCGAGATTATGATTCCATTCGTACGTACCGTTGGCGAAGCCAAAGAAGTCATCGAATTACTTGAGAAAAATGGTCTAAAACGCGGTGAAAATGGTCTACGCGTCATCATGATGTGTGAATTGCCGACCAATGCCCTATTGGCAGAAGAGTTCCTAGAGCACTTCGATGGTTTCTCAATCGGCTCTAATGACTTGACTCAGTTGACACTTGGTCTTGACCGTGACTCAGGTATCGTCTCGCATCTATTTGATGAGCGTGATCCTGCGGTTAAGAAGCTATTGACTATGGCGATTGATGCTTGCCGTAAAGCAAATAAATATGTCGGCATCTGTGGTCAGGGTCCATCAGACCATCCAGATCTCGCGTTCTGGCTCATGGAGCAAGGTATCAGCTCAGTGTCATTGAACCCTGACTCAGTACTAGATACTTGGTTCTTCTTAGCTGGTGAAGAAACAAAATAAGCCGTAACGTTCAGTCACAGCAGTAATTCACACAGTCATTAAAGAAACAATTATTAGGGTCTATTTGAAAAATGTTAAATAGACCCTAATATTATGTATCATATATAGTGACTTAAGATATGACTAACTATGCAGGCAATTATGCAGATTTTCCTTGCTCGAAATAACGTACAAGCTGGTCCCTACAATTTGGAGCAGCTAAATATCATGTTGGCATCTGGTGAAGTACTGCTAGATGATTTGATGTGGCATGAAGGCTTAGACCAATGGCAGCGTGTCGGTAACTTGACCAATAATCAAACGGTTTATCGACCTACCAACGTTGGCAGTCATGAGGTTAATGACTCTATTATCAATAACGTAACTGTTTTTCCTGAAGATAACGCTAGCAATAGCTCGGATAGAAAATCAGTTTCATTAGATAGATTGTATGGCAAGCCTGAACGTCCGAAAGACACGGATAAAAATGTGAAAGCTGACATGACCACCAATCGTCAGCAGATACCGCACAATAATGTGTCACTAAATAAGTCTAATAGCAATAAGGCTGCGTCTAGCAAAGACAAAGTCGTCGGCAATGTGACACTTGCACCTATCATGTCGCGAGTATTAGCAACAGCCATCAATGGATTACTCTATCTACTGGCTATTTTTCCGCTAGTGATGGCATTGACTAAAATGGATGTGGATTATACCAGATTCCAAAATATCCAAGATATGGATGCGGCTTATCAGTATTCAATGACACTGATGGAGAGTCTTCCTAGTAGTACATTGATGATGTCGCAAGTTATGGTATTTGGCTTATTTGCGCTGCAATTGGTATTTATCACATTACGTGGTCAGTCACTCGGTAAGCTGATTACGGGTATTCGCGTGGTGGATCAAACCACCCATCGGTTGCCCTCTTTTACCAAGCTTATCGGTGTGCGTACTTTGTTATTGTTTATTATTTACAACTTATTGTTCTCGTTTACCAGCTTTTTAGGGTTCGTGATTATTGCGATTCATTATTACATGGCCTCGAAAAGCCCTGAAAATATCGGTTGGCATGACAAATTGGCCAAAACCTTAGTGGTAAAAGCAGACAGCAGTCAGTTAGTGAAAGAACCAAAAATAAAATAGCTCGTTTATTGATAATCGATCTTACTATTTTGATAAAAAAGCAGCGTATTAGCGTTGCTTTTTTATTGACCGAACATTCCTAATTACTTTAATAATTTATTAACGGCTGCTCAGTGATTAACCTTTGTGTTACTTGCTAAGTACTGTTATAATACGGCGCTTTATAAACTAAGCTTATTTCTGATTTTATTGTTCACAATAATAGCTAGAAATTGGGCTTACCTTATAAATCTCCTTGCTATTAACATAGGGTTAATAGCTACTAATCCGTAAGGAGTCATAATGCGACATTACGAACTGGTGTTACTTGTACACCCAGACCAAAGCGACCAAGTGGTCGGCATGGTTGAACGCTATATCAAGTTGGTTCAAGACAACAACGGCACTATCCATCGTCTAGAAGATTGGGGCCGTCGTCAACTGGCTTACCCAATTAACAAGATTCACAAAGCTCATTACGTTCTTTTCAACATTGAAACTGACGGTGAAACTTTAGCTGAACTTGAAGAATTATTCCGTTATAACGACGCGATCATTCGTAGTCTAGTTATGCGCCGTGACGACGCTGTCACTGAAGAGTCGCAGTTAGCCAAGAATGCCGATGAAAAACGCGCACGCAAAGCAACTACTCGTCGTCCAGACAGTCGTGAAAACGATAATGACGACAACGACAACAGTGAAGACTAATTAAAGGAGAATACTCATGGCACGTTTCTATCGCCGTCGCAAATTCTGCCGTTTCACTGCTGAAGGCATCACTCACATCGACTATAAAGATGTTGAATTGCTAAAACAGTATATCAGTGATAATGGTAAAATCGTACCAAGCCGCATTACCGGTACGTCTACTAAATATCAGCGTCAACTAGCGACTGCTATCAAGCAAGCTCGTTATTTATCGCTACTTCCATACACTGATAACCATCAGGGTTAACCGTTAACTTTAACTAGGAATGACTCATGCAAATTATTTTGTTACAGCGTATCGTCAACCTTGGTAAACTCGGTGAAACTGTCGATGTGAAACCAGGTTACGGACGTAACTTTCTTATCCCTTTGGGTAAAGCACTACCTGCTACTGCAGCTAACATTGAAAAGTTCGAAGCACGTCGTGCCGAGCTTGAAGCTGAAGAAGCCAAAGAAGTGGCTGTTGCTCAAGAACGTGCTGATGCGCTAACTGACGTTAATGTCATCATGCGTGCTAAATCAGGCGACGAAGGCAAGCTATTCGGCTCTATCGGTACTCGTGATATTGCTGAAGCATTGACTAACTCAGGTCTAGAAGTAGACCGTGCTGAAATCAAGCTTCCTGAAGGTACTTTACGTCAAGTTGGCGAATACAATGTTGATATTCAGCTACACCATGACGTTACTGCTACTATTTTAGTTACCATTCTTTCTGAAGATGGCGACAACGAAGAGTCAGCAACAGAAGTTGAAGACGAGAACGAAGATTATTCAGAAGAGTAATTTTTTGAATGTTTAGCTCTAGTCTAAAAAAGCCAGTAACGTCATGTTGCTGGCTTTTTTGCATTTTGCTATCGCGCTTAACTTATGATTTTATCACCTATCTTTTACAGTGATATATTCCAGCAACTATCTGTAATAAATAGCTTAGAAAGCCTATACTTAACAATAAAATACTACTCATATAATCATCTTTATTATTTCTAACTGAGTTGTTATCCTTCTAGTATCTGATTGATAGATTTTTTTAGATAACGATAGGCTGCGATGACATGATAAATACTGACGACAAATTACGATGTATCCAAGGCAATCACTTTTACAGCAAAGGTGAAATTTATAAGGTGGGTAGAATCGTTAACAACAAATATTTTCAAATCCTAACTGATAATGATGCAGACCATTGGTATGCAACACTGGACGATAAAGGCATTTATGTGAGCTTTGATTCGAACTTGGGATTAGCAGAAAACGAGAAAGCCTATTTTGAAAAAATCGATGAGCTACAAGCTGAAAGTTAGCAGTCTCCTAAAGTATTTAAGATTGAACAACGGTCAACATAATGGCCGTTTTTTTAGTGAAACATCAATACGATTACAGGACAGATATGCTACAGAACGAGGCCACTCAGCGGCTGTTTTTGGCACCTCTTGGTCAGTAGCTATCATCTTGGCAGCATTTATCCAGCCTGCATGACCGATGACTAATACTGGGCTATCTTTTTGTTCAGCTGAAACCTTAACCAACCAACCTCCAACACGTTCAAATAGCTGCTGCAAGCTCTCGCCATGATTGGGTGCAAAATGTGCAAAGTTATGACACCACTCATCAATCTCTTGCTTAGTGATTTGCGTCCACGGCCGTCCATCCCATTCGCCAAAATTAATCTCAGCCAATTCAGGCGCGACTCGACACTCAAAGCCACGTTGCGCTAATATTTGCCCAACCTTTAGTGAACGCTGTAAGGGACTGATCCAAATTATTCTTGGTAATTGATACAAACGCACAAAGCGCTCGATTTTATTGGCAAGGCATTTCAACTTACGTTTATCTACGCTGATATCCATTTGTCCGATACAAACTCCTTCGGCTGCAATAGGCCTAGGATGCCGCCAAACATAAAGAATCATAGCTGATAGTGTCCTTTTTTAATGTTCAAAGCCTACATAAGCGGTATAGAAGCAGCCAACCCTATGTAAACAGCGATTTCGCTAAGCTGCTGCGTCGCGCCGAGCCCATCGCCCGTGTAACCATCCAAGCGCCTACGTAATAAACGTCGCATGTAATCAGTGGCTATCAGCGCCAGTATGATGGCTAATAACCATCGACCAATTCCAATCTGCTGCACAGTATTAGGAAACACTAGCACCACTAATAAACCAGCTAACAATAACCAGCCACTGCTTAATAACCCTTGCAATGGCGTCAGCTGCTGCGCCATCGGTTTGGCTTTTGCGTGTTCTATCTCTCCACCATAAGGCAGTAAAGCAAGTAGGCTAATACAAAGTAATCGTGAAACGGTATGCCCTATGATAAGTGCGACAACAGCTATCGATAAGGGCATAGAGGCAAGTAAGCTAATTTTGAGTAATAACGCCGATACCAAACCCAATACACCATAAGTACCCAAGCGTGAGTCTTTCATAATAGTCAGTGTGCGCTCGCGAGTCAGACCACCGCCTAGACCGTCACAGCTATCCGCAAGACCATCTTCATGAAAAGCGCCAGTGAGTTTAATTCCAAAAGCTGTGCTCAACACCGCAGCAACTAGGGGCGTAAATAAGATACTGCCAAGCCAAAACACGCCAGCACAAAGTAAGCCAACCAGTAAACCGACTGCGGGAAAATGGCGGCTGCTCTGGTGTAACCATTGCGGATCATAATGTTTAAATAGTGGTACTGGTAATCTCGTTAAAAATTGAACGGCCACCAGTAACAATATCCATTCATGCTTTATCAATTGAGCAAGGGTTCGTCTAGGCGAAGACGGTTGTGATGGCTCTAGTTGATTTGATGGCTTTTTTAATGATTGCGACATCAGTTGTTTTGCTCGCTGATACCTGCGTCACTAAAGCTTGCCATCTCATTGATAATGGCGCAAGCGGATTGCAACAACGGATACGCTAGCGCCGCCCCACTACCCTCGCCTAAGCGCATGCCCATATTGAGTAAAGGCTCAGCATTCAGTGATTTCAATAAATGAGTGTGCCCCGGCTCAACAGAGTGATGAGCAAAGACAGCATATTGAGCAACTCCGGGCGCTAGGCATTCAGCCACCAACAATGCGCTACTGGCAATAAAACCGTCAATCAAGAGAATACGCCGTTCACTAGCAGCCTGAATCAGCGCACCTGCCATCATGGCAATCTCAAGCCCGCCCAATGCAGCGAGCACATCAAACGGTGCTTGTACCGTTTGATGACGCTCTAATACTTGCGTTAAAATAGTCATTTTATGCTGTAACCCTGCATCGTCAAGCCCGGTACCACGCCCGATACAATCAGCAAGCGGCGCATCAACCAATCTCGCCAGCAATAGACTTGCCGCCGAAGTATTGCCAATACCCATTTCTCCAACAATGAGCAAATTACCCGCTAAATTCTTGACGACTTTCATTCCGTTTTCTAGCGCTGCTAAACATTCTGCTGCTGTCATCGCAGGCTCTATCAACGCGTCTCGGCTACCATGGCGAACTTTATAATCTAGCAATTTTGGATGAGGAGCAAAGTCGGCATCCACCCCAGCGTCAACGACTTTTAACTCAATATTATGCTGGCGTGCCAGTACATTAATGGCAGCGCCACCTTGCAAAAAGTTATAAACCATTTGCGCAGTGACAGCACTAGGAAACGCTGACGTACCATGCTTAGTTAAACCATGATCGGCGGCAAACACTCGGATTTGCGGTTGCTCAATGTGCGGTGTGGTCGTTCCCTGAATCATGCCTAACTGCACAGCGAGCGTCTCTATCCGCCCAAGCGCACCCAGCGGCTTGGTTTTTAGGTCTATAATCTGCTGTAGCTGCTGACGTAATTCATCATTTTCTATATTGGCGATAGTAGGTGCAGTAAATATGGTCAAGGGAGGCATCCTGATATTGGTACATGTGAAACAAGAACCACATATTAGCAGAGTATGGATTTTTTGCCATGAACAAAGTCATATCTGAACCGAATAGATTTCCTAGTAGCACTTATTTGCTATAGAATATGCCCCTTTAAAAATTCATATTGCTATTGATGCTGTTGTTAATGAAATATTAGCTAAGTAGTAGCATCCATAATTATCGCTATCAACCCTACATGTAGAGACAGTAATGATCGTATTTTGGCTTGTGCTGACCATTCTTTTTATTATTTTTGCCACAGCAAAGTTAAAGTGGCATCCTTTTTTAGTGTTGATATTATCAGCTTTTTTAGTAGCGCTGTTTTACCAAGTGCCGCTTAATACCGTTGCTAAAACAATCTCTGATGGCTTTGGAGGTATCTTAGGTTACATCGGCTTGGTTATTGTCTTTGGTACCATTATTGGCTTAATCCTTGAAAAAACAGGTGCCGCCATTGTAATGGCAGAAACGGTCATCAAAGTTTTGGGGCCACGCTTCCCTACTTTGACCATGTCCATCGTGGGTGCTGTCGTTTCAGTGCCAGTATTCTGTGACTCTGGCTACATCATTCTAAACTCTCTAAAAGAATCGTTGGCCGAGCGTTTACACGTATCCAGTGTGGCGATGAGTATTGCCTTAGCAACGGGTCTATATGCTACCCATACTTTTGTGCCACCGACACCAGGCCCTATTGCAGCAGCAGGAAACTTGGGGTTAGAGTCCAATTTAGGCTTGGTTATCATGGTCGGCGTGGTGGTGACAGCCGTTGCAGTACTGGCGGGCTGGTGGTGGTCTAATCGCTTCTTGAATGTCACCCCAGACAATATAGATGCACTGGATGCGCCAGCAGCGACTTTACCTGAAAACATGAAAACACGTGACGACTATAGCAGCATGCCGTCAGCAACAATGGCGTTTCTGCCTATTATTGTTCCTATCGTATTGATTTGCCTATCTTCTGTTGCCAACTTCCCAAGCGCACCATTTGGCAATGGCACGTTGACAGATATATTAGTGTTTATCGGCAATCCGCTCACGGCACTGCTTATTGGTTTATTCTTGTCTTTCTTACTAATTAACACTGAGCAAAAAACGCAGCAAATTAGCGACAGCATCTCACAAGGTTTGGTCGTGGCTGCCCCTATTCTATTGATTACTGGTGCTGGCGGCGCATTTGGCGCTATGCTAAAGGTCACACCGATTGGCGATTATTTAGGCACAACGTTATCTGCGTTAGGGCTTGGTATTTTTATGCCATTCATTGTTTCTGCTGCCTTAAAAACGGCACAAGGTTCAACCACAGTCGCTTTGGTCACCACCTCTGCGATGGTCGCACCGTTACTGGATCAAATTGGTCTCGACAGTGAGCTTGGTCGGGTATTTTGTGTGATGGCCATTGGTGCAGGCGCAATGACTATCTCGCATGCTAATGACAGCTTTTTTTGGATTGTCAGTCAATTTAGTCGTATGAGTGTGGCGCAGGCTTACAAAGCCCATTCTATGGCAACGGGTATTCAAGGCGTGACCAGCATCGTCTTTATCTGGCTATTAACCTTGGTATTTATTTAAAGAGATTCAAAGAGAACTTCATGAAAATTTTAATTGCCCCCGACTCATTTAAAGAAAGCTTAGAGGCACTGGATGTGTGCCGCGCCATTCAATCTGGTTTTAGCCAAGTGTTTCCAGATGCCGACTATAAGCTATTGCCAATGGCAGATGGCGGTGAAGGCACCTCAGCGGTATTGTCTTATGTGTTGGGCGGGCGCTGGAAAGACGTTAAAGTACACGATCCCTTGATGAGACCGATCACAGCAAAATACTTGCTATTGCCAGATGCTACTGCCGTCATCGAAATTGCCCAAGCGTGCGGATTGCACTTATTAAAAGCAGCAGAGCGTAATCCTGTCACCACCAGCAGTTATGGTGTCGGTGAACTGATTGCTGATGCTTTAAAAGAAGGTGCTAAACGTATCATTATTGGTCTCGGTGGTAGCGGAACCAATGACGCAGGTCTGGGCATGCTAATGGCGCTAGGCTTGACATTTCATGATGTCAATGACAGCCTACTCACTCATGGCGGCGGCGCACTTGCCAATCTACATCGAATTGACGATAGCAACCTTCATACAAAGGTGCTCGATACGATATTTGAGGTCGCCTGTGATGTGACCAATCCGTTATGTGGTCTTTTGGGTGCGAGCGCGGTATTTGGTCCACAAAAAGGCGCCTATCCAGAGCAAGTCAATGAGTTAGATAAGGCACTAAATCACTTTGCCACCATATGTGATCAGCAAGGCTATGAGGATTGCCAACATATCGAGGGTGCTGGGGCTGCTGGCGGTCTTGGCTACGCGATGATGACGTTCTTTCAAGCTCAGTTAAAATCAGGATTTAACACCGTCGCTGAAGTGGCTCATCTGTCACAGCATATCGCAGAGGCTGATCTGGTCATCACTGGCGAAGGTAAGCTAGATGTACAGACTGCCATGGGTAAAGTGGCTGGCGGTATCAGTCAAATTGCTAAAGCCACTCATACGCCTGTCATCGCTATCTGCGGCAGTGTAGACGGTCTAAAATCCGCGCAAACCAGCCAATTCGATGTCATCATGCCAAGCATTCAAAAGATAGATACCCTCGATAATGTACTGAGTCAGGCTTATGACAATATCGAGACTACTGCTGCTAATATCGCTGCAAGTATCAAACTTGGGCAAACTTTAAGATAGTCTTAACCTATCAATAAGCATTTTCTGTTACATGCGCAGCTATTGAATGCTTTTGATAGCTGCGCATGTAATATTTTCTCTGAACACCTCTATAGCCATTTTTTGACTTCATCAATGACCGTTTGCATTCTACTTGAGAGTGGATGCTGTCGTCTGACTGCAAGATATAGCGTCTCGCTAATGGCAATAGGCAAATGATGGCTTTTTATAAGCTCAGACTTTGGATAAGCAGCCACTGCATGTGCTGGTAGAACGGTAAAGCCAATTCCCCTACTAACTGGCTCTAAGATTAACCCTATCTGATTAGAAAAGCCTTTTTTCTCAAAGTCATTGATATGCTGGAATTGCTCGTAATTGGCAGTCAGTAGCATGCCTGCATGATGAGCGCCATCTGGATGATTGATAAATCCAAGCTCGATAAGCTGCTCCCAGCTGGGCTCTACTGTAGCCGCAGGTGTCACTAGTATCAATGCTTCTTGCGCCATGGGCTTGCAGCTAACCGTTTCATCATCTGAAATATTCGTCATAAAACCAATATCAATCTCATGTTTGGCAAGCGCTCGCTCGATATCAGAATTTGGGGCAAAGCGATAATCAATCACTAGCTTCGGATGCCGCTGCTGTAAGGTTAAAAGCTGCGGATACAGTTTAAGTCCTACACTACCCGGTGACATCAACCGTACCAATCCTTCGTAAGGTGGATCCTCACCGATACGCTGCTCCAAATTTGATAATCGCTGCAATATCTCGCCTGCTTCTTTATAGAGCTGCTCACCTGCATTAGTCAATGAGAACTGCTTTCCTTGTCGAATTAACAAATCTATATCTAACTGCTCCTCTAACTTACGTACGTGCTGGCTTACCCCAGACTGCGTCATATATAGACGTTCAGCCGTACGAGTAAAGTGCCCAATCTCAGCAAGCGTACAAAAAGTTCGTAGCCATGTGATATTAATCATTACATTTCATACTTATTTATATAATATTTGATAATTTTATATAATGACAGTGCGTTTGTATACTGGCCTCACGTTAAACAAGAGTACAGCAAACAGGAGCACAAACTATGAACAACGTTTATCCAAGAAGCTTTTCGCACATCGGTCTGTCAGTCACTGACTTAGATGCTGCTGTAAAATTTTATACTGAAGTGATGGGTTGGTACACCATAATGGAACCAACTAAGATTGTTGAAGATGAAAGCCCGATTGGCGAGATGTGTACTGAAGTATTCGGTGCTGGTTGGGGCAGCTTCCGCATCGCTCACTTGTCTACTGGTGACCGTATCGGTGTTGAAATTTTTGAGTTCAAAAATCAAGAAGACCCTGAAAACAATTTTGAATACTGGAAAACTGGCATCTTTCACTTTTGTGTTCAAGATCCAAATGTTGAAGAACTGGCTGAGCGTATGGTTGCAGCAGGGGGCAAAAAGCGTATGGAAAAACCGCGCTACTACTACCCTGGCGAAAAACCTTATCGCATGATCTATATGGAAGACCCGTTCGGTAATATCGTCGAGATATACAGCCATAGCTACGAGCTAATCTATAGCGAAGGCGCATACTAAGTTCAGTATAGATACAGCTTAGTATAAATTTAACTTAGTATAGATTTAGCTTATATCTGACCGACAAACTAATAGCTTACTCATAATCTGAGTGCGCTATTTTTGTTTGTGAGCTTTCTATGTCAGTCATCTATTGTATAGGATATGAGCCATGCTACTATTTAGTTGGCTATATATAAAATTCTTAAACCAACCCATTATCAAGGATGATAAATGACTCAATCTGACGTTACTCTAGATACAGATGACCTTTTGGTTATCAGAGAAGACAATGAAGAAAGTGGCGTAGTCACTCTCACCTTAAACCAACCCAAACAATTCAATGCCCTGTCCGTTGAAGTACTATCTGCCATGCAAGCAGAGCTGGACAATATCGCTCAAGACGATACGATCAGAGTCGTGGTTATTCAAGCGACGGGTAAGGCATTCTGTGCTGGTCACAATTTAAAGCAAATGCGTGCACACCCGGATGAAGCATTTCATCGTGCCCTATTTCAGCAGTGCAGTCGAATGATGCTTACCATCAACTCTATGCCACAAGTCGTCATCGCTAAAGTGCAAGGCATTGCCACAGCCGCAGGGTGTCAGCTGGTTGCAGCTTGTGACTTGGCCGTTGCCGCTGATGATGCAAAATTTGCCACTTCTGGGATAAATGTGGGGCTTTTTTGCTCCACGCCTGCCGTTGCTGTCAGTCGTAACTTGCCGCGCAAGCAAGCATTTGAGATGTTAATCACAGGTGAATTTATCGATGCGCATACTGCCTTACAATATGGATTGATCAATCGAGTGGCGCCAGCAGAGCAGTTAAATCAAACACTACAGTCTTTGCTAGCGGCGATTACTACCAAGTCTCCGGTAGCAGTAAGAACTGGCAAAAATATGTTTTATAAACAACTGAATATGAACATCGAAGATGCTTATGACTATGCCAGTGAAGTAATGACCTGCAATATGATGGCAGACGATGTGGGTGAAGGTATTGATGCATTTATTGAAAAACGCCAAGCGGTATGGAAAGGATGCTAATCTCTATGATATTAATCGGTATATTGCTTAGCTGACGTTATACGGCGTGTGCTTGGATTAAAAAGCTAGCATATTCCTTTTCAATAATCGAGTTGGCTTATTGCTACGCATAGAAAAGGCCATGATATCGCTATCATGGCCTTTTTTATTTCTAGTTAATACCGATACTACAAGTACTACGAGCCGTTTATTACTCGGCAGCGATGGCAATCATCTCAACCAATAGCTCAGGACGGGCAAGCGCTGATTCGCCGCAAGCACGCGCAGGTGGCTGTATGCCTTCGAACCATTTGTCATAGACTTCATTCATAGCCGCAAAATCTGCCATGTCTTTGATCCAAACTGTGACTGATAGTAGCTTTGATTTATCACTACCCACTTCTTCTAATAACGTTTGGATCTTTTCCAAGCAAGTCAACGTTTGCGCTTTGATATCGTCTTCTGCATTACCGACCTGACCACACAAATAAATCGTCTGGTTATGGATTACCGTTTTACTCATACGTTGATTGCTATGTAGCTTCTTTATCATGTCATATACCTTTCATTTATTAATTTAAATCTATGCTTAACTATTCAAATTGCTTTTAGTTAGAGAAACGCTGAGCGCTAAATGGTGCAAGATCGACCAATGCAGGCTTATCATGAATCATTTCTTCAACAAGACGTCCTGTCATTGGCCCTAAAGTGAAGCCCTGATGGCTGTGACCAAATGCGAACCATAGTTTGTCATGCTTATCAGCAGGACCAATTACTGGCTTCATGTCAGGCATACAAGGACGTGATCCTGCCCATGCTTCACTCTCTACTGCATCTTCCAATGGCAAGATTTTTTTAGCAAGCTTCAATACGGTTTGCAATTGACCAAAGTTCTTTGGCGCATTCATGGTGGTCATCTCAGCACCCGTGGTGATACGAATACCCTGCTGCATTGGACCCATGACAAAACCTTTATCCATATCAAACATACTATGATGGATTGTATTTTTTTCCGTCACTTTGAAATGCTGATGATAGCCACGCATTGGGAACAATGGCAAATTATAACCAAGTGGTTTGATCAAATCATTTGACCAAGGGCCTGCTGCGATGACCAATTTGTCACTATAATACGTATCTTTATCAGTGATAACTTTCCAGCCATCCGCTTCTTGGACGATTTCTTTTACATCATTTTCTTTGATCGTACCTTTCATGTCTTGGAAGTTTTTCGCGTAGGCTTTCACGAGCGAGCTTGGGTTTGATACTTGCCATGAATTTAACCAATGAATAGCACCAACGAAACCTTCGAAATTGGCGCGAGGCTCTATTGCTTTTAGCTCTTCAAGGTTCAGTACGTTATGCTCAACACCTTGGTTACGAGCATCAATGGCTGATACTTGCGCTTCTTTAAACGTTTCTTCTGAGCGATGTAGTTGCAGCCAACCATCACGAGTAATGAGCTCGTCAGCACCAGAAGCGCTAATCATAGTTTGGTGCTCACTCGTACAATGCTCAATCAGCGTCTGCCACTCTGATTCGATTTTTTTGACTGAAGCAGGCGTAGAGTATTTCCAGTACTGGAGCAGCGCTTGGTGATAACGTAGAATCGCCGGTATGCGATAACGAATATCAGTACCTTGGTTCGGCAATACTCGGATCATCTCTGTCAGCTGACGCGGAAAAGGATGCGTATGAATGGCTTCGCGCTGAATCAATCCTGCATTGCCATATGAGGTCTCTGACCCTGGCAGTTTCTTGTCTAAGAGTAATACATTTGAATTGTTTTTTTGTAAATGCCACGCAACTGACGTGCCAACCATACCTGCACCGATAACGATCACTTCATAGCGCATAACCTATCCTTTTCTTATGGTGTTAATACAAAGTATCAAATATGAGGGTCTAACGGAATAAGGTGGTAATAGTAACGCATTAAGCTGAATATTAAACCCCAATCTCATAAATATTTTTGCTATTAAATACTTTTGGTTATAAGGTTTTTGAAAAAGTATTTTTGATAGGAATAATGAAAGTTTGATTGATAAAATAGTAATGATTAACCATCATTTTTAAAAATACTAGATGCGACTTATCATCATTAATTTCTGTGCTATAGTTTGGTCTTTTTTTAATCTAGAAATTATCAGCCGCCTAAGCATTTTAATTATAAAAACTGATAAACAGTATTTATGATGTGCCAGTGAGGTCAGAGCTAACATTTTGATGATTTGGAAGGTTTAACAAATGAGTATTTACGCACAAAGACTGGCCTCTCAGATTGAGTTCATTAAGCAGTGTGCTTTGATGAAAAAAATGCCTACTCAAGATTTTGCTAAACACAGTGATTTCACTTGTACTGAGGAACAGGTAATAGGCTTGCCGGGTATCAGTCTGAACATCACCGACGATACCTCGGAGGACGTTTGGCTTCGTGTGGAGCGATTACGTGAAAACTCAGCACCTAAACCCAACAGCTCACTATTAGCAAACTGGTTAAAGTTTCCAACAAAATTCAGCGATCAACCTTTATTGCAAGAAAAAATCAATATAAAAAATCTAATAGATGATGGTGTTATCGCTTATGAAGAAGCATTTACACCCTTTGAAGTTGATGATACCTATCAAAATGAGTTATTAGATATAGAAGCATCATCAGAAAAAGAAGTTTATTTAAAAGATTTCTCGGAAAGAGGTACTGTACAAGAGGCATTTAACGATTATCTCAAAGATATTTGGAAACCTTGGCTAGCACAAGAGAAACTCGTCCGCCAAAGTATTGCTTTGTATTCTAGCCTATTCATGCTTAATCAACAGCTTCAAGGCAATCTCGCTGATGCCCAGCTGGAGTTAGTATGGGGTGTGGGTATTGCTCTAAGAAAAAGCGATGACAATGAGCAAAGCAGCAAGCAGATAAAGTATCCCCTATTGACGCAATCCGTTGAAATCACCTTAGATCAAAAAACGATGGCGTTACTCATCAAGCCTACCCTATCTGCTCCTACGCTTGAAACTGAACCTTTTTCTATAGAGGAAAATCAAGGTTTGGCTAAGTTATTAAAAAATAGTAAAGAGTTTTATGATTCAGAAGATGTTTCATTAATTCCTTTTTTGCCAAGTAGCTATGAGCCTATTTTAAAATCAGCCGTTACTTTGCTTGACTCCTCTGGTGTTTATCAGCCAAATCATACTAGTGCAGATGAGCGAAAAATACCTAAAGCGCAGAGCAACCTGATTGTTACTGACACATGGGTCATTATGGCGCGTCCCAGAAGTAATAACATATTTTTGCAAGATTTGAACAACCTATCAATTCAGCTAGAAACGGTCACTGACATCAATTTACCGAGCGCCCTTAAGGCAATGCTGACAGAACCCGCCACAGAAAACAAAGAAACCATACTTCCTGCTTATCGTGGTTTATCAACGGTGAGCGGCAGTGACAGCTATACCGGCACGCCAGCCGAACTATATTTCCCCAAAGCATTCAACGATGAGCAAGTACACATAATACAGCAACTGGATGTCCACGATGGGGTGGTCGTTCAAGGCCCGCCCGGTACAGGAAAAACCCATACTATTGCCAATGTCATTTGTCATTACTTAGCGCTTGGTAAGCGGGTACTGGTCACATCGATGAAAGACCCTGCACTAAAGGTGCTGCAAGGACAGTTACCCGAATCTATTCGCCCGCTCGCCGTTAGTCTACTGACCAGCGAGAACGAGGGTTTAAAGCAGTTTGAACATACCATCAAAAAAATCTCGAGTGAAGTGTCTAGCATCAATCGTGATGCCTACAAAAAAGAAATCGTCATGTTTGACAATCAGATTGATACTATTCATGCACAGTTAGCCAGCACTGATAATAAAATCACGGCTTGGGCACGGTTAAATCTTGACGATATCACTATCGATAACGAGACTATCAAGCCCATAGATGCCGCGACTGAGGTGGCTCAAAACAGGCAGCTTATCGAAAGCTTTCCAGATAACTTGGGCATAGAAGACACATTTAAGCCTCGATTTACTCATACTGATATCACGGTGCTAAAAAATGCAAGAATCAAGCTCGGCAATGATTTGGATTATCTTAATAAAAAGATTCCTGCTGTTTCAGACCTGCCACCTACCAATTCTATAAAACAACTTCACAAAGATTTGAGTTATCTCAATGAGTCACATGCAGCTGAGCAGCAAGGAGAACTACCAAGCTTAATAAATGACAGTGCTAGCACAATAAATATTGCTCACGAAGTCACTTCTCATACTTCTCGTTTAACTGATCTGCTGCAGAAAATTGTAGAGGCTGGGCAGAGTTGGACGACTGCTATTCAGCAGCATTTAGCTAATGAGACTAAGCAAGGCATCATCGCTCATCTCACTATACTAAACGATGAAATCAAAGCGCTTTTTGATGAGAGAACCATTTATTTAACCAAACCTATTACGATGGCTGATGATTTTGATAAAAATCCAGAGCTCGTTGACGCGGTTAAAAACTTATCTGAAGGCAAAAAGCCTTTTGGCTTAGCAGGTATTTTCGGTAAATCGTCAGAAAAGAAAAGCCTTGAATCTATTATGATAATCTCATCACCAGCTTCAAGCGTAGAGGACTGGCAGTATATATCCAGCTTTATAGCGTTTAGAAAAAAATCTCAAGCGCTTATCCTTCGCTGGAATGCTCTATCAAATGAGCTGTCCCTGCCAATATTTGAGGTATCGCATAATAATCTGTCTGCGTTACATTCAGCCGTTCATCTATACGATGATATCGTTGATAGTAACAATTTGCAGCACAGTATCAAGCAGGCGTTAAGCACTATATTTATAGATTGGGGTGTTATTACTACAGCACCTTATGACAAAGAGATTTTGACTGAGATTGAAAGTGTTCTTAAACAACATTTAAAGAGACATAATCTGGCTGAAAGTCTCACCTTAAAAGGAACTTTACTTAATAATCTCGCCGACTGTAAAGGCGATATTAGTGAGAAAATAACAGCCTTTGTCACTCAAAATATTGGTGACCCGAGTTTATCTGACGATGAGTTACAAACAGACTATCAAGAACTGTTGAGTGAGCTGCAACGAGTAAATAACCTTGCAACAGACTTACAGACAGTCGCTGACGTTACCCAACTCATTGAAGATAACGGCGCACCACTCTGGGCAAAAAAATTGCGTTATGAACCTTGTCATAACTCTCAAGACACCTTGGCATCGGATAACTGGCAACAAATTTGGCGAATTGGTAGATTGACAAGCTTTATAGACAGCATCGATGGTCGCAAGGAATTGGTTCAACTGGCAAAAACTCGTGGCAATTTAGAAGTAAATTTAGCAAGACTCTATCAAGAAGCGATCACCAAAAGAGCTTGGCTAAAAGTCGCAGAAAATGCGACGCCAAACGTGAGAGCGTCTTTAGAAAAATACCGCTCTGCCATTATGCGTATCGGTAAAGGAACAGGAAAAGGCGCGCATTATTATCGCCGTGAAGCGCGAGAAGCCTCTGCGGGAGCAAGTGCGGCTATCCCGTGTTGGATTATGCCGCATTATCGTATTTCTGAATCCTTGCCAGCAGAATTTGGAAGTTTTGACTTGGTTATCATCGATGAAGCGTCTCAGTCTGATTTAACGGCGTTGCCAGCCATCATGAGAGCCAAGAAAGTTCTAATCGTTGGTGACGATAAGCAAGTGTCGCCAGAAGGCGTTGGTCTCGATATCGAAAAAATTCGTAATCTGATGGCACAGTATCTGAGCAATCAAGTCCCTGTCTATCGCTCACAGATGTCGCCTGATCGTTCGATATATGATTTATTCAAAGTCGTTTTTGCAGATAGCAGTGTGATGTTAAAAGAACACTTTCGTAGTGTTGCGCCAATTATTGAGTTCTCAAAACGTGAGTTTTACAATCATGAGCTGATACCTTTACGTAAAGCCAAACCCTCAGAGCGCTTAGACCCTCCACTCATTGATATTTATGTCACCGATGGCTACCGGATTAAAGGTTCTGATATTAATCCGTCAGAAGTCAGATTTATTGTTGATGAAATCAAAACCATCGTTTCTGACCCAGCTTACAAAAGTAAAACCATCGGTGTTGTCTCGTTACTAGGTAATAAGCAAGCGCATAATATTATGGAGATACTCAATAAAGAACTAGATGAAGCGATAATGACTGCTTTTGATATTGCTTGCGGTGATGCCAGAACCTTTCAGGGTAAAGAACGCGATATCATGTTCTTGTCATTGGTAGTGGTACCAGGAGCGGCTCATGCACAAACGAGAGATACTTTCGCCCAGCGAATGAATGTCGCTGCCTCAAGAGCACGTGATAGAATGTATTTGGTACGCAGTATTGAACTGGATGAACTAAGCCAAGCCGATCACTATCGAGCGGAGCTTATCAAGCACTTTCAAGCACCGTTCATGAAAGATGAAGAAGAAGTCTCTGATTTGCGTGAAAAATGCGAGTCTCTTTTTGAAACAGAAGTCTTTGATCTTCTCGTTGAGAGAGGTTATCGAGTGATTCCACAGGTTGAAGCCGGTGCCTACCGAATCGATATGGTTGTCGAAGGTGAAAATGATAACAGTCTAGCCATCGAGTGTGATGGTGATAGATATCATGGGCCTGATAAATGGGACAGCGATATGCAACGTCAGCGTATTTTGGAGCGTGCTGGCTGGAAATTTTGGCGCTGCTTTGCGTCCACCTTCGTCACTCGTAAAAACGAAGTCATTCAAGATTTATTAGCAGAACTGGAACGTTTAGATATTCATCCGATAAGTACGGATGCAACTTATAGCAGTTCTTATGTGGAGTCTAGAGTCTTCACCACTGTTGAAGAACCAATACTCAATATTGAAGCTGAGATTTAGATATGTATAGCCTGCTAGATACTCATTTCATAGCTACGATCATAATTGTCTTGAGAAAAAACCGTATTTTGCCAAAGCACGGTTTTTTCTATTCTTAATTTCCTAAACTAAAAACAATTCTTATCATTCACTACAAGCCACAGTTTTACCTAGCTTATTAATACAGACAGACGTACCATCACTTTTCTCTTCTATCTTCGCCGTACCATTATTAAAGTTGAAATACATTGCACCAAAATAAGTAACGCTCATTCTTGTCACTTTATCGTCCGAGAACTTGAAAGGAATGACAGTTCTATTGGCCCCATCTATGAAGCCCCAACGCTTACCTTTGCGCACGCCAGCGAGCTGCTCACTAAAAGGTCTGATTTCATCATAAATGAAAGGAACAGCAACAGTTCCTGTCTTGGTAACAAACCCCCATTTATCATCTTTAATTACACCGAGCAGACCTTCATGAAAACCATAGTGTCCACCCAAATGACCATCCAGACCGTCGTATTGCGGGACAACAACTTCTTTACCGTTAGTGTCTATAAGACCCCATAACTCCGTATTAAAGTCATAAATAGGCGCCCTATCATTGCTAAAAGAATCCATCATGGCATAGTTATTTTCAAAACTGAGAATAACTTTATTGTTAGTATCGATGACACCATATGCACCATCTTTTACAACGACAATTTTACCTTGATAAACAGGGTTTGCCCAAACCTCATTATATTTATCATTAGGATCTATTAAGTTGTCGTAAATAGTAGGTACGACCAGTTTACCTTGTTCGTTGATATAGCCGACTTGATCGTTTTTTAAAACAGGAAAAAATCCATCGCTGTACAACCACGCCTCAACTTTATCAAAATCTTTGAGACTAGCTGTTACTTTACCTTTTATATTGAGTAACGCTTGTGGACGATAATCGTCATCATAAGCAACAAATAGATGCTTATTATCAGTACATTGAATATTTCTATAGTGACTCGTCGGCGGCATACAGTCCTCAACAGCTAAAGCAGGAAAACTACTTATTGAAGCAATAATTGGGACTAATAAAGCTTTAGCTATTTGCTTATACAAAACCTAATACCTCGAAATATTATTACTGTGAATTCGATAAAACACTACCACCACACTGGATCATCACTCTCTTCTCTCACTTGTTTAGAATTTTCTACCGTCACTTCATCAGTAGACAGCTCAGCGATAAAGCGTGATGGCTTGTCAAAATACCCTGAATAACTGGCAAAGTAATCAGGCGCCGTTAGATACAGTCTGCTCTTAGCGCGACTGCAAGCAACATAAAACAATTTTCGTTCTTCTTCTAGCTCTTCAAAATCATCCAAAGAGCGATAATGCGGCATCATGCCATCGACTAAGGAGTTGACGAACACTACTGGCCATTCAAGTCCTTTTGCACTATGAATGGTAGAAATGGTTAATTTATCATCGTCCTGCCCTTCTGCCTCACCTGACGTAGCGACCGAATCATTCGGCGGATCAAGAACCAAGTTTTCCAAAAAATCATCAAGGTTGTCATGCTCTGCCGCTAAGTTTGTGAGAACACGAAAATCCTCGCTACGCTCCCGCCAGTTATCCTCATTGATTTTTAGAACAGGTATATAAAACTCAAGAATCAGCTCGATAACTTGTTCAACGGTACCTGCGCGGCTTGCTTTGCTCAATAATTCATACAATGGCGCAAGTTGTGTGCTTTTTTTGGCAAATTTTGCAGTCAGTAGGGGCTCAAAAGAATTATTGTCAGCGGCAATCGCTTGCGTTAAGCGGGTTGCAGTGACTGCGCCTACTCCTTTAAACAAAGTCAAAATACGATGCCAAGCAATGTTGTCGTTGGGGTTATAGAGTATTTTGACAAAGGCTAAAAAGTCTTTAATATGTCGTCTTTCAATGAACTTGATGCCACCCACTACGATGAATGGAATATGACGCTCCATAAATTCTAACTGGACATAGTTAGACTGAAAGGACGTGCGGCACAGTACCGCAAAATCGTTGTAATCATACTCTGATTTTAGCGCTATAATTTTATCCGCAATGTATTTGGCCTCGCGGGTCTCATCACTTAAACGGCTAAATATCGGCTTTTTCCCCGCTAGACTGACCTTTGAATATAGCTGCTTTTGATAGCCCAAGGTGATTTGCGCTGACAGAGCATTGATATAGTTTAGAACAGAGGGCGTACTGCGATAGTTTTGTTCAAGCTTAATGAGACGGGCTTCAGGATAGCTCTCACCGAACAGCAGTATGTTTTCGTAATTGGCACCGCGAAACGCATAGATACTTTGATTGTCATCCCCGACCACCATTAGCGATACCGAGTCAGGCTCACAAATCAAATCTATCAGCTGCTTTTGCGGAATATTGGTGTCTTGATATTCATCAACCATAATGTAGCGATATTGGTTTTGCAGCATCTGGCGAAAGGTATGGTTGGTTTTTAAATGACGTACTACCTGACTAATGATGTCATCAAAATCATAGAGATGATTGGCGCGTTTATATTCATGAAAATCAATTGCCAATTGCTCAATGATAGGAATGTGCACAGCGATATCAGGATAACTGCTTTCGATTAAATTGCGTATATGAATGCGTCTGTTTCTAGAGGTCGATATGATATTTTGCAGCGTTTTTTTACGCGGAAAGGCTTGGGTTTTGGTTTGCGCAGGATACTTTTTTTCTTTATGGATTAAATCGATGGCATCCTCACTATCACCCGTATCTAAAATCGTAAATCGTGGATTAATACCAAGTAAGCCTGAATACTGACGCAGCAGCATATTACAAAATGAGTGAAAGGTGCCGCTAGTGATACTATTTAACGCCTTATCAGTCGGCAACTTATCCTCAGCTAATTCTTCATTCGATAGCTCTTCATTGGACAGATTACTTGCCAGCAAAGACTTAGCTCGATCTTTGATTTCATTGGCCGCTTTACGAGTAAAGGTTAATAGCAAGATGCTTTTGGGTGTTACCCCGTTTTCTAATAGGTAGCTGGTCCGATAAGTTAAGGTTTTGGTCTTACCAGAGCCAGCACCAGCGATTACCAAAACCTTACCTTCGATGGTAGTAGCAGCTAGTAATTGATCGGGGTTTAACTCACTGGCGTAGTCTACTTGCAACCCTAATGCACCACTCAATCTTTGATTCACTAGCTCAATATTCGCATCGTCATCAGCGTCGATTAGATTTGCCTCTAGTTTTTTAATTGCTTTCTCAAGACGTTCAAGCTTAGGCTTAATCTCCACGAAATTCTGCGGATAATTATAGCGACGCGTGTCAAAAATAGCGGTAGTCATTATCGGAATTTGCCTTTCATTTATTTTAGTCGCCCTTATCGATACAAAGCACTCATCTTCAATAGTGCCACTAGTTAAGTTGTTTTATGGCACAGCTTACCATAATCGATAAAATAGAAAAATTGCCAGTAAGAGCCAAAGCAAAATCTCAGTATACAACACAACAACCTCACCCCTATTCCGGTAAATTTGCTACAATGTGCCCAATTTTGATTTATCATTTAACCAAACTTTATACCAACTGATTTTATTAATACATTGAGAGAATGTTATGGGTTTTAATTGCGGCATCGTCGGCCTACCAAACGTGGGTAAATCCACCTTGTTTAATGCCTTGACTAAAGCGGGTATCGCCGCTGAAAACTTTCCGTTTTGTACCAAAGATCCCAACACAGGTATCGTACCTGTACCTGACCCACGCCTGAAGAAATTGGCTGATATCGTCAATCCTGAGCGTGTACTACCAACGACAATGGAGTTTGTGGACATCGCAGGCCTGGTCGCAGGCGCGTCAAAAGGCGAAGGTATGGGCAATCAGTTCCTAGCCAACATTCGTGAGACCGATGCGATTGCTCATGTAGTGCGCTGTTTTGATGATGACAACGTCGTACACGTTGATGGGCGCGTCAGCCCGATTGATGATATCGAAACCATCAATACTGAACTGGCATTGGCAGATTTAGAGGCCGTTGAGCGTGCCATCCACAACCAAACCAAGAAGGCTAAAGGTGGCGACAAAGACGCGCAAGCATTGCTTGATATCTTTAAAAAAGTTGAGCCTTTATTAGCCGAAGGTAAAGCGGCACGCGCAGCAAACCTAGATGCTGATGAGAAAAAACTGATCAGAAGTTATGGTTTAATCACGCTAAAACCAACCATGTATATCGCTAACGTCAGTGAAGATGGCTTTGAAAATAACCCATACTTAGATGCGGTGCGCAACTATGCGACTGGCGAAGATTCTATCGTTATCGCATTATGCAACCAAATCGAATCTGAAATTGCTCAACTTGATGAAGACGATAAAAAAGACTTCCTAGCTGAGATGGATATGGAAGAAGCGGGTCTTGATCAAGTGATCCGAGGTGGCTACGACTTACTTGATATGCAGACTTACTTTACCGCTGGTGTCAAAGAAGTACGTGCTTGGACCGTTGCTGTTGGTGCAACCGCACCGCAAGCAGCTGGCGTTATTCACACTGACTTTGAGCGCGGCTTCATTCGTGCCGAAGTCATTGCTTATGATGACTTTATCGAATACAACGGTGAAAAAGGCGCAGCAGCTGCTGGTAAATCACGTCTAGAAGGCAAAACCTATATCGTTCAAGATGGCGATATCATGCACTTTAGATTTAACGTGTAGTTTTAAGCAGTACATACCATTTAATATAGTCTGTCCTATATAAATCAGATACTGCGTCAGGCTCACTTAGTCTACTACTTGTAGCACTTTCACTCGCCTTTCTTGTATCTAAATTATCTTGAACCGACTATAGTTAATGAGCCGATGTTGGATATTTGCCATCATCGGCTTTATTTTATATATCAATTGTTATATTATAACATATCTTTATTTTGTTTCTTTGAGGACTCATACTGTGACCAACCATTTCTCTTTTTCTAAATTTGCAAGTGTTGCGCTTGTAGGAAGTATCATGACAGGCTCTCTATTGGGTTGTCAGCCTAATACAGACACTGATACGGTAGTATCTGAAGAAGTAACAGCCGTAGACAATCATGCAGAACAACATCACTCTGAAGATGATCACGACATGCATAGCCACGAAGAGCATAATGATATGGAGCACGGTCATGAAGGACATGATCATGCAGAACACGCCAGCAATAGCACACCATTTTCTTGTGAGCCTACTGCTACTATCGGCGTGTCTTATCATACCGATGATACACCTCAGACCGCGCATCTACTCATCGATGGTATCGAATACGATTTAACAGCTGCGGCTAGTAGCGACGCCAGTACTGGGAAAGCCATCTATACGAGTGATATCGGATTAGATGACACCCATGGCATTATATGGCAAGTGAATAATGACAATGCAACGTTGCGAAATAAGACACTAAATAGCGATGTTGCTATCGAAGCGGAAGAAGTGCTTTTTGACTGCCAGAAATCTTAGTTGCTGTACCAAGGGCGCTATTTTGCTATGCTAAAGGCTCCCTTGGTTTCGGATGTTTCCATATGCTAAGTACATCAACCCCTTTGTCGTCCTCCACCACACAATGGTCCCATCTCCTTAATTCACAACGTCTTGGCGCTTCTAAAAAATTTAATGCTAATACCAGTACCCGATCTCAATTTCATAAAGACTATGACAGACTGGTATTTTCGCACTCATTTCGACAGTTGAATCAAAAAACCCAAGTTCATCCTCTGACCAATCAGCTCGGTATCCATACGCGTCTGACTCATTCTCTTGAAGTGTCTTGTATTGGACGTTCATTAGGGATGATGGCCGCAGAAAAACTGCATAGCAAACTAACCAGCGGTCTACCAGCAGGTATCTCACCATACGATGTCGGGGTGATTGTACAAGCAGCCTGCCTCGCTCATGATATTGGTAACCCGCCTTTTGGACATGCAGGAGAATACGCCATTCGTGATTGGTTTAGTCACTCTGACCGTCATGCTATTTTGCAAAATATGAGCAGCAATGAGCGACTGGACTTGCTGGCTTACGAAGGTAATGCACAAGGATTTCGGTTACTGGCGCGTAATGAGCACCATCCTGATAAAGGTGGCATGCGTCTCACTTGTGCAACGCTAGGTGCTTTTATGAAGTATCCTTGGTTGGCTACTCATAGCAACGATGTCAATGATAAACACCACCATCATAATGTACAAAAATTTGGCTGCTTTTATAGTGAGTCGGCACCACTAGAAGAATTAGCAGCCTGCTTAAATCTGCCACGTTCAACACAGCACGATGGCTTTGCTCGCCATCCATTAGCTTATTTGCTAGAAGCGGCGGACGATATTTGCTATGCCTTGATCGATTTAGAAGATGGTATCAATCTTAATATGCTGACCTATAGCGAGGTTGCCGCCATATTTTATGAGCTGATTGGTGAGCGCCCTAGCGGTATCAGTCTGCCCGCACACATGTCTGTCAGGCAGAGCTTAGCATCATTGCGAGCCCGCGCCATGATGCGCTTGGTCAATGCCGTGACTGATGCTTTTGTCGCTAATAGTGAGGCACTGTTGGCCGGAACCCTCAATGGCAGTCTATTTACCCATTGTGATGCACATGTGCAAAATGGCATTAACCAAGCCAAGCAATTGGCACGCGAAAAAATATTCAATCACCCAAGCAAAGTACGTATGGAGTTGATGGCCAATCAATGCCTGCATCGATTATTAGACGCCTTCATACCATTGGCTTGGACAAATGCAAAAGCTGCCCCAATCTCCTTTGAGCAGCAGCACCTACTAATGTTGTTACAGCCACATCTCAATGAGCATCGGCAGATATTATCAGATAATGTCTATCACAATATTTTAAATATATTGGACTTTATCACTGGGATGAATGATCATGAAGCGTATCGATTGGCACAGGAGTTACAAGGCCATTGGGGTACCATGGTGTAAAACACCAGTGCAGGTCTAGTAAATTAACACAAGTTGCGTATTTCAGTCGTATTTTTACGCCGAAATGAGTATGATAAACCCTTATTGGACAATTTTGAAATATTATGAGCAGTCGTGAACAAAAGAAACTTCAAACTCGGCACGCCTTTTTTAATGCCGTGCTTGATTTATGTATGACAGGGCAATCTTTTAGCTCTATCAGCCTCCGGCAAGTAACGCGTGAGGTTGGCGTGGTGCCGACCGCGTTTTATCGGCATTTCGATGACATGGAATCGCTTGGTCGAGCATTAGTGGTAGAAGAACTAGGGGGTACGCTGGCGATACTAAGCGATAGCTTGCAAATTGGGCGTAAGCGTAGCTTTGATCGCCAAATTGCTAAGAGCATTCAGCTATTCTTGTATATGGTCAGTGATCAGCCTTATTACTGGCAATTTTTAGTCAGTGAGCGTTATGGTGGCTCAGAAGCTGTACGCAAAGCCATCAATGAACTTGTCAAAAAACATGCTCAAAGCTTGGCTGATGATTTAGCGCTACAGCCTGCCTTTACTCATATCAATGCCTATGACCGTCGCCTATTGGCTGAGGCTGGGGTAAATATGTTCTTTTCTTGGATTATCGATTGGTTGGAGCTGACTTATACTGAAGATCATGATGATGAAGTCGATCTAAACGAGATTGAAGAGAATAAGCAGCTGATGCTCCATAATTGTACTCGCCAAGCACAGATGCTGTTTTATGGTGCTTATAACTGGAAATCTACGGAAGAAACGCACTTAGGAGATTAGGCAGTGTCAGGTCAGACATTTCACCTCGGCACTGATCAAGACTCTTTTTAGGTGGCTCAACGTTAGAAATTGGGTCTAAATGCCCATAAACGCTGTGTCACCACTTTAATTTCTTTGGCTTTTTTATTATTGCCATTCTCATTATTACTGTTAGGCGTTCTGTTATTAGCATTACTCCCTGCTGCCGCGCTAGCATCAGTCACAATCTTGCTAATTAATACAGTTGCAAACCGTTGTCTTTGTTGACCAAGATTTGCACTATCAGTTGCTGTAATAAGTGCCATGAACGCTTGGCTATCGACTGCGAGTAGTGGTGTTAATGCTTTTCGTTGATCATTATTTAAGCTGCTCAGCATCGGCAATTGCCACACATCATCAATAGAGGCTAACGCCTGCTTTGCCCGCGTATCGACCAATCCCTGCATCTGTTGGCTGGTTGCGCCATCTATCAGTGCAGCCAGCAAAACTGGACTAGCAGTATTGACATTAATAGGCAGATAATAAGGAACCGTAGTAATATAAGGACGTAGTGCCGCTAGTACTTCAGCATTTACCCCTCGAATCTCTTGCAACTGATCGATACTGACCAATGCTTGGTTGGGCAAAGTCTTACTCGCTGAACCACTTGTTTGCTGAGAATAAACCACACTCTCATCACCACCATCTTGATAAACGTCGCTATCCGTATCTTGATAGTCAAGAATAGCAATGGCAATATCAGATTCTAGATTTAATTGCGTCAACAATCTTTGAAATATGGCTAAAGCGTTGCTATCAACCGCGCCATTCTGATATAAGTTATTAATATTAAAACGACTGGCTTCATCGCGCAATTCAATACTGATGCTGTGATTGGCTAAAAGATAAGGCGGTAGTGGCTGCGCCCAAATATCTTGCTCGCTATCTGTGTCGTTCAGCTTATCGTCAGCACGAATCATCGTGATGGCTAATTGCTGACCAGCATTGATATCTTGTGACAGCTGATTTTGATCAAACAATAAGCTGCTACGTCTAATAGCAATCTTTTGGCTGGCAAGCATCGCTCCCGCCACTACGGTAATACTAACCACCAATAGCAAGATAGTGAGCAGCGCTACTCCGCGCTGAGAGTGCGCTGTCATTGACTTAAGCCGTCTTTATGATTGACCCAATGATACATTTTAAATATTACTTCCTGCATTGTTATTTACATTGCTATTTGGATTGTCATTAGTATTATCACTACTATCGTTATTGCTACCATTGCCATTATTGGAAGCATTGTTATTGCTTTTATTTTTATTGTTACTTGGTATTGGTTGTGGAGCAAGCGCCCATTGCCAAGTTATTGGCATATCCTGATAAGTAAAATTGACAGCAATACCTTTGGGTAGTAAAACCACTGCTGGCTTGGCGCTCACGGCACTGGCCGTTTGCCCAGAGGTTGTATTTGTACTGTTATTACTGCTGTCTGCATTAGGGAACTTGGTGCTCAGTTCAGGTAAATATGCTTGCCAACGCCCTGCGGTGACGCCTTCGAGCAATACACTATCTAGGCTGATGCTATCGCGCCCACCATCGATGCTGGTATATTGGCGACGAATTAAACGCTCATCTGCAAAAATATATTCGATATGCTGGACACTCATGCTACTTTGATAACGTGGATCGGGATCGGCAAAACGAACAAAACTCACATGCTCACCATCCAAACTCATAAAAGGCTCAGGTACTATTTCATTAGCTTGGGCGCTATTGTTTGCACTGTTATTTATCACACTGACATTTTGAGTATTTGGTATTTGATAAGGGATAATTTGACCCATGTCTTGCTGTAGCTGCAAATAAGCATATTGCAAAACAGCTAGATTATCAGCATGAAATTGTGCACGTTCTCGGGCGCGGTTGACACTATCAAATACTTGCCAGCCAGCCACTGCCAACATCGCAAATATCGCCATGGCGACCATCAATTCAAGTAGCGTAAATCCACGCTGCGACCTCACGGATTGCCTCCAGACTGCCCTGCAATATCAGCACCCAAACGGTTTAAGTCCAAACTGCCAACGTCTTGCTCCGCATTGCTTAATATTACGTTGATATCAGTCACGGTGGTGCGCGTCTGTCCATCTATAATGGGTGCGACAGCAATATTCACCTCTTTTAAAGCGGGCGTAATGGCATCACTGACCGTCATTACTACTTGCCAATCACGCCCTTGAGCATTGATTGTTTGTGTGCGATTGGCCGTCAGCCATGTCTCTTGAATACGCAAATCAGCGGCTGCGTTCTGTGCGACAAAATGTGCAAGTGTGCGTGTGCGTAATACATCCACTGAGCTGAGATAGGCACTACTGGCACGGCTAGCAGCCACAGCAACAACCGCTAAAATCGCTAACGCTACCATTACCTCAATCAGAGTAAAGCCGCTTTCATGCTTTGATAACATTGGCTTTTTCTTTATATGAGCAGATATAATCTTACCCTTATCTATCATCAGTTACAGCCCTTGTCCGATCATCATACTGCCATCAGGCATAATGGTAATAACCTCGCCCACCAGACGTGAATTGTGCAGCACCTCAATGGTGACAGGCGTTGCTTGCCCTGTACCAAACCATAATATCTGTGGGACTGCTTGATTGGCAAACCAAGGCTGCAATGTTTGTTCTTGTTCAGGCATTGATAGGTTGCCAGCCTCCAAGCTTTGCACCCTTAAACTGACCCCAGCAGGTAACTCAGGCAAACTGACTTCTGGCTCAATCTCCCAGCTAGGCACTGGCTGTTGCTTTCCTATCCCCCCCGACATACTTGTCAGATCAGCAGACAATTCCATCGAATTTTTAGGCGTACTGTCCATGCTATTTGACGGGATATCATTATTCTGATAGGCAATATAAGGATTGGATAAAGTGACGATAACGGGGTTTACTTGACCTTGTTTATCCGCTTGTAAACTTAAACCCATGGGCTGCATACGCTCAGCAGACAACAACCGTACATAGCTCAGTGAGTCAGTCAAATGCTCATAAAAAGCACGGTTTTTACGCGATTCACTACTACCGACCGACAGGCTCATCGTGCCAGCAAAGATAGATAGAATAACCACCACCACTACAATTTCGACAAGGGTAAAGCCCTGTTGTGCCTGAGCAAGGCTTGAGGATGTATAAAGGGAAACGTTAGCGTTTTGTACTGGAAAGCATTTATGCTGATAAACAAGAGGTAAGGGATATCTATCCGTTTTTTTATATTGCAAATATTGATGACTTAAGTGTGAATAGCAAGTGACCGCTGAGCTGGACGGAGTCTTGGCAGTGACCGGCATATTACACCTATAAACCTATAAGTAGGTTGTGGTATGAAGAATAAAACTATGATTGGGCATTAAAACTGGTAAGCATGTATCCATTTTTAGCATGGATGCACCGTGCTGCGATAACGAATATAGCAACACGAATTTAGAAAAGTTTAAGGCATGTTGAATAAAGACATTAATAACTGGTATTACGGTGCTCTTCTGACTCAGTATCGATTTGCTCTACCAACTCCTGCATATCTTCATCCATCACTTCATCATCAGCCGCAGGATAATGACTCGGCAACTCAAGCATTTGCTGAACGAAAGCATAGCGTAGAGTATCGCGGCGACCCAAATACCGCTGGTAAAAGCTTGAATTTAATAGTCCAGCACCGCCTTGACCCATCGCCCAAATCGAGGACAAATAGTCGCGCGTACTCAAACTACTATGCTCATCCTTTAAATAAGCACTGATAATGTCAATCAAGCGTTTCATACGCTGACGGCGAATATCATATAACTCACCAAATAAACGATTGAGACCCGTCACTGATGCCGCCAAACGCTCTTCGATTTGATTGAGCAACATGGCTTTTTGTGGATTGAATAACTGCTGAAAAATCATACGAGCAACGCCTGCTGATGGACAATCATCAATACGATTAATCTCAAACAGTTGTTCTTCGTAGCGGATAATAATACGTAAATAGAGTTCATCTTTACTGGAGAAATGCTTGTACAGTGTACCTTTAGCCAAATCCAGCTGGTCTGCCAAACTGTCTAAAGTAATATCACCATCGCCCGACTCAAGTAGCAATTGCTCTGCCATTGCTAAGATATTCTCTTCTCGTGCCTTGAACTGATGCTGACGACTCATAATCTCTCCTAAAACCTGACAAGATTAAGCATATGACCATCGTGTGGATTAGTGCGTCGGCGACAAGCGTATCACGTCATACAAAGTCTGCTCGAAAACCACCAAAAGAGATATGCTTATATTTGCTAAATAGTCATTGATAATCATATGCTTACGCTTCAAATAACGTAAAACAACAAGACTGTCTCATAAATGACTGAGTGGTCATAGCATAACCATTTTAGTGATACTGTGCCAGTAAATTTTCAAAGTTTTTTGCGGTTAATGCGCCAACGTCATCGCTACTACAGCCATACATCTCTGCCAGACAACTGGCGACATACGGTACATAGGCAGGCTCATTGGGTCTACCACGCTTGGGCACTGGTGCTAGATAAGGACTATCGGTTTCGATAAGCAGTCTGTCTCTAGGCATATTTTTTGCGGCATCTTGAATCATTTGGGCACTTTTAAAACTAACAATGCCTGAAAATGAGATATAAAAACCTAAATCTAGAGCGCGCTTCGCCGTCTCCCAATCTTCGGTAAAGCAATGAATAATGCCGTGTTCCGCACCTTCCGCTTTTAGAATATCGATCGTATCTTCTTTGGCATCCCGCATATGTATGACGAGTGGCTTTTTCAGGCTTTGACTGGCATGAATATGGCGAGCAAGACTGGCTTGCTGCTCTTTTTTGTTTTCCGTTGACCAGTAATAATCTAATCCTGTCTCTCCAATCGCCCATACATGGTCAGCATCAGCCGTTTCGATCAAACGCTCGACCGTCGCTGATTGCAAGACACTGATATCTTCACAAGGATGAATACCGACGCTCATGCCAAGATTTAGCGCCTCATCACTATAGGTACTGACAATATGGGCAATCTCATCATATTCGGCAAAATCACACATAATCGCCATTGCCCGAGTGACATTGGCAGTTTTCATAGCATCAATCGCGCCAGACAATTGACCATCATACTTGGTTAAATCTAAGCGATTAAGATGGCAATGGCTATCAGTAAACATAAATAATCTCGTTAATAAAAATGAATGAATAAAAAAATATTAGGACATGTTCTCATTTTGAAAATGATGATAAAAATTAGATAAATGGTAGGTCAAATAAGGAAAATAGTGCAGATAATATCAGGGTATTGACCCGCCATTTGACGCAGCTTAGCAAAATTTAGCCATTTTCAATCCATTTAGTCGTTTCCGTTCAGAATGAAGACACGCCATAGTGGTAAGCCTTGAAACGGATAACCCTATTGATTGCTCCAAAGGCAGCTGTTTTCAAGTAAATTTTAGCGGTACACTATCAACACGCTCCTCAACCATATTTAAAACAGCAAACCAACCATAAAAGCCAGCGCTAGAAAAAACATGGCGTCTTCTACTCACTTTTCATAAGCCCTTCATTATGAACCATAAAAAAACCATCAGCCTTTCCCCTATCATAAAAACATTATTACCCAAACAGCTCTATAAAAAGCGGTTTTTATTACAAGACAAAGGGTACAATAATCATATCAATATTGCTAAAGATGTACGCATCATTGGCGATTCAGCCATCACTATTCGTACAGGTCAGGACAATCAAATCACTGTCGGTAAAGGCGGCAAATTTAATCAATTAAAAATTGACATCAACGGCAATTACAATCAAGTCACGATTGGAGAGCAATTGAAGTTCTCAGGACAATTATTGGTTGTCGGTAATCATCTGCATATTTATATCGGTAATCATACCACCGCTATTGATTGCTATATTTTGGCACGCGATAAAAGTGTGACCATTGGTCAATCATGCATGATATCACGTGGTATTGAAATTCGAGCAACTGACGTTCACAAGGTCTATGATATAGACACTAACGCGCGAGTGAATAAGGCGCATACAGACGTCATTTTAGGAGACCATATTTGGATTGCCGCTAATGTGACCATCTCTAAAAACGTCTCTATCGCCAGTGGTTGTATCATTGCAGCAGGTGCATTTGTCAATAAACCAGTGACAATACCCAACTGCATGATTGCTGGTACACCAGCCAAAATCATTCGTCAAAATGTGCGCTGGGAGCGTTAAAAAATCAAGTTATAAGGCGACGTTTTACTAAAGCAAGCACTGGCTATTTGACGTCAATGCAATGGCACCACTCGCATTACTTCTTCTATGGTCGTCACGCCTTCACTAATACGCTTTGCGCCCGATAAGCGCAACGGCTGTACACCTTCACGATATGCTTGCTGCTTCAATACATCTAAATTTGCATCGGCGGCGACCAGTTTTTTTAGCTCATTTGATAACGGCATAATCTCATACAGACCAATGCGACCTTGATAGCCCGTATGGCGGCAATGCTCGCAGCCCTGCGCCGTATAAATTTGTGCTGGAGCGGGCGCACGCCAAGGTTGAACCAATTCCTGCCACTGAATAGCAATTTCACTATCTGGAGTCACGTCTAGCGCTTTTTTACAGTGCGGACATAATGTCCGTAATAGACGCTGCGCCATGACGCCTAGTATCGTCGCTGAGGTTAAAAACGGCTGAATGCCCAAATCATGCAAGCGAGTAAGTGAGCTTGGTGCATCATTGGTATGCAACGTCGAGAGCACCAAATGTCCAGTCAGTGATGCCTGCACTGCCATATTGGCGGTTTCGGCATCGCGAATCTCACCAACCATAATGATGTCTGGGTCTTGGCGCATCAAAGAGCGAATGCCTTCAGCGAAATGCAAATCAACCCCTGGATTGACCTGCATTTGGTTGAAAGCTGGCTCAATCATCTCGATAGGATCTTCAATCGTACAGACATTGACTTGTTCTGTGGCGAGCTGCTTGAGCGTACTGTACAACGTCGTAGTCTTGCCTGAGCCAGTGGGACCAGTGACCAAGATAATACCGTTTGGATGCGCCGTCAGCTCATGCCAAGTCTCGAGCTGTTTACCTGACAAGCCAAGCTGAGCAAACGAGCGCACCAGCACTTCAGGGTCAAACACCCGCATGACCAGCTTTTCGCCAAAGGCAGTGGGCATCGTCGATAGACGCAGCTCAGTTTCTAGACCTTTTGGCGTACGGGTTTTTAGCCTGCCATCTTGTGGTTTGCGTTTTTCTGCCACATTCAGTCGTCCTAATATTTTAATACGTGCGGTCACTGCGACGATAATAGCCAATGGCATCTCATAGACGGTATGTAGCACGCCATCAATACGAAAGCGAACTTTACCCGTCTCACGGCGAGGCTCTAAATGAATATCGCTGGCTCGCTGCTCAAACGCATATTGCAATAACCAATCGACAACTCTGACAATATGTTGGTCATTGGCATCAGGGTTAGTATTGTCGCCGAGTTGCAATAATGCCTCAACATTGGTGACATCAGCCGCTGCCCGCTTGTGGACACTATTTGCTCCTGCAATCGCTTGGGTGACTTGGTAAAACTCTTGACGGTAGCGATTAATTTGCTCAGGATTGACATAAACTGTGCGATAGCTTTTAGACTTGATTAGTTTTTCGATACTTGTCTGCCACTCAGTATAAAACGGCTGGTCTGTACCGATGATGACTTCATCTAACGTCACTTCAATGGGCAAAATATGCTGTGAGCGTGCATACTCAAAGGACATCAGTTGGGTTACGGCTGGGACATCGACTTTTAACGGGTCAATACGGACGAGTGACATACCTGCTTTGGCAGCCAGCCATTGATTCAACCACACCAAAGTCAGTTTATTCTCAACATTTTTATCCAGTGCATGACCGTTTGGCAAACCAAATTCACTGATGGTTAGAAGTGGATGCTGCGCTTTATCACGACGGCTCGTCATCACCAAATTGTAGCCACGCTGATCAATCACCTTATCTGCCAATAATTCATCTAGGCACCAACGCAAATCAATCACGATTGAATATTTCTGAGCAGACATATTTTTCTTCTTTTATCATTGATGCGTTATTTATTGAGGAGTGATTTATGGATAATTCATGCGGCAGTAATGGCGTCACTGAGCACTACAAGCTCACTTTGACAATAGCCGTTATCTGCAACTGCCCTGAGTCTATCAGCTGAAAGCTTACATCGACAGATTTATAGCGCATGACAAACGGCGTATTTATCTTCGTGCGACGGTAGGCTGGACGCGGATCTTGCGCGATTAATGCTTTAATAGTCTCGATATCAAAAATGAGCAACTGCTCTTGCATCTGTTGAACAAGCGTCGCTACGCTATGATTTTTTGCACGAATAGCTTTCTTATTATTTTTATTCTCAATCTTATTGTCATTTTTATCGCATCGTCCAGCGTCAACCAATGTCATAAATTGCTCATAAGCAGACTCAGTAATGATCACTTCTAATAAGTCTGGCGCAGTTGGCGCAAACCCGCTTTTTGCATTGCTGAGCACATCACTATAAGCGACATAGGGCTTAATATCGATAATCGGCGTACCATCTATCATATCCGCACCGCTAATGATAAGTAATACACCTCCTTCTACAATCTCAATACTTTCAAGCTTAACGGCAGATAACCCAAGCGCTGAGGGTCGATACATACTGCGACTGGCGAATACCCCTATTTTTTGATTCCCGCCCAATCTTGGTGGGCGCACTTGCGCTCGAAAGTTGCTATTCGCTTGATTATTGTCTTTATGTCGATAGTTATGATGAAACTGCCAACTGATCCATATATGGCTAAATGCTTCTAAACCCTCAAACGCAGCTGGCGTATCGTAGGGCGCTAGCATTTCAATAGCACTATTTAGCGCGACCAAATTCGGCTGGCGCGGTGCACCAAATTTTTGTGAAAGCGGCGCACGATGGTAGCCAATGATAGGGGCTTGATGATAATTATCTAAAGACAGATTGTCATCAGACATAAGCTTGCTCCAGTAATAACACACTGCCTTTTTCAAACAGTTCTGCCAAATGATACAAAATTACTCACTAACGATATTCCATTTTATCATGCCGCATCGTCGCTGCTAGACGGATTTTTATTTTAAATTTTGGTATTATGAGCCATAAATTCGATGATAGCCTTTATTTTTCAGCCCTTATAAGCGTTCTACAGCAACATCCATTGTCATGGTTTTATAGAAGACAGATTAGGTCGTATCTACCCTTAGACTCTATATGCTCCTCTCCTGATTTTAAATGCTTAATAAAGTGTTAGTATATCGTCCCATAATGTTGGTTAAAACATCGTCTATGCTACTCACTTTGCATGACAAGGTTTTAAACAATTAGCCGTTCCAATGACGATTGAAATTTTACTATCCTTCTTATCATTGAAAATTTTAATTTAACACTCATTTAGACTTAATAAAACCGATAGCAACTTATTAACGAGGACTTTATGTCAAAACTTCGCACCGAAACGGTCACAGAGGTTCATCACTGGAATGACGCTCTATTTAGCATCAAGACAACTCGCGACGATGGTCTGCGCTTTCGTAATGGCGAATTTGCGATGATCGGAATCGTTGTCGATGGCAGACCGCTATTGCGCGCTTATTCGATTGCTAGCCCGAACTACGAAGATCACTTAGAATTCTTTTCTATCAAGGTTCAAGATGGTCCATTAACCTCGCGCTTGCAGCATATCAAAGTCGGTGACGAGCTGTTGGTCAGCAAAAAACCAACGGGCACTTTGGTACTAGATGATTTACTGCCTGGCAAAAACCTTTATATGCTCTCAACAGGCACTGGACTGGCGCCATTCTTAGCATTGGCACGTGATCCTGAAGTCTATGAACGCTTTGAAAAGATCATTTTGGTACATGGTGTGCGCCATGTCGATGACTTGGCTTATCGTGATATGTTTGAAAACGAACTACCTAACGACGAGATATTTGGTGAATGGTACCGTGAAAAATTCATTTACTACCCGACAGTGACTCGTGAAGAGTTCAAAAATCAAGGCCGCGTAACTGACTTGATGACCTCAGGAAAGCTCTTTGAAGACATTGGGTTACCACCGATGAATAAAGAAGACGACCGTGTTATGATCTGCGGTAGCATGCCTTTTAACGCAGAAGTTTCAGCGATTTTGGACGATTTTGGTTTGACCGTGTCACCACGCATGGGTGTCCAAGCGGATTATGCCGTTGAACGCGCTTTTGTAGGCTAAACCAATTTTTTTGATTTAATTGAAAATTATATTAAATAATTCTTGACGGATAAAAATAGGCTGCTATAATACGCAGCCTATACAGAGTTAAACCTGTAGCCCAATTCGATAATTTCTATCTAATAGACCTTATCTTCTAACATGCCAGTGTGATGGAATTGGTAGACATGACGGATTCAAAATCCGTTGCCTTTATAAGCGTGTCGGTTCGAGTCCGACCACTGGTACCAATATTAGTAACAAATCAGCCTCCTCATTAGGAGGTTTTTTTGTGCCGGTAACATTCGTTACTACACTTATATATCTACTTCAGATTGCATCACCGCAATTATCTTAATGTGCACGGCAAATTCCCATGGCATGCCAGCATTACAATAAAAATACCCGTCACGAAATGACACGATATAAGCCGTAAAATCATTACCACAATGATCCATCATTGCTTGCTCATCGCTATCATCACACACCGCACACCATACTTTTTTATCGCCGCGTGCTAGCATCGCTCTTGTTAGATCGCTCCCTTTTAGTTCATTATTCATCATAAGCTCCTTGATCATTCTAAACTCTCTAACGACAGGCTCTTAAAGAGTTAACTTTACCAAAACTCCATTTCCGATCTTGGCATGAGCGATAAGCAATGTCTTTTTTAAATGGTCATAGAGGCGCACAAGGCATTACTTATTGTTTTACAGTCATCCATTAGCGCGGATACTATATTGTAAAACACTGGAATTAAAACTGTAATATCTAAATGTGAGATTCATGACAAACGGTGAGATTGATACGACAAGTGGTGCAACAGTGCAAATGAGTTTGATTTACAGTAGACTTAGACAAATAAATAGTAAAAATATGTTTGCTAAATTGCATTTTATAAGATTTATTCCGTCATTTTTTATTAACTAACCCCATGATATATAAGATATAAAATTATTTATATCTTATTGCTAACGTCCTGCTAACCTATTAAAGAAATCTATCTAAAAACCTAACTTTTGATACTAAGTTAAAGCGATTGAATCAGGTAAAATAGTGAGTATGACAAACTCTATAAACGCTAGCCCTCGTAAAATTATCCATATAGACATGGATGCTTTTTATGCCAGTGTGGAGCAGCGTGACTTTCCTAAACTGCGCGGTAAGCCATTGGTGGTTGGTGGCGATCCAAATGGTCGCGGTGTGGTCGCGGCAGCCAGCTATGAAGTACGTAAGTTTGGTGTACGCTCTGCCATGTCTTGTTATGAGGCACGCAAACGTTGTCCAGAGGTCGTTTTTGTTAGACCACGTTTTGAGGTGTATCGCGCAGTTAGCAGCGATATTCGCCAGATTATGTACCGCTTAACGCCACATGTTGAACCATTGTCTCTGGATGAAGCATATCTCGATGTTACAGGGCTACAAGTCCATAAAGGCTCAGCAACCTTGATGGCCAATTGGCTAAGGGCACAAATACTAACACATACTGGATTGACGGCCTCAGCAGGTGTGTCATTTAACAAAATGCTGGCGAAAATTGCCTCTGATATTAACAAACCCAATGGTACGGCTATCATCACGCCAGCGGACGCTGATGCCTTTATTAGTACGTTACCTATCGAGCGTTTTCACGGTATTGGTAAAGCCACGACCAAGCGCTTACATGCGATGGGTGTCAATAATGGCGCGGATCTCAAGCGAATGCAAGCAGCTATATTGGTGCAGGAGTTCGGCAAGCGTGGGCAGTTTTATCACGACATTGCCCATGGGCGTGATGAGCGTGCTGTCAAATCTGAGCGCACGCATAAATCTGTGGGTTCTGAGACCACATTCAAAGATAATTTAAGTGATAACCATGAATTACGTATACAAATTTATGAACAAAATGCCGATGCCTTTCATCAACTGCAAAAAAAACAGCTGGTCGCCTATACCATTACTTTAAAAGTTAAATATGCAGACTTCACTCAAATCACTCGCTCGCACACGCTATCGACTGCTTTTGACAGTGCTGGTTCTGCCCATTATTGGTTAGACAAACTGTTTTTAGACATCCCTCGTGAGCTACCTATCCGCCTAGTTGGTGTTACTTTCTCTTCATTAGCACCTGCCACCCAATTGTTGCCGCAGTTAAATTTGTTTGAATAACATACTGCCGCTCATTGCTTTTGTTAATTGTTCATTCTAGTAATGAATGATTAGGCTATTTGCTGTTCAAGCAGCTTTGTGCGCATAAGTCCTTACTAAACTGTCCTTTCATGACATGGTTTCTGCTACAATTACGCCAAAATTTACATTCATTTAAAGATTGATTATGACCGATTTTCACACTGTAGACTCTACTACTACTGCCTCAATTGATGCCAAAAAAAATGACAATGGTTTGAATTATTTGAGCGTTGATGACTATGATTATGAGCTGCCAGACAGCCTGATTGCACGCTATCCACTATCACAGCGTTCTGCCTCAAAACTTTTGTATTTGCCCACCAATAATCAAAAAGAACCTACGCTTGTAGAAGATCGCTTATTCGCTGAGTTACCTGAGTTATTAAATGAGGGTGATTTGATTGTATTTAATGATACAAAAGTGATGAAAGCGCGCCTCTTCGGTCAAAAGGATACTGGTGGTAAGCTTGAAGTATTGATTGAACGCTTGGTTGATATCTCAGATTTAAAAACAGCGACTTTGCATCTAGAAGCTACAAATGACAAACCAGTGAATCAAGAACATATTGCACTTTGCCATGTTAAAGCCAGCAAGGCGCTCAAACTTGGACAACACTTGCAGCTTGCTGACGGTCATATGAAAGCAGTGATGATTGGTCGTCAAGACAACTTATTTATTTTAGCGTTTGATGCGCCGATCTTGCCGCATTTAGAGCTTTATGGCGAGCTGCCTATTCCACCCTACTTTGAACGCCATGCGGATGAGACAGACAATAGTCGTTATCAAACTGTTTTTCATGATCCAAGCAAGCTTGCAAGCGTGGCTGCACCGACTGCAAGCTTACATTTTGATGAATCGGTACTGAGCAAACTTGCGGCAAAAGGGATTCATACTGCTTTTGTGACTTTACACGTTGGCGCTGGTACATTTGCGCCAGTAAAAACGGACAATTTGCTCAATCACACCATGCATAGCGAATATGCACATTTACCACAAGCAACCGCTGAGCTCATCAATCAAACCCATGCGAATGGTAAACAAGTCATCGCTATTGGTACCACGGTCACACGTGTGCTCGAAACGGCTTATCAAAAAACAGCCGTTAATGGTCAGCCTCTTTCCAGCTGGTCAGGTGATACTGATATATTCATTTATCCAGGGTTTAAGTTTGGTGTGATAGATCGACTGTTAACCAATTTCCATTTACCAAAATCAACGTTGCTAATGCTGGTGTCGGCATTTTCTGGTAAAGAATCCATTGAGCATGCTTATCAACATGCGATTAAAGAACACTATCGCTTCTTTAGTTATGGCGATGCAATGCTGCTTGATAGAAAACGCGATTAAACAATACTCAAACATTTTTTGCATTGGCCACAACAGTTGTGAAATAAACTGGTAAACTAAATGGTATTTTGTTATAACAGCACAGATAACTTATATCTTAAAGGTCTGCACATGTCTTGTCATTTATCTCATCGGTTGACTACTGTACATCGCGCGGTATCGATGGCACTACTTTGTTCCGTAGGCTATGCGGCTCTCGCATCGAGTGCACAAGCTGCAACGATTGGTAAGACTGTTGTCACCTCTGCCCAGCATGAGCCGCTAGCTGCGAGCATTGTAGTCAGTGATATTCGAGCCGCTGACTTCTCAGCAAGTTTGGCAAACTCTACTATTTATCAGCAAATGGGCTTAGCCCAAACTGATTCGATGACCGTACGTTTCAAACCTACCTCAGCCACTAGCGGTCAAGTATTTATTACTACTTCAAAGCCTGTATCGACACCTTTTGCTGATGTGGTCTTGAACATAAATGATAAAGGTCAACGCAATGTCATTCCCAAGACATTGTTGATGCCTCTCGATAGCAGCTTGCCCACTGATACGCCTAAAAACATCGTTACTGGCGCAAAAAAACCCAATCTACCCAGTGTGTCCTCAAGTACGGCTAAACCGTTGACCGTTAGAGAAGGTGCGCCGCCGCCACTAACATTATCACCCTTACTACCGACTAGTCATTCATCAACGAGCGAGTTAGTGGCGTCTAAATTGTCAGTGCCTAATATCCAAGCGCCTACAACGATTCCTATATCGCAAGGCAACAATCTTGCTTATGCACCTAGCCGACTAAATAACGGTCGTTTAAACAACGTTAACAACGATCTTAACGCTAACGACAATAACCGCAATCCAACCAGTCGATTAGACAATGGTCGCTTGGGTGCAAATGAAAAAGTGACGACCATTGGTGACAGCAATATTGACCTAAATTCTGCTAAAAATGTAGCGAATAATACAGCACCAATCAATAACAAGACCATGCCAATAGGTAATAATCTGGCTGCTATAGCTGTCACTGATAAACAGCTCGATATTTTGAATATCCAAGTTACTCGCCAGATACAGCCGAGTAGTAAATCAGAAGCTGGCATGATGGCTGCTTCTCCTATTATGCCAATACCGAGTGACAACAAAGCAAATACACCAAAAGCTAGTCTTGACACCAGCAATACAGCTGTCGCCACTGTCCCAGCCAATGACATCTCGGTCAATACAGCTTCTAATGTCACCAATAACGCCTCTAGCAATACGGCAGCCAGTACTACATCCCAATATCAAGTACAGCGTAACGATAGCCTATGGGTTATTGCACAGCAGATTGCGCAGGAGAACAACTTAGATATTCAAACAGTGATGAAGCAGATTCAGTCGCAGAATCCTGATGCCTTTATTAATAAAGACGCAGGTCAACTCAAAGCGGATGCTAAGCTTAGCTTGCCCAGTTACGAGGTTGTACCATCACAACAAAAATTAGAAGCGGCTATTAAGGCACAAAGACAATATAGCCGCAGAGCAAACACACCTGTGGAAAAAAAGGCTGCCAAAGCACCATCTAAAAAACCATCTGAGACGAATCAAACCGCTAAACAGCGTAAAAAACCAATGATTACTAAAACACAAACGCTGCCAAAAGCACAGTTTTCAGTTCTAGCTCCTGGTCATAATGGCAACGCAGATGGTACTCAAGCAACATCAGCAGCGGCAACAGGTAATGGTCTCAGTACAGATATATTAGCCACGCTCAAAGCCTCAAGACAAAGTACGGCAGCCCAAGCTCAGCGCCTGTCAAAAACCAGCAGTGCACTTGATAGCTATACGAGAAAAATTCAATTACAAAACCAAAAACTGGCTGAGCTACAAGCTCGTCTCAAAAAACTACGCAATCAATAATTGCCTAACTGATCAACGCAGTTTGCTGTGATCATAGGCGTGGGAGTAACTATGGACAATATGCTATATATCATCGCCGGATTGGTACTTATCCTAATAGTAGCTGGTTTACTATTGTACAAAAAGAAAGCGCAAAAGCCCTCAGCGCAACCGGGGATGAGTACCGCTACGCCAGCTCCGATGCCAAAAAAGGGTCACGACACTCCTGCCCAAAGCCATAGAGGTGATGACAATAAGTTCGATCATATTACGATTGCCCAGCGCTTCATGGATCAACAGCGCTATGACAAAGCAATTGAGACACTTAATCGTGGCCTAAGTGAAAAACCAAATGATGGCCCATTGTCTGTTAAATTACTCAGCATATACGCGACCATTAATCAGCTAGAGGATTTTAACAAAGTTTATGATGCCATCAAAACGCAAAGCGACCCAAAGAGTCTTGCTCTAGCTGATGAGTTAAAAACTTTATTTTCAGAAGAGCAGAATCAAGTCGCGGCAAAAGAGGCACCCGTAGAAGATAATAGCAATTTTGAAAGCATAGATTTTGACTTACCTATTAATCAGGTCGATAGTAAGAACGCGATATCTGATCAGCCAACCTCTGAAGATAACCGTCGTACGCTGATAGATGACAGCATGTCTAATTCGGCAGTGACAAGCACTTCTTATGAGGCCAGTCTTACTAGCGAAAATGTAGAGGATAACTTTGATCTTACGCTGAGTGATTTAGAGAGTAATATCAATGCACCTGAGGCGACTGATACTGCGCCAGTCACATCATTAGAGATGGTAGACGATGAAAGCCTTAACACTGCCAATATTGACATAACTAGTAATGATGTCGCGGTGTCCGCTGAAGATAATGACTTTAATGATCTTAGCGATTTTGACTTTAGCCTTGATTCACCTGAAGAAACTGATGCGCAGGCAACGGATTCGGTCATTTCAGACCGCTCTGATAGTATTAACGATGAGATGACACTAGACGATGACGCGTTCATTTTAGACTTTGATGACCTAGCAACCGATGTCGATAAAGATATTGCCGAGACTGCTGAAGAATTGTCTATCGATGCTGTCCAAAATGACGAAGAAAATGATTTCGCTTTGTCTTTAGACAGTCTTGATGCGCCAAACACCATAGAAACTTCAATAGAAAACGAAGCTCCTGCACCTGAAGAAAATAGTGATACTGATAACTTCATCATTGAAGACAGTGGTGTTGAAGAAGATCGTTTTGAAATTGAAAGCTTTGAAAATATTAATCTCGAAGCGCAATCGCTTGATAATGATGATTCAGAATATGCTCTTGCTGAAGAATCTAGTGTCACACCGACTGCCCCGTTGCTATTCGATGATCACGCTTTATTAGACAATGAATTCGATACTCACTCTTCAACAGCACTGAGCCCAGTTGCTCCGATCGAGGACGAGTCTACACTTACCTCCGAAAATGCCGCTGAAACAGCAGAAGATTTTTCATCGCGCTTTGCAGCAGACTTCGATTTTGTAAAGTCATTAGATAGCAACCAAGTCACGCTAGATTTGGCAGGTCAATATTTACAATTAGGTGAATACGACAGTGCTAAACGTTTGTTGAATGAGGTATTAATTCAGGGCACTAGTGAACAACAGAACCAAGCTCAAGTTCTACTAGATCGTACTGCATAAAAGATCCGTCCTTCTCTTGTCAGCAAGTATTCTATAACACGAAGAATACTTGCTGATTTTTTTTGCATTTAACCTTTATACTATTTATTATTACTGAACGCTATTAGCATCCAACCTTAGTCTCTCTTTTTTCTTACATACTTCTTTATTACGGCTCATACTATGCCATCTTCTGCTATGACAAAAACATTATCCGATCCTGTCCAACTTATTTATGCTGGCGGTACTTTTGGTAGCTATGGACGACCCTTAGCACCGTTACCAGCAGAAATATTCTTACCCACTTTACAAAAGCTATTGGCTGACCAAGATAATGCTGACCATCTGCCTAAAATCTCATGGCTGGATAACACCTTAATTAAAGACAGTAGTCAACTGACTCCTAACGACTTTATACATTTTTATCAGCTTTTGCTGGCCGCCTATGCACAAGGTGATAGGCGTTTTGTGCTCATCACTGGTACAGATACCTTGAGTTATTTGGGTGCATTTTTAGCAGAAGCTTTTGCTGGCAGTGATATTTGTGTAGTCGTTACCGGTAGTATGCGTCCATTGTTAGACAGCGACGTGCTGCACTCCTACACCATCGACGCACATAGCGACGCATGGAATAACCTCAGCGATTCACTAAAACTGGCAGCAGCTGGTGAGTCAGGTGTAAAAATTAGTTTTGGCGGTGAGTCTTGGCCTGCGCAAACGGTTCAAAAAATTCATAGCCACGATTTGATGGCATTTACGGGTCACTCTAGAGCCGCCTATCCTGCCAATAGTTATATCAAAAGCTTACCGAATACCCGCCGCCAGCATTGGCTCGATGATCAGCAAGCTATCATTAAAAATATCGAATCTCGGGCAGCGCAAGCACGCATTCATGCTTTATATTGCTTGCCGAACGATACGGAGGTAATGAGTAGCCAACTACAGGCATTACTATCACAGCCGCCATGTGGCATTATCTTATTGGGATTTGGCGCAGGCAACGTTCCTTATTCGCTAGCGCTAGCAGAGGCACTAGAGCTTGCTTATGAAAACGGCCACATGGTGATATGCGCCAGCCAGTCTCCATTTGGCGGTGTCAGTGACAGTTATGCGGCTGGTAGTTGGCAATACCAGTATCATGTGATTGCTGGCGGACGCTTAACGATTCCCGCTATCTATGCACGATTATTATGGCTATTGCTGCGTTATGACAATCCCGCTCGGCGCAGACAACGTTGGTTGAACAATGTCAATCAGGCGGGCACCACTATCAAAAAACGTTAGACTATCGTTAAATATGTTTACTTTATAAGAACCAATACGAAAATATTCAATACCAATCATGTCCGAGATTAACATGTCCGAGATTAACAGCAGCAACGCTGAAACGCCCCCAACCTACACGTTAGCCATTGCGATTGAGTTTTTGGGGACACACTATCATGGCTGGCAGCGGCAACGAGAAGTATTGGGCGTGCAAGAAGCATTAGAAACCGCTATCGGTAAAGTCGCGAATGAGACGGTAGAGGTCGTCGCAGCTGGTCGTACCGATGCAAGCGTCCATGCCAGTAATATGATTGCCCACTTTACGACACATGCCTATCGTCCTACTAATAACTGGCTACGCGGGGTCAACAGCCTATTGCCTGATGATATCGCCCTGCGGTGGATTCAACCGATGCCTGACGACTTTCATGCGCGTTTTGGTGCCATTGCTCGTCGTTATCGCTACATTACGCTGAATCAAGCACAGCGCCCGGCTATTTTGAATCACCAAGTGACTCACATCTATGAACCGCTCGATTTAGCAGCGATGCAACTGGCAGCAGCCGATATCGTCGGTACTCACGATTTTAGTAGCTACCGTGCCGCTGCCTGCCAGTCTAATCAGCCCGTACGGTCAGTCAGTCATGCAAAACTCTTTACCCATGGTCAGTTTATCGTTTTTGACATTCAAGCAGATGGATTTTTGCATCACATGGTCCGTAACTTAATGGGCACCTTATATGCTATCGGTCGACACGAGTTACAGCCAGAAGCCTTTTTAGATATTTTAGCCAAAAAAGATCGTACTATCGCACCGCCTACTGCCTCTGGTGACGGCCTATATTTTATCAATGCTTACTATCCTGAGCACTTTCAACAATTATTGCCAAATGCTCCTTTAACCCCTATTTGGCTAAATTTGCCTGACTAAATGAATATGAGCTGGCATACATAACGGTTACAGGCTGTCAAGTAAAAACCTAGTGCTGTATTGCTTTAATCCGCTAACTTACGTATAATATGGGCTTATTTTTAATTGATTGATACCAGCTATGGCAAAAGACGATATTATTGAATTTGAAGGTGAAGTCATTGACACCCTTCCTAATACACTGTTTAGAGTTCGTTTAGAAAACGGACACGAAATTATTGCGCACATCTCAGGTAAGATGCGTAAGCATTATATCCGCATCTTGACAGGTGATAAAGTTAAGGTCGAAATGACACCTTATGACCTATCGAAAGGTCGTATTACTTATCGCGGCAAAAACTAATTTCTTATAGACTAAAATGGTTATAAAAATATTTATATAAATACAGCTGGTTGCTAAATGGCTTCTTTTCGCTGGTATAAATGTTTGGGTGGTTTAACTGATAATAATAATGAAAAAGCTAACCTGCTCATTATTGCCTATCAATATTTTAGTTATTCAGTCTTAGTTATTTGTTTTTAACATAAAAAATACCGCTAAATTTCAGCGGTATTTTTTTGTCTAAATTTTATGAGTTAATTTTTTTAAAGAATGGCTAATAAGTAGTGAGTCATTCTTTAAACTCGACGGTTGCACCATTTTGAATCACCCCTAGCAAAGCAAGGGCATCCCAATTTGTCAGGCGTATACAGCCCGCTGACGCTTGACGGCTAATACGGTCAGGATCGGGTGAGCCATGAATACCATAAGAAGGCTTGCTAAGCCCAATCCATACCGAACCTACTGGATTATTAGGACCAGGTGGAAGAATAGACTTGCTACCATCTTTAGCAGTATAAGTATAGTTCGGCTCATGAACCTTCACCTCTACCGTATGTGTACCTGTCGGTGACGGTGTCGCTATACTACCTACTGTGGTCGGATAGCTGGCAACTAAGTTTCCTTTATCGTCATAAGCATATAGCGTTTCAGTGACTTTATCAGCAACGACTCGACTGACAGGCTTGGTATTTGGGTTGCCAGGATTATAAACCGTGATTGTTTCGCCCGCAATAAAGCTAGCTTTAGGGTTTAACGTCTTGAGATAATTTTCACTGATATGAAATTTTTCTGCTAGCGCTTCCGTGATATTTTCGTAATATAAACCCTCGAGTTTAGATTTGGCTTCGGCACCAGCTGGTATTTCTGTGGTCTTGATAGTGACGTCCGCATCAGTTATCTGATAGCTGACCAGCACTGGCTGTACCATGAGTTTCTCATCCTTCGTCAGCGCCTGCCATGTTTCATTGTTTAGCGTGTCAGTGACTGCCAAACCATTTGCTTGTTGAAACGCTTGCATCGCCTTGCGGGTGTTTTTTCCCCAATACCCATCAACAGGACCCACACCGTTATGATGCCAATTCAATAATGCTTGCAATTTAGTACCGATGATACGGTCGATACTCATGCCCTCTTTCCAAGTGGCATTATTCACCTTTTGAGCAGAAACTGATAAATTGTCTGTCGTATACTTTATCGTAGGTAAGAATTTGTTCAGAGCATTTGCTGTTTTGCTATCGCCTGCCAACTTTTGGCTAACGCCATTGGTCACTGGGCTGATATCTTTAGCAGCATTGGCTTGGTTAGCGTTACTTTTGCTAATTTTGGCTTCATTTATACTGGTCGCTTGAGGATTAACATTTGCACTATCCAGTGGCACTGCAACGCTCTGCCCCATAAAAGCTGCCGTAGAAAAGCCAATCATCGCTATAGCCATGCTGATTTTTTTTAATTGATACACCTCATGCTCCTAATTTTTTATAAAAGTGATAAATTTTATTTTTTTATGTGGTCATTAAGGCTTATTCTTTTGAGTTTTAACACCTTAACAATCAACCCTGCTCAAACGTTATCTTCTTACTGTTCTATCAAATTCAAAAGACTGCATTTCTGTTTACAAGCAGTTAATAATGTCATATCACCCTGTGAGCATATAACAGCTTTATGTTAATAAAGCCCTTGTCCTGCGGTGTCTGTGTTAAAACAAGTACTTTTTTACAACTATCTGGTCTAGTGTGTTACCGCTGAACAATGATTCAAACAAACATAAAAAACCCATAATCTGCTGAGCAAATTATGGGTTTAAATTGACGATAAATTGTAAAGGTAAGAGTTCTGCCCTATCGAAATAAAACAGGAAAAAATTCAATCTATCGTGATCATTAAAGCAATTTAGCCAATACTGCTTGTCCCATCTCTTGACAACCTACTTGCTTCAGTCCAGCTTCATTACTATCTAAAATATCAAGCGTACGCAAACCATCATCAAGGACATCACTGACTGCTTGCTCAATCGCTTGTGCTGCTGCCTCTTGCTTAAAGGTATAACGCAGCATCATGGCAACAGATAAAATAGTAGCCAACGGATTGGCTTTGTCTTGTCCAGCAATATCAGGCGCTGAGCCGTGACATGGCTCGTACATGCCTTTGCCTGCTTCATCAAGACTGGCTGATGGCAACATACCGATAGAGCCTGTCAACATCGCAGCTTCATCAGACAAGATATCACCGAACATATTACCCGTCACCATGACATCAAACTGTTTGGGATTCTTGATCAATTGCATACAAGCATTGTCAGCATACATGTGCGATAACGCCACATCGCTATAATCTGCTTGTTGCATCTGGGTCATCGTCTGCTTCCACAGCTCAGTCACTTCTAAAACATTGGCCTTATCCACAGAACAAACTTTGGCAGCCGTACCTGCTGCTTGCGCACGCGTTTTTGCCAACTCAAAAGCAACTTTGCCGATACGCTGAATTTCACTCGTACTATAGACCATGGTGTTGTAGCCTTGCTGTTCACCATTCTCTAATGTACGTATCCCACGTGGCTCACCAAAATAGATACCACCAGTCAGCTCACGGACGATAAGCAAATCCAAGCCTGAAATAATCTCAGGTTTGATACTAGAAGCATTGACCAACTGCGGGTAAAGCTTTGCCACACGTAGATTAGCAAACAAACCAAGCTCACCACGTATTTTAAGTAAGCCACGCTCAGGACGCTTGCTGCGCTCAATACCATCCCATTTAGGACCACCGACCGCTCCTAGCAATACCGCATCTGCTGCTCGGGCACGGGTTAACGTCTCATCTGGCAAAGGCTCACCCGTTGCATCAATGGCCACACCGCCAATCAATCCAGATTCAAGTGTCAAATCTAACGCAAATTTATTATTGACCGCATTAAGTACGTCAATGGCTTGAGTCATAATTTCAGGGCCGATACCATCGCCCGCTAATGTTAAAATCGTTGCCATACTAATCCTTGTGAGTAGATAGTTTTTTATTTATGCTGATGCTACAAACTTACGATATTTTCCTAAAAACGATTTTTGGTGCCATCAATAGCACACAAAACAATAGTCTATTGCTATTTGTGTAAATCAAATGCACCCTAAGCTTTGGCTTTTACTTTCGATGGTATGGGCAGCGCTTTCACGATACGAGTTTCTACAAACTCTCCTTGGTGCTCAGTACCCAGCTCTTTACAAAAGCGGCGCTGTACAGTGTTGCCTTGATACAGCTCAACACATAGCGGCTGTGGTGAAGCAGTGTCCAATAAACTACCCGAATTATCGTTAGATTTTGTCTGATAAGCTCGCAATTGATAAGTATCCGCCTCAATAAAATCGTGAATTAAGACAAAACGTTCAACATAGTCCAAATTATTTTCTGGATAGAAATTCACCTGTACTTCGCGTTTTGCAGGTTTTACCCGCGCATAATAATTGGTTAGACTCGGCATACCTGAAGCAGACAAAGGTACAATTTTAATCTCATTTTTAGATGCGAGTGGTGTCATGTTCATGTTTGTGTACATTGATGTTTGCGCATGCTTAATACCGATACGACCTTTTGCGCTCGCGTCTTTCATCGCAACCAGCATGGCAGGATTGATAGGCTCATGCGTATCCGCTCCTATCACTCGTGTCTTATCTATGCGTGCAATTTCACAGTGATAAGTCCCTATGCAGGCAATATTGACTTCACCAGTGATCGGCTGAATCTTACCTGCCCATGCTTTGGCGTTTTCTGCCTCATCTATTTTCTGATACCCAGTCAATAGCTGACAGCCTGACAACAATAAGCTTGCGGCAACAACCGTACTTGTCCATAAAGCATAACGTTTTTTATTCATAATGGCGGCTACTATTTATGAGAGAAAGAATAAAATATCGTAAAAAAACTATCCTTCATTTTAGCCAGTTCACCGCCATAACTCAACGCTACATTACTACTGTTCAGCAGTTTTATGAGTAATAGCTTGCAGATTTATTGTTTATGCTCGTACATTATTAAATATCCACGGTGTTTTTTGCATCATCTTATGCTCATAATCTTTAATGGCATCGCTTTGCTGCAAAGTTAAACCAATATCATCAAGCCCATTTAACAGGCAATGTTTGCGAAAAGCATCCACATCAAATGCGTATTCTTCACCTGTTGAGGTAATGACGACTTGGCGCTCAAGATCTGCGGTTAGCTCATAGCCTTCATTAGCAAGCGTGTCTTTCATTAATATATCTACAATTGCCTCGTCCAAGACGATTGGTAGCATGCCGTTTTTAAAGCAATTGTTATAAAAAATATCCGCAAAGCTTGGCGCGATTACCGTACGAAAACCATATTCAGACAATGCCCAAGGCGCATGCTCACGACTAGAGCCACAACCAAAGTTTCGGCGTGCCAGCAAAATAGTCGCGCCTTGATAACGCGGTTTGTTTAGGACAAATTCTGGATTGATAACGCGTGTGCTATTGTCTTGACCTGGATACCCTTCGTCAAGATAGCGCCAATCATCAAACAGATTGACACCAAAGCCTGTGCGTTTGATGGACTTTAAAAACTGTTTTGCAATAATTTGATCGGTATCGACGTTTGCGCGATCTAATGGGCAAACGATACCCGTTTGAGTGTTATAAGCTTGCATAGTTTTTCCTTAAAATATCAATTACTAACGTAAAATTTTCTGGCTGCTTAATACAGCTCAAAAGAGCGTGCCATTTGCTTGACTATCTTAGTCATCCTACCCGTTTCATTTTTGGCATAGTTCAAGTGTAGGACAGCTTCCTTACCGTCATCAACTTTAATAACATGATAGAAAACTTGACCGTTTTCTCTATAGCCGCTTACTGTATAGGTGTTATCTTTTAAAAGCTCGTAGGTAACTGTGGTACCTATCTTGTATCGATGCTGCTTTTCTTTCAAATAATCGCTATCGGTATAAGAGAAGACAATTGGTGTATAACTACCAAAGACCAAAATATCGGCATTAGAATTAGCCAACTTAAAATGACGACCATCACCATTATCTGCCTCGGGTAGCCATTTTAATTGGTTAGGCACATCGATACAGTAGGCAAATTTTGCATTACAGTATTCAAGAGCCATCGCTAACTGAGAGCTACTCAATAAATAAAATAAAACAAGTAGCCTTTTCATTTTCATGCTCTATACAAATGTAAAATTAAAACGTTCTTACATCGACAAAATGACCAGCTAACGCTGCTGCCGCTGCCATTGCTGGGCTTACCAAATGCGTACGACCACCATTGCCCTGACGACCTTCAAAGTTACGATTAGATGTTGAGGCACAGTGCTCTTGCGGCTCAAGTTTGTCTGCATTCATCGCCAGACACATCGAACAACCCGGCTCGCGCCACTCAAAACCAGCCTCCGTAAACAAGGCATCTAAACCTTCTGCTTCAGCCTGCAATTTCACTTGCCCAGAACCCGCCACAACGATGGCTTCTTTGATATTGTCCGCGACTTTACGACCTTTAATGACTGCAGCGGCATCACGCAAATCTTCGATACGGGAGTTGGTACATGAACCAATAAAAATGCGATCAAGCTGGATATCGGTAATCTTCTGCCCAGCGTCTAAACCCATATAAGTATAAGCACGTAACCAGCCTTCTTCTTGTGCCTCATCTGCGGCTTGATCAGGTGTCGGTACTGACTGTGTGATATCGACAACCATTTCAGGAGAAGTTCCCCAAGAGACTTGTGGTGCTATTTGGCTACCATCGAGCTCAACCACAGTATCAAATACTGCGTCATCATCTGAATATAAGGTACGCCAGTAAGCTTCCGCTTGCTCCCATTGCTCAGAGGTTGGCGCATAAGGACGACCTTTGACATATTTAATGGTCGTGTCATCGACTGCAACCATACCCACGCGAGCACCTGCTTCGATCGCCATGTTACAAACGGTCATGCGACCTTCCATACTCATGTCTTCAAATACTTGCCCAGCAAATTCGATAGCATGGCCTGTTCCGCCAGCCGTGCCAATTTTGGCGATAATAGCCAATACCACGTCTTTTGAGGTCACGCCAGCACCAAGCTTACCGGTAACACGGATTTGCATATTTTTTGATTTCTTCTGAATCAAGCATTGAGTTGCCAATACATGCTCAACTTCAGACGTACCGATACCATGCGCTAAGCAGCCCAGTGCGCCATGAGTAGCAGTATGCGAATCACCACAAACAACCGTCATACCCGGTAACACCAAACCTTGCTCAGGGCCAACAACGTGTAAAATGCCTTGACGAGCATCATTAATCGTGAATTCAGCGATATCAAATTTGGCGCAATTTTCATCCAAGGTTACTACCTGCAAGCGTGATACCTTGTCTTTGATACCAGGCACGCCTTCTAAACGCTCTTTAGTGACTGTGGGTACGTTATGATCAGGACTGGCGATATTAGCCGACAGGCGCCACGGCGCTCTATTGGCTAATTCCAAGCCTTCAAATGCTTGCGGACTAGTCACTTCATGCAACAGATGGCGGTCGATGTAAATCAGGCTCGAACCATCATCACGCTTGGTGACTTCGTGAGCGTTCCAAAGTTTGTCATATAACGTTTGACCAGCCATGTTGCTATCCTTTATTGGTTGCTAATTACTGAATTTTTTACTTAACGATATTTTATCGTCAGCGGCGCTTGTATAAAAATCGATATTTTCATATTGGCCATGCTGAATAAATACTGCCAAAAATTGGTATTAAGAATGAATGTACGGTAAAAAACATAAATATTGCTTATTGGTAATCTTACATTTATGACCACTGTCAGTGCTTAAAACGTGCAATGAACTGCAAATAATCAATTTAATAGAATAAATACGTCTCGATGTCTTGTGATTATAGCAGGCTAATCCTATAATAATAATTGATGATTTTTGACCAGATGCAAACTTTTATTTCTAATACATTGTGATTGGGTCAGCCAACTTTTATTTATAGCTCACAAAGTAGCTAAGGACATCCGTTTGAACACCACAAACTTGACAACATTCGTTACCGTTATGCACACTGGTAGCATCTCAGGCGCCGCAGAGAAACTGTTTATTACTCAGCCTGCTGTCAGTAAGCGCATCAAAAATCTGGAAGATGAATTTAACATTACTTTGTTTGATACGGTGGGACGCGGCATTGTGCCAACCCAAGCAGCCAGCGAAATGCTGCCACACGCTAAGCGTTGGCTAGAAGATTATGAGAATTTCAAGATTAATCTGCAACACTCTCAACATATCGTATCGGGTAAGTTAGTCATCGGTACCAGCCATCATATTGGCTTGCACCACTTAGCGCCTGTACTCAAGCATTTTATCCAAGCTTATCCTGCCGTACAACTAGAAGTACATTTTGTCGATTCAGAAACTGCTCATAAAGCCGTGCTTGATGGCGATTTATCATTGGCATTTTTAACACTGCCGCCCGTCTATGATAAGCGTTTGACTTATCATACTTTATGGTCCGATCCCCTCTACTTTATGACTGGCACTTTATCTCCTTTAGCGACAAAGTCTAATGTAACACTAGAGCAATTGGCGCGCTATCCTGCTATCTTGCCTTCTGCCAATACCTTTACTAGTCAGATTACCTTGGCTGAATTCGCTAAGCACAATCTCAAGCCTTATGCCACGATGAGCACCAATCCACTTGAGTCTATTCGCATGCTGGTTTCTGTCGGACTGGGTTGGTCAGTGTTACCCCAGACTATGATCAGTCAGGATTTAGAACGTATTGACATGGCAGATAATATTGAATTGCAGCGCTACTTGGGGGTTGTCATTAATCCAAAATTGACAAAATCTAGTAGTGTTACTGCTTTGTTAGATTTATTAGCGCCTATTGAATAGGAGTTTTCTGCCGTAGTAATGATGATTGTAGCGTGCTCTTAAATCAAGAAAGCACGCTATTCGCATTTGTGACCCTCATGAGTTATAATACACCTGACGTTGTTTTCATAACAAAAATTTACCATAAGAACACTGATAGTCATATATTGAACACTTCGAGTAATATATGATAGTTGATAGTAGGTTTAATGGTTTTAAATGATTGGTTATATAGGCGGCCGATACTGATAGATGAGTCGTCAATGCGAGCAATAGAAATCGTAGAATGTGACATTTTTATGGCTTTCTAAGCACGGCGGATTAGTATGAGCCCTAAAACAGCATCAATCATATAAAACTAACAACAGATATTGAATAAAAGCCATTATGTCCTACTTAATGGCTTTTTTCGTCTTTAGATATTGTTTTGGACATCGTCTTATAACACTTAATCTTTATAGTTAAAAATAATTACCGCCAACAATGTTGGTTAAGGACAATTTATATGAACGGAGTTTCTAGCGGCGTGCTGGTATCACTTGGCGCCTATTTTTTAGTGATGATTGGGATTGGCATTTACGCTTACTTTAAGCAAGCCAATGATACTGAAGGCTATATGTTAGGAGGACGCAGTTTAGGTCCCGCAGTTACTGCATTATCGGCAGGTGCATCAGATATGTCCGGTTGGTTACTACTTGGCTTACCCGGTTACATGTATGCTGACGGTGTCGTGAGCATATGGATCGCGCTTGGTTTGACACTTGGTGCATTTTTAAACTACCTTATTGTGGCACCGCGCCTTCGCGTTTATACCGAAGTGGCTGATAACGCCATTACGCTACCTGATTATTTCGCTAACCGCTTCGAAGATAAATCGCACATGCTACGTGTGATATCTGCCTTGGTTATCATTCTATTCTTCACCGTTTATACCGCTGCAAGCCTAGTGGGTGGCGGTAAGCTCTTTGAAAGCTCTTTAAATCTTTCTTATAGCACTGGCCTATGGGTCACCGCTGGCGTTGTTGTTGCTTATACGCTATTCGGTGGTTTCTTAGCCGTTTCGATGACTGACTTTGTACAAGGTATCATCATGCTGTTTGCAATGGTGATTGTTCCTGTCGTCGCTTTCACTGATCTTGGTGGTATTTCAGCCACGACTCAAGCTGTTAGAAACATTGATCCAAGCTTGCTTAACATTACTAGTGGTATGAGTATTCTTGGTATTGTTTCCTTAATGGCATGGGGCTTGGGTTATTTTGGCCAGCCACACATCATCGTGCGCTTTATGGCAATTCGCTCAGTCAAAGATGTCCCTACTGCCCGTAACATCGGTATGAGCTGGATGATTGTCAGCCTTATTGGAGCACTGATGACTGGTTTTGCTGGTCGTGCGTATGTCCAAAAGACAGCGATGACTCTAGATGATCCTGAGACCATCTTTTTAGTATTTACGCAGTTTTTATTCCATCCATTGGTTTCAGGCTTCTTATTAGCCGCGATTTTAGCAGCGATCATGAGTACCATCTCATCGCAACTATTGGTGGTATCAAGCTCATTGACTAAAGATGTGTATAAGCTGTTTTTTGATAAAGATGCACCGGAAGCGCGTCAAGTATTGGTCGGCCGTATTTCCGTAATCATTGTCGCCGTGGTTGCCATTTTACTGGCGTCTAATCCAGAAAGCTCGGTATTGAATTTGGTCTCTAACGCCTGGGCAGGATTTGGTGCAGCATTTGGACCATTGGTTATTTTTAGTCTCACATGGCGCGGTATGAACCGTAACGGTGCAGTTGCTGGTATGGTCATTGGTGCATTGACGGTTATCCTATGGATTTATGGTCCTTTCCAAATGAATGGCATGGCATTAAATAGCTGGTTATATGCTATCGTTCCAGGCTTTATATTAAGCACTATTGCAATATTCGCGGTTAGTATTATGACTGGGGGTCCAAAACCATCAGTCACTGCTAAGTATAAAGAGATGGAGCTGAACTTAAATAAATAAGTTTATACACGACTTTTCTAATAAAAAAACCTCGCCATCATTGGCGAGGTTTTTTATTGAGAGCTATTAGCTCTAATACATAAATTGATAATGCAATTCAAACCTCGAAGATAAATAAATGACTAAATTATAATCATTCAATATACAGTTATATTTTTAAAAAACATGGTGGTGTATGAAAAAATATTCTGAGGTAATAAAGGAAGGCTCACAGCCTGAGGTAATTAAAATCCCAATAGATATCAGCTGTCTCGACTTTCCCAGTCTGAGCTTGAAGAAAAATGGTATAAAAAGCGATGGTAAGCAGAACTACTAATGTGCGGCTCATAAGTTAGAGATATTGCCGTTATGATGTCAATTAGCATCGGCAAAGTACTGAGCGCCATAGAGACATCGATGTTTAAGATTCTCCATAACAGGAAATACTATGAGTGCTTAGAGGTTGACGAATTTTGGGCTTAAGTAGTTCAAAAAAAGTCTAAATCCTGGCTCATCAATGCTTATTATCGTAATAATTCAATGAGATTGTGGCTTATATTTGAGGCAAATATCATTTCATTACGGGCAAGAAACCAATCACTGCCGTCTTAGATATCGTCTGAAAAAAGCTGTCAAATAATCCATTATTTTTCTAAAAATCTTTATGCACAATTTAAAGTCTTTGATGTAATGTTCTTTTATATCAATTTCTATTTCGAACACCCATAAAAAAGCGACCCATCACGGATCGCTTTTTTTATGTATTAATACTGCTAAATATGCGTATTATTTAATATCTTGGTAAGATAATTTCACACCAAAAATATATCCATCGTTATCTTGGAAATCACCAACTATCTGCTTAGTCGGTAACTGACCTTTTGCATCACCAAACCATAAGTATTTGCCGCCCGCTGATACTGCCCAGTTTTCTGTCACGTTATACTTTGCACCCAAACCAGCGCTGTAATAGCCTTCGATAGGACCTAACGAAGTGACAGGGTTGCCAGCACCACTATCCCAACCAACGGTACCGCTAATTGCAAGTGCTGGCGCAACACGCTTGGCAAGACCAAGCTCTACTTGCCATTGATCATCATCATATTCTACGAGTGCTAATCCATCAGGACCATAAGATCTTTTACTAACCTCATTATATAGTGGTGGCGTAATCTTAAAATCACCCCAAGGTACCCAGCGCACTTTTGCGGTTGCTAACGTCGTCGGGTTGATGCCCGTTTGAAAGTCAAAGTTTACGGATTTAGGAGTAGTAATTTCCATATTACTGGTGCGATTGGCTGCTGCTGGGTTACCCGCTAATAAACCTGCTAACGGATACGTTTCAGCGATCTTCATACTATGATCAATCTCTGAACGATAGGTCAACGCCGCTTTTAAAGCAATTTCAGGTTTGCTATATGATGCGCCTACTATATAACCATAGTCTTGATCTGGACTAACATGTGAGGTATAACCAGTGGCAGGTCCATATGCACTACCACGCAATTTGACATCAGCCTGAATCCGCTGAGCAACAGGGCCGCCGTAAACTTGGAACTCTTTATTGGCACCAAATTTGGCACCTAAAATAGCCGTGATACTTTCAGAACGCACTTCAACGTTCGTGCCTTCAGTATTAGCAAGCTGACCAGCAGCATAACCATTTAACCCTTCTAAAGGAGCTAGCTGTGCTTCACCGGCGGCAATTTGTGCTTTACCGGCATCAATTTGTGGACGTAAAACTGGTTCAAGAGCTGGATTTCCTGCAATGGCTGCTTCAGCTTGTCTAACTTGCTCTCTACCCGTCTCTAATTGTTGTTGAACCCCTGTAACGTATGTATCGAGACCTTCAGCGCTAGTAATTGTTTGCCCAGGAACTTTTCCGTTTAGTTGTGAGGCGATAAGCCCATCTATTGCTGCAGTTGGAGCGCCTGTAAAGTTACTATTTCCAGTGTAAGCTGCTGCTGCACCAAATGGCTCATCATATAAAATACCGACACTAAACGTATCGTTGACATCCGCTTTTACGCCATAACGGAAGAAATCGTAAGACTCAGCGATATCTCCAGTCTTATTGCCTTGAACATAACCTGCATCATCGGTAGCGACACGGCCATTATCATAACCACTAACGTCAGCATCAATATAAGTGTAGACGGCTTCAGCATAGGTGCCATCTTGGAGGAAGGCTGTGACATCTTGACCTGAACGGTCAAGACCAGCAGCGTTGGTTACGCTAGCTACAGAAAGTGTGGCAATTGCTACTGCAAGGGTTTTCAAATGAAAGGTAGTGCGCATTGTGTATCTCCAAACGTCCTCGTTGTTTAATCATTTTAATAATCTGTATGTGGCATTGCTGCGCACAACATTCTGACTATTAAAGCGGTGTCCTAAGGTGAATACTAATGCCTTTTTGACACTAAAACAACAATTAAAGCACTTTATTTCTCGAATATGACTGGACAGTACAAATAAGATACACGTACAAAATTGATATTTAATTTTTAGTTCTCATATTTTTTAGAATGCCCTCAGCATTTTTTAGATATAGCCGTCAAATACCTATCGATTATAACTTAGTGGTTCTAATATACTCTAAACCTTCCTTGCACATAAACACACTGACATAAAAAAGCGATCCTATCAGGATCGCTTTTTATTATCTAGGCTATGGATTTATAACTTAACGACTTGCACATCACATTAGTTTGCTTGATAAGACAGCTTCATGCCAAGTGCAAACCCATCGTTATCTTCAAAATTACTCACAACATTTTTATTCGGTATTTGACCTTCAGCATCACCAAACCACAGATACTTACCACCAGCAGACACAGCCCAGTTTTCTGTCACATTATACTTTGCACCCAAACCAGCACTGTAATAGCCTTCGATAGGACCTAATGATGTCACTGGATTACCAGCACCACTATCCCAACCGACAGTACCTGTTACTGCTAATACTGGAGTCAGGCGCTTAGCCAAACCTAGCTCAACTTGCCATTGATCTTCATCATAGCTTACCAATGCCAAGCCATCCGGTTTATATGCGGGATTTACAGCGCTTACTTCATTGTATAGTGATGGTACGATTGCAAAATCACTCCAAGGAACCCAACGAACCTTTGCCGTTGCTAGTGTCGTTGGATTAATACCTGTTTGAAAGTCAAAGTTCACTGATTCAGGAGTAGTAATATCAATAGTATTGCTTCTGCTTGTAGGCTTTCCAGCTTTTATAGCTAAAGGATAAGACTCAGCTGCATTAGTGGTATGATCAATCTCTGAACGATACGTTAGGGCTGCTTTCAATGCAATTTCGGGTTTGCTATAAGCAACGCCAGCTAACCAACCATAATCTTGGTCAGCACTAATATGTGTCGTGTAACCATTAGCAACTTCATAAGCAGTACCACGCAATTTCACATCAGCCTTTACACGCTGTGCCACTGGACCACCATAGACTTGAAAGCTCTTACTTTCGCCAAGTTTCGCACCGACGATACCAGTGATACTTTCAGTACGCACTTCCACGTTAGTGCCTTCGCCGTTTCTATCTGAAGCGGGGTTTTGGTCTACAAAGTCATTATTACCACTGTAATCCGCTGCTGCACCAAAAGGCTCATCATATAAAATACCGATGCTAAACGTGTCGTTAATATCTGCTTTTACGCCATAACGGAAAAAATCATAATACTCAGCGATATCACCAATCTTATTGCCTGACAAGTCTTTACCACTTACATCGGCATCGATATAAGTATAAACAGCTTCAGCGTATAGGCCATCTTGTAAGAATGCGGTGATATCTTGACCTGAACGATCAAGACCAGCAGCACTAGCAACGCTAGCAATAGAAAGAGCAGCAACAGCTACTGTTAGAGTTTTCAAATGAAAATTTGCGCGCATTATATATCTCCAAACGTCCGCATTGTTTTACTACTTTGCCTAGTATTAGTGGGCAAGCAGTATCCGAGGTGGAGGATAGTAAAGATTTTCGAACATTAAAACAACTGCAAAAACACATTATTTCCTCATTATGACTGAACAGTATCTGTATTTCATAACGCGGATATAATGGCTATAGATTTTCAATTATCTAGCTTTTGCCAATCTTAGGGCGTGTGCTCATTTTGAAAATGGTGATGAAAATGAGATAAATGGCAGCCAAATAAGAAAAATAGTGCAGATAATATCAGGATATTAACCAGCTATTTGACGTAGTTTAGCAAGATTTAACCATTTTTAGCCCATTTAGTCGCTTTCGTTCAGATTGAGGACACACCCTAATAATGAGGTGGTCTTTCTGCCATGACATCAAAAGGCGCAATGCCGCCTTCAGGATCCTGACTTTCAACTTGTTTATAAATCAGCTGCAACTGTCGTTGTAATGTCTGAATATCTTTATCTTGCCGCGCAATCACTTCATCGAGTCGCTCTACTGTCATCTCTAGATGCGCCATACTCATCTGTAAATCAATGACTTGTTGCGTTTGTAGGTCAGCATGCACAGCTAAAGCCTCGTTCTGAGCCTTATCTTGAGGATTAAATTGATTCATATTTTTCTCTGAAGTATCATAAATATAAGACTGGTAGAAGTCATTAATAGAATGGCTTGATGACCGATAAAAAGTAGTGATTGGACGACGATGCTCTTTATAAAATAGCAGCCGTTAATAAAACCATAAATAGTGCGGATAAAATTATTTACGCCCACTACAGTCACGTGATGGCATGTTATACTGCTCGCAATTTTGCAGCAACCCCTACCTCACTATTATATAAGCTTAAGATATTCTATGGCACTGATACATTTAAAAGATATCCACCTTGCTTTTGGCGTCGCTCCTGTTCTTGATGGCATTGATTTTGCTATTGAAGCAGGTGAACGTGTCTGTTTAATTGGCCGTAATGGCGAAGGCAAATCTACCTTGTTTAAGCTGATTAGCGGCACATTACAGCCTGATAGCGGCGAAGTCATTATCAACAGCAGCGTGCGCGTTGCGATGCTAGAGCAAGACGTTCCCGAAACCAGTGGACGTATTTTAGATATCGTCATGGGTGGTAGCCGCCGCACTGCTGAGCTGCTTATCAACTACAATGCCCAAACTGACTTATGTGCGAATGGTGATATGGATGCTTGCGAGCGGATGGCCGATTTGCAGCATGATATTGATGCGGTACACGGTTGGGATTTGGAACGTGAAGCAACCCGCCTGATCAAAACCATGGGGCTTGACCCAGAAGATGATTTGTCTTCATTATCAGGTGGTCGTAAGCGCCGTGTACTACTAGCACGTGCGTTGGTTACCAAACCCGATGTATTGCTTCTTGATGAACCAACCAACCATTTGGATGTTGATAGTATTGAATGGTTAGAGCGCTTTTTATTAGATTGGCAAGGTCTGACATTGTTGTTTGTCACCCATGATAGAGCATTCGTTAACAAATTATCGACTCGTATTATTGAGCTTGATCGTGGTCAATTGACCAGCTATGACGTAACCCAAGGCGAAGGTGGCTACGCACGCTATCAAGAGCTAAAAGAGTTACAGTTATTGGCTGAAGAAAAAAACAACGCCAACTTTGATAAAAAACTGGCGCAAGAAGAAGTTTGGATTCGCCAAGGTATCAAAGCCCGTCGTACCCGTAATGAAGGCCGCGTCCGCGAACTAAAAGCACTGCGTGAAGAGCGTAGCGATCGCCGTGAGCAAGTGGGTAATGTCAACATCACGATGGGTCAAGGCGAGAAAAGCGGTAAGCTCGTCTGTAAAGTTAAAAACTTACATCTTGAGTACGATGGCAATGTCTTGGTTGATGACTTTACCACCACTATCATGCGTGGCGATAAAATCGGTATTGTCGGACCTAATGGTGCGGGTAAAACCACCCTTATCAAAGCCCTACTCGATATGTCTGATGACGAAGTCACCAAGACTGGTAACGTCGAATTAGGCACCAACCTAAAAATCGCCTTTTTCGACCAGCTACGCGATCAGTTAGACCTTGAAGCCAGTGTGGCGCAAAACGTCTCAGAAGGCTCAGACTTTGTTGAAGTTGGTGGTCGCAAGACGCACATCATGAGCTATTTGCAAGACTTCTTATTTGCCCCAGAGCGCGCACGTACGCCTGTCAAAGCACTATCAGGTGGTGAACGTAACCGCGTACTACTTGCCAAGCAACTATTGAAGCCTGCCAATATTCTAGTACTCGATGAGCCAACCAACGATTTGGACATGGCGACACTTGAGCTACTAGAAGAGTCAGTAGCCAGCTTTGGTGGTACGATTTTGCTAATCAGCCATGACCGCTCATTTATGGACAATGTCGTTACCTCTACTTGGGTATTTGACCAAGATGAAGACGGTAAAGGTATCGTCAAAGAGTATGTCGGTGGTTATCAAGAATACTTGGTACAAAAAAACCGTGAGCAAGCCGCACAAGCTGCTAGATCTAATCATAGTGGTGCTGCAAACAGTAAGCCAGCTAATAAGTCGACGCAAGCTGTCACGGCTCAGCCTAATAAGGCCAATAAAAAGCTCAATTATAATGAACAGCGTGAATTGGATAACTTACCAAAAGAAATCGCGGCACTCGAAGCCGAACAAGCCCAGTTGCAAGAGAAACTGGCTGACGGCTCTTGGTTCAATACCGATTTTGACGCCGCAACCGCTGCCAGTGAGCGTCTATTGACGATTGAAGATGAGATGATGAGCAAGCTTGAGCGTTGGAGTGCGCTTGAGAGCTAACGTTAGCGACTGAAGCGATGTCTTATAGAACTCCGAGTTTTATAAGACACGAAAGGTAATGAAATAATCACCGTTTTGTTCTTATAAAGCGGTGATTATTGGTTTACGACTACTTACACAGTAGTTAGGTACTGAAAGTTAGTGAACATTGCCTTAATTTCAAGTATCATTCGCTATTGCTGAAAATCCTTATTAATTATAAGGTCATCACGTTCACAATCCTTGTTAAAACAAAGTCGACGTTAAACATTGATAATCCAGCTATTTTGGCTTGGTTGTCACATTCAACCTTATAATATGTCCTATCGAGGTTGCTTTATTTTTAACGCAATAATTTATTTTATCACCGAAATAGCTTAGAATAGCAACAATTAGCAAAATTAGGCACAGCTAAAGTGGCTTGATATTGTATATTTTCTAAGCCACAAACCCAGTGTGGGATAATCCCATTTCATTCACCTGGAGGAAGTATTAATGAGCCAAGCCGAAGGCGTTAATGTACAACGCCGTAGAGTTCTTATTGCCTCAACTGCCGCAATTGGTGCAGCTGGGGTAGCTGCCGTGGCGACACCTTTTGTCCGTTCTTGGTACCCAAGCGCTAAAGCTGAGGCTGCAGGGGCTGCAGTGACCCAAGATATTGGTTCTATCGAAAATGGACAAATGATCGTTGTCAAATATCGTGGCAAACCTATTTATGTGGTTAAACGCACAGAAGACATGCTAGCGACTTTAGGGCCAGTAACACCTTTACTGTCTGACCCTGAATCTAATGCATCATTACAACCCGAATACTGTAAAAATCCAGAACGCTCTATCTCGCCAGAAATCTTGGTGGTAGAAGGCGTCTGTACACATTTAGGTTGTGCACCAAACTACCGTCCTGACGTTGGCGCGGCTGACTTGGGCGGTAATGATTGGTATGGCGGATTTTTCTGCCCATGCCACGGGTCTAAATATGACTTGGCGGGTCGCGTCTTTAGTGGCGTTCCTGCACCTCTTAACTTACCTATCCCAGATTACAACATGGATGGTACCATCTTGACGATTGGGGAGGCTTAATATGAGCATGGGTAAAAAGTTAATGCATTGGGTGGACGCACGCTTTCCAGCGACCGAAACCTATGAATATCATATGTCAAAATACTATGCACCAAAAAACTTTAACTTTTGGTACTTTTTTGGCGTGTTATCAATGGTGGTACTGGTTAACCAATTGGTAACAGGTATTTGGCTGACCATGATGTACAACCCAAGTGCCGAAGGGGCATTTGCGTCTGTTGAATACATCATGCGCGATGTCAAAGGGGGCTGGCTCATCCGTTATATGCACTCGACTGGCGCATCTGCGTTCTTTGTGGTCGTATATCTGCATATGTTCAGAGCACTGCTGTATGGTTCATATCAAAAACCACGTGAGCTTATTTGGCTCATCGGTATGGGTATTTACTTAGCATTGATGGCAGAAGGTTTCTTCGGTTACCTACTTCCTTGGGGCAACATGTCATTTTGGGGTGCACAGGTTATCTTGAACCTTCCTGCTGCGTTACCTGTGATTGGTGACGGGCTTGCAGAATGGGTACGTGGTGACTATATCATCTCAGGTATCACCCTAAACCGCTTCTTTGCTCTACACGTGGTTGCTATCCCATTAGTACTTGTGGGCTTAGTATTCATGCATATTGTAGCGCTACACCATGTGGGTTCAAACAACCCTGATGGTATTGATATCAAGAAGCTTAAAGACAAAAACGGTGTACCATTAGATGGTATTGAATTCCATCCGTACTACACGGTACACGATATGATTGGTATCGTGGTCTTCTTTATCTTGTTCTTTGCAGTGGTATTCTTCTTCCCAGAAGGCGGCGGTTTCTTCCTTGAGCCACCAAACTTTGAGACAGCGAACTCACTGAAAACACCAGCACACATTGCACCAGTATGGTATTACACGCCATTCTATGCCATTTTACGTGCGGTTCCTGACAAGCTAGGTGGTGTGATTGCGATGGGTGGTGCGATTGCCGTACTATTCTTGATACCATGGCTAGACAGATCGCCTGTGCGCTCTATACGTTATAAAGGTATTTTATCCAAGATTGCGCTAACTGTCTTTGCGATTAGCTTTGTAGTATTGGGCTACTTGGGTGCGACACCTGCGACGCCGACATCCACTATCATGGCACGTGTATTCACTATTCTATATTTCTTGTTCTTCTTACTAATGCCGTTCTACACTGCTATTGAGAAGTGTAAACAGCCACCAGAACGCGTTACCGGAGGTCACTAATGAACACGCTAATTAAATCCCTAGCGGGTCTAGGCTTAGGCGCGGCATTAACCTTGACGGCTGGTACTGCACTGGCAGCTGGTGGCGGTGGATGTGGTACATTCACCAATGCTGACGGTGTAGTAGAACACTTAGCTTGTAGTACTGCCCCTATTGATTTTACCAATAAGGGCTCGCTACAAAACGGTGCGAAGATCTTTATGAACTACTGCGCTGGGTGTCACTCAGCCAAGTATGTTCGTCACTCGCGCATTGCTAAAGATTTAGAGATACCACCTGAGCTGGTCGAAAAGTATTTGATGGTCACCACCGATCAAATCGGTGACCATATCACTGCTGAAATTGATCCTGAAATTCAAGCGTCTTGGTTTGGCGCAGCACCACCAGACCTATCACTTGAAACCAGATTACGTGGCGATGACTGGGTATACACTTACCTATTGTCATTTTATGAAGACCCAAGCCGTCCTTGGGGTGCCAATAATTTAGTACTTGCAAATGCTGCAATGCCTCATGTCTTGCATAATATGCAAGAAAAATTGAGCGCTGAAGAGTTTGAAAGTGAAGTGGGCGATTTGGTTAACTTTATGGCGTGGATGGCAGAACCTAACCGTCATGACCGTCAAGTGATTGGTTTCTTCGTGATTTTATTCTTATTAGTATTACTCATTCCAGTTTACTTGTTGAACAAAGAATTCTGGAAAGATGTAAAATAATTAAGTATTAAAAAATATATTGTCATCATAAAAAGGCACTACTTTGGTAGTGCCTTTTTTTATTCATCTTTTAGTAATTAAGCATTTAGTATCACTATCCTTGTTGAGAAAGCAGAGAAGTAAAGCGCTTATCATCAATGTTTACGTACGTTGCCTTGATAATCAAGGCAACTTTGTTTACGATGACAGGCTTTACTATTAACATTAGGCTTTCATGATTGATGCAAACGACATTCCAAGTAGTCAGCTGATTTTATACGCTGATGACGGCTACGACAGTCATGTGGTGCGCCTATTGCTTGAGGAAAAAAAGCTTGCCTATTATCTATCACGTTTGCACTCTGAGCGTCCTGAAGATTTGACTGAGCTTAATCCCTATCATACGTTGCCTGTTCTGCAACAACGTGAAATTGCACTGTATGAGATTAACGTTATCTTTGAGTATCTTGAAGAGCGTTATCACACCAATAAGCTACTGCCTGATACCCCGCAAGAGCGTGCCCAATTTCGCCAGCTGGCTTGGCGTATTCAGCACGATTGGCTGGTACTCGGTAAGCGTCTACTCATGCACCCTAATAGCTTTAATAAAGCACAAGCTGCTATTGCGAAAAAGCAATTAAGCGATTCTTTAATTACTTTGTCACCACTGTTTGCTCATAAGCCTTATTTTATGGCAGACGAGTTTGGGTGGTGTGATGTGCTGCTAGCGCCACTACTGTGGCGACTTGAAGAAATGGGAATCGAGCTACCACGCGCGATTAGTCGTCCCCTATTTGACTATCAACAGCGAGTCTTTGAGCGTACTAGCTTTCAAAAAAGTGTGCGTTAATTAGACAGCTGCAGACAGCTTGCTTACAATAGGAAGCAGTCTAATATAAGCGAATAAAACGAAAGCTAAGCAAATTTTATTGATGTTTTATCGGTAGTAAAACGCTGACAAAAGTATTTTTTAATCATTAAAGACCATTAAATATAGGAAGCCAACAGATGAGCGAAACCACCTCTATTACTCCAACACGTCCCTATATGGTGCGCGCGCTATATCAATGGATAGAAGACAACGCACTTACCCCTTATCTGATGGTTGATGCCACTGCCGAAAACGTACAGATTCCAAGGGAACACGTGCAAGATGGTCGTATCGTATTGAATATCGCTAGCCGTGCGACTGGTAATATGAGTATGGAAAATGATTATATTCATTTTAGCGCGCGTTTTGGCGGCGTGTCACAAGAGATTTGGGTACCACTGACGGCGGTGCTAGGTATTTATGCGAAAGAAAACTCGCAAGGGATGTTTTTTGACCCCAATGAATATGATAACTATCAACCTGAAGATGATGCGATAGCAAGCTCACAAAAAAGCCCTACTGCGATGCCTAAAGCCAAACGTGATAATAAAGCGGGTTTGAAAGTGTTGAAATAGTAAAATCGGACACATAAAAAAGCCAGTCGTATCAAATATGACTGGCTTTTTTTATTGTAAACATAAAAGGGTGACGATTTTAGAAAAATTAGGTTCTTGGCAATGTCACACCGCGTTGACCTTGATATTTACCGCCGCGATCTTTATAGCTGGTTTCACAAACATCATCAGCATCACTTTGGAAAAATAGCATTTGTGCTACCCCTTCGCCTGCATAAATACGCGCTGGTAGATTGGTGGTATTACTAAATTCTAAAGTAACATGTCCTTCCCACTCAGGCTCCAGCGGCGTCACGTTGACGATAATTCCGCAGCGCGCATACGTTGATTTACCAAGACAGATCGTCAATACGTCACGTGGAATACGGAAATATTCCATGGTGCGTGCTAGCGCAAATGAATTGGGCGGAATGATACATTCATCGCCGACGATATCGATAAAACTTTTTTCATCGAAGTTTTTAGGATCAACGACTACTGAATGAACATTGGTGAAAACTTTAAACTCAGGTGCACAGCGCACATCATAACCATAGCTTGACGTACCGTAGCTGACCAAACGCTCGCCTGCATCATTGAATCGTACTTGACCCGCTTCAAACGGCTCAATCATGCCATGTTCTTCGGCCATTTTACGAATCCAGCGGTCAGATTTGATAGACATTGTTGTTCCTTAGCAAATATTAAATGATGGTGATGGTCTGAATAGTATTTTGATAGCGACGATTATACGGAATTGATGGCCCGATTTATAGAGCAGTAGCGACTTTAAAATCAATACCTCTGATAACTTCCTCATCATCACTCTATATTTTACAGCCTACCATTTGGCAAAGTGATCTTCTGCTAAGCCCATTACTTTATCGATTTTAATAACTTCGTCTTTTAGACGAATCTCACCACTATAAAAGCCAAGCCATTGCTCAAAAATACTGGCAATCACACCAAAGTTATCCGTCTTCTTATAAACAGTCATCGGTGTAAAGTTTAAATCAATATCAACATTGCTCCAGCCTAGGTTTTGATGATAGACACGCCAAGTATTTTGCACGGCTGTATCCACGTCTTGAAGTATAAATAGCACTGGTGGTAAATAATAAATCTGCCCATCTAGCCAGCACGCATTTTCGCTGACCCCTGTTTCATTGACACCCATCGACAAGTTCAACGTAAAATGACGACCATCGGGTAAATAGCTGTTGATACAGGTCCAAAACCAATTGGTCTTGTGACGCATATAGCCGAGCGTCCAATCTAGATTGGCTATAGTCGTTTCGGAAAAGTGGATTTGTTTGGCTTGAGCATCCACGTTAAATTTTGAATTGGCTTTAATTAGCAAATGACCAGATAGGGCTATTAACGGCTCTTTTTGGGTGAACGTCCAGCCTCGTCTACCCGTCGGCGTACAGATAGCAAGTGGCTGCGACTGCCGCGCCAATGTTGCATATACTGCAAGAGACTGACTGTCCAGTATTACCTCAACTTGTAAAGGCGTAAAAACCAAGTTTACGGTGAGCTTGGGATGAGTAAATAGCATCTGACCTTGATAGCAGCTACCTTCTAAACTCGTTTGTCGAGTCAACGGCTGCAAAGCTTCACAAACCTCTAACTCATCCGTCGCATCGTTATAAACATAAATGAAGGCGCTGCTTGCCAATTTAATTGTTGCCAATGCCAGACAAATCCGATGAGGCGGCTGGATAATTTGAATAAAGCAGAATTGATTGGCTTTTAAATCTTTGCGCCAGTTTGGCAGCGCCTTTTGCGAAATCAGATGACTGTAGTAGTCCAAATAGTTGATATTTTTTACTTGTGCAAAAACACCAAAAACAGGCTGAGCATTTTTAATAAGCTCATTGAGAACAACTGGCTTCATGCTGGTGGATAGGTACTGCTGATCTTGCTCGTTGCTATTTTGATTCATGATTGAGGCCATCCTAGCCAAACTTTTCTAAAGGTACTATTTTTCCTTGATAACTCACGGCAGTATGTACAGTTTTTCTTTTTGCCTTCGCAGAACCCACAAAAAACGCTTCCGTTATCACCTTAACTTCAATGCTGGTCAATCCATCTGCCAGTGTTTCTGTCACATCGGTAGCGGCTATCGCGCTCATCCATAAAAAATGCCGAGGAAACTTAAGTAACAGGTCAGTTAACGCCTGTGAGAATTTGTTAAAGTCAGCAATCACCATTCGGCGATTGCTAAAGTCGGCGTTGACCTGATGGCGTTTACTACTCCCATCTTTATAGTAGCAAACGGCAATCACTTGATTGTTTGAGAGCTCAATCACGTATATCGGCGGGCGCAATAATTTCAAAAACATATACTGCGTGGGAATATCGTCTAAATGGCGTTGATAAATAGATAAGCTCACAATACTCCCTTTTTGAAAATCTAAGCCCTTCAATTTTATTTGCTTAGGCTATTTAACTATTACTAGAAGCAATTAAAAACTATTAAAAAATACGCTTATCATCGATAGGCTTGGCAAATTTATTAATATTGGCTTCGATATTTTTAGCAATACTGAGATAGTACGGCGCAAATTCATCATCCGCTAAGACGCTTGGCTCACCTTTATCCACTTGTGCACGAATTCCACTGGCAAGTGGCAGCTGCCCTAATAGCGGCACCCGATATTGTTCAGCGATTTTCTCTCCACCACCTGTGCCAAAGATAGCTTCGGTATGATTACAGTTACTACAGGTATGCAGCGCCATGTTTTCAACCACACCAAGTACTGGAATGTTGGTTTTATTAAACATCTCAATACCTTTTTGCGCATCAAGTAGTGCAACGTGCTGCGGCGTCGTAACAATCACGGCACCCGTCACTGGAATACGCTGCGCTAGTGTCAACTGAATATCTCCCGTACCTGGTGGCATATCAATCACTAAGTAATCCAGCTGCGGCCAATTGGTTTGGTTATACAACTGCATCAGCGCACCAGTGGCTTTTGGTCCACGCCACGCGACAGGCGTATTGTCACCATCGAGCAAGCTACCAATCGATAGCATCGCCATACCATGCGCATTGATAGGAACAAACTGCTCATTTTCCAGCTCAGGTTTGATATTATCGACGCCCAGCATCGTTGGCATACTAGGACCATAAATATCGGCATCCAGTACGCCAACACGGTTGCCTAGCTTTTGTAATGCCAAAGCAATGTTGACCGTGGTGGTGGATTTACCAACGCCACCTTTACCTGATGCTACGACGATAATATGGCGAATGCGTGGATGCGCGGCAAGTGACGCTTGTGTCGGCGCTGCTTTGGTAATCGGCGGTTCGGCATCAGCCGTCTTACTATCAGCTGTTTCTGACGACTGACTTTGACTATCCATTGCATTGGTGGTCTTGGGCATTGCCTTCGGTAAGCTTGATCCTGTCCCTTTCGCTGGTGCTGGCAAACGAACATTCATGTGAATAGTCTTGATACCATGCGGATGTAGCAGTTGCCCAAGCTCTTGTTGGATGATTTCAGGATTACTATTTACGGGTAGACGCAAGTCTAAGGTGAGCTGGTCACCATCGCGCTCAAGCCCCGTTACCATGGTGGCAATGCTGACAGTACCTACTTCGTAACCCAGCAGCACTTTGTCCACAGCACTATCGCGCTCTGCCCGCTGCTCTGGTGTTTCTGGTTTTTTGGTGGAGGTTTTCTTCATAAAGTTAAACATAGCGACCATTACTTCCTATACAAGTGGGTGGGCATGGCAAAAACTCAGTGAATACTGTCGTAAATAGCGTAAACAGTATAGCTCATGAGCATTTTAGCCAAACCTTTTATAGTGACAGTGTAGCTGAATTGCCCATATAAAAAAACCACAACGATAGTGGGATTAAGCTTTATAGAAGGTGGCCTATAAGGCTAATATCTATATAATGATTACTATCTTTTAAGCAGTTTTACTTTAACCTATAGACAAAAACTGTGAAGCAACAAACAAATAAATCAGCACACCTGACGCATCACAAACAGAAGTAATCAAAGGTGCACTGGCAGTGGCAGGATCAAAACCTAATTTATTAAGCACAAAAGGTAGGCTCATACCAATCATCACCACAGACATCATACTCAGTGCCAGCACTAACGATACCACGGCATCACCACGTACATAACCGATGATTGAGATAGCAACAGCCATCGTAGCCCCAAGCATCAACGCAACTAGCGCTTCTCGACCCAACAATGAAAACCAGTCGCGCATGACCACATCACCAGTCGCCAAAGCTCTCACCATCAAAGTCGCTGACTGCGAGCCAGCGTTACCGCCACTGTCGACTAATAAAGGTAAAAAGAACACCAATACCAACTTAGCTGCAATCACATCTTCAAAATTGGAAATACTTAACCCTGAGAGTAAATTACCAAATACTAAGAACACCAACCAAAACACCCGCTTACGGTATAACACTCGAATGCTGACGTCTTTTAATTTGCCTACCATGGTCGAGACACCGCCCGACTTATGGAAATCATCGGTAGCCTCATCACTGGCGACGTCCATCGCATCATCGTGGGTAACAATACCGACCAAAGCACCACTATCATCGGTAATCGGCAAGGCAATAGTCGCATAATCAGACGTCATCAACGCACCAGCAGTGCGCTCCTCATAGGCAGATAACTTACGAATATCTTCACGTTGTGCCTGTGCCAATGCTGGTAACAAAGCATCCCGCTGTCCTGACTTAGGTGCTTATATAAGTCGGTACGCTCATCTGCAGGCATCTCGCCTACTATCTTTGCTAGGTTTGCGCGCGGAAACTCATGTGCCATCGCGACCTGAATATCCCCCTCTAGGTAAGAAAATACCGTAGAACGATTTGGCAGCCGTTCCAATAGCTGCCAAGCAAGATTTGGCTCCATGAGTGCCAGAACATCAGCAATATCAATGGGTCGCTAGTCTTGGAATTGATTAACTGATTACTCAAACTTCTGCTGTTCGATCGCACAGTTTAACTTTGCTGCAAAATCTTTATTATTCATTATCTTTACTCTGTGCGACCCGAAACGGTATTCAAGCGCTCATAAAAAAGAGCCAATCTAATTGGCTCAAATTAATATAAAACCAGATGCTAATGGATTGGTCTTTTATTAGCAAGCCAATGATTCTTAAACCAATCAAACAGCCCGCAAACCCATTAATTCACCACTCAGTTAATTCATAAACCAACCATGACTGGCAACGATAGACTGACCTGTGAATACATTGCTCGGGAATGCTGCTAAAAATAATGCCAATTGGGCAATATCATCAACGGCCGTGAATTCTTTATCTACCGTATTCACCAGCATAATATCATTGACTACAGATTCTTCACTGATACCTTTTTCAGCAGCTTGTTGCGGGATTTGTTTTTCGACCAACGGCGTTTTGACAAACCCTGGGCAAATCACATGCGAGCGTACATTATGCTCAGCGCCTTCTTTTGCCAATACACGGCACAGCCCAAGTAGACCGTGTTTCGCCGTGACGTAAGGCGCCTTAAACATTGATGCCTCATGCGAATGTACTGAGCCCATATAGATAACCGTACCGCCCTTGTCATCCTTATACATGTGCTGTACCGCCGCTTTAGTGGTTAAAAATGCGCCATCTAAATGAATGGCGAGCATTTTTTTCCAATCATCAAACGCCATTTTGTTGATTGGGTCGATAATCTGAATACCAGCATTAGAGACCAAGATATCAATACTGCCAAAGGTATCAACAAGCTGCTGCACACCATTATTTACGGCATCTTCAGACGTTACATCCATGGCAATGGCAAGTGCACGCCCGCCTAGCGCTTCGATAGCATCGACCGTTTTCTGGGCGGCTGCAAGATTAATATCAGCAATACCAACCGCCGCGCCTGCCTTCGCATAAGTCTCAGCGATATTACGTCCGATACCACTGGCAGCGCCAGTGACTAATGCCACTTTGCCCGTCAAATCCTGTTGTAATTGGGTCGCCATATATTGTCCTTAATAATGGGTAATGATATGAAGTTATGAGGTAAACCAGTAAATAAGCCACTAAAATCTAGTGGCTATCAAATAAAGTATTACGCAGCCTTTACACTATCAGGTAATGTATCACAGCTATTGAGCAATGCTCACTGGCGTCTTTTCTTGTAGCTCATCAAAGCTAACGCCATCTGCCAGCTCAACCAGTTTCAATCCATTGTCCGTCACATCGAGTACGGCAAGCTCAGTAATAATACGATCAACCACCCCTTTACCTGTCAATGGCAGCTCGCAATTAGCAAGAATTTTTGGCTCACCGTGTTTGTTGACCTGCTCCATCAATACAATCACGCGCTGCACACCAGCGACTAGATCCATTGCGCCACCCATGCCTTTGACCATTTTTTTGGGAATCATCCAGTTGGCTAAATCGCCTTTTTCTGACACTTCCATCGCACCCAATATCGCCAGGTTGACATGACCACCGCGAATCATCGCAAATGACTCTGAACTACTAAAATAACTGGCGCCCGCCTCTGCGGTCACGGTCTGTTTACCAGCGTTGATCAAATCCGCATCGACGTTATCCGCCGTTGGAAACTCGCCAATACCTAATAGACCATTTTCTGACTGTAGCCAAACATCTACATCTTCAGGAATATAATTAGCAACTAAGGTGGGTAGCCCAATACCTAGGTTTACATAATAGCCATCTTCTAATTCTTTTGCGGCACGCTGTGCCATCTGCTCTCTTGTCCATGCCATGGTAACTTCCTTATTTTTATAACTACCCCAAAAAATATGATTAGCGGTGTCAAACTCGCTTCGTCTACTAAATATAGCACTTTCACTCGTTTGCCTTGCTACCCAAATTTTTAGGAATAGTATTACGATATTCTGTTATTAATTTAATATTTTAAAAATTTTTCTATAAAGCCTTTAATTAATTGCTTTCAACAGCTTTAGTCGTGGTTTTTTCAATACGCTTTTCAGGATTACTATTCAAGACGATACGCTGCACAAAAATACCCGGCAGATGCACTTCATCAGGATCAAAGGTGCCTGTCTCTACGATTTCTTCGACTTCAACGATGGTAATTTTTCCTGCCATGGCGCAATCTGGATTGAAGTTACGCGCAGTCTTGTTAAAGATTAAGTTACCCGCTTTGTCCGCTTTTTGCGCTTTTATTAATGACACATCAGCGCGCAATGAATGCTCAAGTATATAAGTGCGACCATCAAAATCACGCGTCTCTTTGCCTTCAGCGACCAGTGTGCCGACGCCAGTTGCGGTGTAGAAGGCAGGAATACCAGCACCACCTGAACGTAATTTTTCAGCCAAGGTACCTTGCGGCGTTAATTCAACTTCTAACTCGCCTGCCAAGTATTGACGCTCAAATTCTTTATTTTCACCCACATAGGATGAAATCATTTTTTTAATCTGCCGCGTTTGTAATAGTAATCCCAAACCAAAATCATCGACCCCAGCGTTATTACTGATGCAAGTTAACTCTTTAACACCACTATCACGCAATGCGGCGATTAACGCTTCAGGAATCCCGCACAGACCAAAACCACCGATAGCGAGTGTTTGTCCATCGCTGACGATACCTTTCAGTGCTTCTTCGGCACTGCTATATACTTTTGATTGACTCATGCTTATCTCCTTGCAAGTCTATTTTTTGTTATTAACTTCTATCATCAATGATTATGAGTAGGTAACATCACTCAATATTTCCATATTTATATTAATACAATTTCTATCGATATATCATAATTAAAAATCTTGTGCTAACTTAACATATTATTCTCGTAGCGAGAAGAGAATAACCGTAAGAACATACAAGCCAGCGCAGTAGCGGCATATATGGTAGGTCAATATCTTATTAAGACAGATTGATGTTTAATAACATATCAAATATTCCATATTTTGAGTGATTTTATTGACCAATATCAATACGTTCTGCATACTCGCTGCCTTAATTTTGCCAAGGAGGGCGATCATGTTTAGTACCTTTGCTATTGTCATTACTTTATTATTATTGATGTTTTTTGCTTATCGCGGTTATTCCGTGCTGATATTAGCACCGATTATGGCGACATTAGCAGTCTTACTGTCAGGTGATTTTTTAAGCACAATTCCTGCCTATACTGATGTTTTTATGGGGGCGCTAAGTGGATTTTTACTTAAGTTTTTCCCTATATTCTTGCTGGGTGCACTATTTGGGCGTTTGATGGCAGACTCTGGTGCGGCGACCGCAATTGCCAATACCGTCGTCGCAAAGCTCGGTGCTAGCAAAGCCATACTCGCGGTGATTTTGGTCTGTGCCATTTTGACCTACGGCGGCGTATCGTTGTTTGTTGTGGCCTTTGCCATTTATCCCATCGCCAAAGACTTGTTTAAGGCGGCTGATGTTCCAAAACGCTTGATTCCAGCAGCAATTGCTCTAGGGTCGTTTACGTTTACGATGACAGCATTGCCAGGTACGCCTGCCATTCAAAATGCCATTCCGATTCCTTACTATAATACCAATGTCTTTGCCGCGCCTATTTTGGGTATTATTGGCGGTACCATCATGTTCATCTGTGGTTGGTTGTGGCTACAGTCACGAGCCAGAAAAGCCAATGCCGCAGGTGAAGGCTATGGTCAGCATGACGAAGAAGATGTAGGAGGCGTTGGCGCAATCAAAAAAGAAAATGACACGCTCAGTACGCATCATACCTCATTTACTATTGCTATGATTCCGCTGATACTGGTCATTGGTTTAAATGCTGTATTAACTTACGCTGTCTTTCCATCAATGGATTTTAGCGGCTTGCAAACCCAATTTCCAGAGCTGAATATCGCAGGCTCACTGGGTTTATGGTCAATTATCATCTCGTTAGTCGTGGCTTGTATCGTTTTAATTGTGCTACGTATCGGTCATTGGAATAACCTACAAAAAACCATCAACCGTGGTACTTATGATTCGATGTTACCGATTTTTAACACCGCCTCAGAAGTAGGATACGGCGCGGTTATCGCCTCGCTGGCAGGCTTTCTTATCATTCGTGACAGCATTTTAAATCTAACACCTGATAATCCTTTAATTTCGGAAGCCGTCGCGATGACCACGTTAGCTGGTATTACTGGCTCATCGTCTGGTGGTTTAAGTATTGCCCTCTCGACGTTGGGTGCAGACTATTTAAGAATGGCGCTCGCAGCGGGTATTGACCCAGAACTCATGCACCGTGTTGCTGTGATGGCAGCGGGTGGTCTGGATACCTTGCCACACAGTGGTGCGGTCATCACGTTACTCGCGATTTGTGGTTTGACCCATAAACAGTCTTATCTAAACGTCGCCATGGTCACGATGGTGATTCCACTCATTGCTGTGGTCGCCGTTATCACTTTAGGGACGATGTTTGGCTCATTCTAGGAGGCATTAGAATTTGAATCATTTATCAGTATCGACTATGAATACCTAAGCGGATAACACGTAAATAAAAACCCACTCGGCAACTTGCTTAGTGGGTTTTTTATGGACGCTTTCTCATTATCACTTCTAAATACAACTGACTATTTATCTCTCAGAATTGAGTGATACTCTATATACCGTATAGAGTTAAGCGCTTTATTAGTTACTGTATTAATTACTAAGGAATATCACAAATTTATCTGAATTACGGTATCATAGGCACACTTTTTGAATTTTTCTTATTTTTGGAAATTTTTGGTCTTGATAATATCGTGTCCAATAAGCATAAACCGCTTAGGACATTTGATAACTAACCCGTTTATATAAAAATATAGGTGATTTTGTGCGTGAGATTCTAGTAACTAGTGCGCTGCCCTACGCCAATGGCTATATCCATTTGGGGCATCTTGTAGAATATATTCAGACCGACATTTGGGTACGCGCGATGAAAGCGCAAGGCCATCAGGTCACCTATGTCTGCGCGGATGATGCACACGGTACGGCAATCATGCTCAAAGCAGAAGCTAATGGCGTCACGCCAGAAGAGCAAATTGCCTCAGTTAAAGCCTCACACGAAGCGGATTTTGCTAAATTCTTGATTAACTTTGACAATTATCACTCCACCCATTCAGAAGAAAATAAGCATTTTTCTGAGCTGATCTATCGTCGTTTGAATGACGCCGGTCATATTAGTACAAAAGATGTCGAGCAATTATTTGACCCTGAAAAACAGTTGTTTTTAGCGGATCGCTTTGTCAAAGGCACTTGCCCTGAATGTGATTCGCCAGACCAATACGGTGATAATTGCGAAGTATGCGGCACCACTTATGATGCAACAGACTTAAAAGACCCGCATTCAACATTATCAGATGCCACGCCTATTCTAAAAACGTCCAAGCATTACTTCTTTAATTTGCCTGAATTTGAGCAATTCTTAAAGGATTGGACGCGTAGTGATAATCGTCTACAAACCTCAGTCGCCAACAAACTACAAGAGTGGTTTGAAGCAGGTCTGGCGACGTGGGATATCTCGCGTGATGCGCCTTATTTCGGCTTTCAAATTCCAGACACCCCAAGCGATGAGCCAGACAAATATTTTTATGTATGGCTAGATGCGCCAGTCGGTTACATGGCGAGCTTCAAGAACCTATGCGATAAGCGCGCAGGCACCGAGAATGCCCTTGATTTCGACCGTTATTGGATGCAAGAAAACGAGCATAAAACCGAAGTGTATCATTTCATCGGTAAAGACATCGTTTACTTCCATGCCTTGTTTTGGCCAGCGATGCTAGCTGGTAGCGAATTGCGTACGCCAACGGGCGTCTTTGCTCATGGTTTCTTGATGGTCAATGGCGAAAAAATGAGTAAGTCACGCGGCACTTTCATCAAGGCCGAGACTTATGCTGAGCATTTGCACCCTGAATACTTACGTTATTACTTCGCCAGCAAATTGTCTGACAAAGTTGAAGACATTAACTTAGATTTAGAAGACTTTATGCAAAAGGTCAACTCTGACTTAGTCGGTAAAGTGGTCAATATCGCCAGTCGCAGCGCTGGGTTCTTAGTGAAGAAATACGACGGCATGCTGTCAGAGGTTTGCGTAGAATCAGAGCTACTGGAAGACATTACCAAAACGGGCGATGAAATTGCTGCCGCTTACGAAAATCGTGAGTTCTCGCGTGCCATGCGTCTCATCATGCAATGTGCCGACAAAGCCAACGAGTATATCGACGCCAAAAAACCGTGGTCACTCGCGAAATTGGAGGGTACTGAACAAGAAGTTCAAGATGTCTGCTCAGTCGCTATTAATATTTTCCGTCAATTGATGGTTTATCTTGCACCAGTGCTACCTGAGCTGACAGCCAATACCAAAGAGTTCTTGAACATTGACGATCTAAGCTTTGCTAGCCGAAATCAATGGCTACTTGGTCATAAAATCAATAAATTCAAACCTTTAATGCAGCGTATTGAAGAAAAAGATATTGAAGCTATGGTAGAAGACTCTAAAGCGTCATTGACGCAAGCCGATGCGCCTACCACGACCAAAGACAGTAAGTCAGCGGCCAAAAATGCATCGGCAGCAGTGACAGATGCTAATACAGATGCCGAACAAACTAACTATATTGGTATTGAAGATTTTGCCAAAGTCGAGATGAAAGTGGCACACGTTTTGGCCTGCAACCATGTCGAAGGCGCAGATAAACTTTTACAATTTACCTTGGATGTTGGCGAAGATAAGCCGCGCAATGTGTTCAGCGGTATCCGTAAGTTTTATGAGCCGGAGCAATTGCTTGATAAAAAAGTGATTTGCGTCACCAATCTTGCCCCGCGCAAGATGAAGTTTGGTGTCTCAGAAGGTATGGTGCTATCAACTGGCAATCCAAAAATCCAGCTGACGGTGGTAACATTGCCTGATAACTGCGTTATTGGGGATGTGCTCGCCTAAGATAGATTTACTTAAAATAGGTTATCTGAACTAAGGCATGCCCTCAATCTGAACGAAAGCACCTAAATGGTGATAAAAATGAGAACACGCCCTAGCAGCGCTTATTAAATAAAAAAGATGCCCCTATGGCATCTTTTTTATTATCCAAAATCCATAGACAGTAAATAATAAAAACCAGTCATCACAAAAACGATAATATCGACAAAAATTGACTTATTACCTCCTTAATAGAGACAATGACAAACGCGTTTTAATTTCTTATTGCCATAAGTTACATTACTGTCATAATATGAACGTAATGATCAATGGATTGATTACTTTGATGTTAGCCCGTTATCTCAGCATGCACATAACATTGACTCGGGTAACCTGCACTCTCTAACCTATGAGCCCCAATAAAATGACCTTTGCTACTACTTTACGCTTCAGCCTATTCGGTGCTGCTATGAGCGCCGCGCTTGGATTAATTGGCTGCTCAAACACGAACGACACTGCCGCAACGTCAGATACAAGTACTGCCGCAGATTCTGATAAGCCTGCCAAGACATTAGCCATCACGCAAATTGTCGAACATCCTTCGCTAGATGCGATGCGCCGCGGCATTATTGATGAGTTGGCAGATAATGGCTATGTTGAAGGCCAAAATCTAACCATTAATTTTCAAAGTGCTCAAGGCAATACAGCGACAGCAGGTCAGATTGCTAAGCAGTTTGCAGGAGACAACCCAGATGCCATCGTGGCAATCTCAACGCCATCAGCTCAGTCTATCGTTGCGTCAACTAAGACAGTTCCGGTTATTTATACGGCTATCTCAGACCCTGTAGCGGCGAAGCTCATTAACGAAAACAATGTGCCTATCCAATCTAATGTAACAGGACTGTCTAGTGAGCTACCTATCGAGCCGCAATTGGACAATATTCAAAAAATTGTGCCCAATGCAAAAACCATTGGTTATGTTTATAGCCCAGGTGAGGTCAATTCGGTGGTGGTACTCAATCAACTAAAAAAAGCCGCGCCTGCACGTGGACTTAAAATATTAGACGTAACCGCCAATCGTCCCACTGATGTGGCCATGGCGACTCGTAGCCTTGCTGGTCGCGTTGATGTGATTTATACCTCACTAGATAACAACGTTGTATCCGCCTTTGAAGCGATGGCAGGTGCTGCCAATGAGCTTGATATCCCCGTCATTGCCTCAGACGAATTTAGCGTAAGACGCGGTGCGACTGCGGCGCTTGGTGTCAATGATTATGACTTTGGTCGTACCACTGGCAAAATGGTGTATCGTGTACTCAATGGCGAGGCAGTCAATACGATTAAGCCTGAAGTAATGAATACCTTAACCTTATATGCAAGCCCAAAACATGCGGCTGAACAAGGCGTAAGCCTGACTGATGAGCTGCTAAAAAATGCTATTAATGTCGATAAAAAAGCGCAAAATGCCAGCAAATAATCTTTAGCTCATGATATTTTAGCTCTCTATATAGATAGCTGCTTTACCCTTTATCCATCTATTAAATAATGTACGGACACATTATTATTTTCAGGAGTGAGACCCATGTTGTATCAGAATCGTTTTGGTCATTTTAACTTTAGCAAAGCACTATTATTAGGTGGCGTTTGTACTGCTATCTTGACGGGCTGCAATCAATCAGCACAAGATACCAGCACCACTGATGCAGCTGCTACTGGCGATGCAGCCACAGCGATGAAGACCGTTGCCATTACAGCTATCGTCGAACATCCAGCGCTTGATGACGTCCGTAAGGGCGTTATCGACGAGCTTAATGAAGCTGGTTTTAAAGATGGTGAAAACTTAACGGTTAATTTCCAAAGCGCACAGGGGAACACGGCCACTGCGGGTCAGATTGCTAAGCAATTCGTCGCAGACAATTCAGACGTTATCGTTGCGATTGGTACTCCATCAGCGCAGTCTGTAGCTGCTGCCACTAGCAGTATTCCTTTAGTATTTTCAGCAGTCACTGACCCAGTTGCCGCCAAACTAGTGACAAAACTAGATGGCTCTGGCACCAATGTCACTGGCGGCTCTGATGCACTGCCTTATGAGCCACAAATTGAATTGATGCGTCAAATCATTCCTAGTCTAAAAAATGTCGGCTATGTTTATAGCCCAGGCGAAGTCAACTCAACGATTATCTTAAAAAACCTGAAAGAGAAACTGACACCACTAGGTATCAATGTACTCGAAGCGCCTGCCCAGCGTAGTACTGATATTGCGATGGCAGCACGTAGCCTCGAAGGTAAGGTTGATATGATCTATACATCAACCGATAATAACGTCGTATCGGCTTACGAATCACTATATCAAGTCGCTAAAGAGAGCAAAATCCCACTGATTGCGTCTGACACCAGCTCAGTGGAGCGTGGTGCAGTTGCCGCATTGGGCGTGAATTACTACGAGCTCGGTCGCGAAACAGGCAAAATCGTTGTACGTATTTTAAATGGTGAAAAAGCAGGGGCTATTCCCGTCTATACTCCGCAAATGTTGGATCTATACGTTAGTCCAAAGCATGCCAAAGAAGAAGGCATTACTTTGTCACAAGCGGTTATCGATAAAGCAAAAGAAGTGGTAGAATAACGCACTTTTACAGTTAGCTCATTACAGCTGTCATAAGGTAGATGCCGAGTTTGATGAATTTGGTGTCAGCTGTTATCTACCTTTATGCGATGAGGCTAAATGTTTAACATCAGAAACCCAGCTATGAATCAGTAGGCTGGGCTTCTTATTTAAACAACATTGATTAAATATAAACTATTTGCATCGTTTCTAAATTTGCCCTATTTTTAATCAAAGCTTTGAACCAAGGTAGCTTATGATAGCTGTTAATCGTGACATGTTTTGGTTTACCCTAACCGCAGATTGTTTAATCTGTTAAATTCACCGCTTAGTCGTTTAGCTAAAATTAACGTATAGATGAGACAGCGCTGGTCTATATCACGCATTTATTCTATGAATTAATACTAAAACGTTAGTTGTTAAACGCTTGGTTATGACTTACTGATCTCTTATGTCTTTAATTGCTTTTTTTGGTGCACTTGAAAGCGGTCTGATTTATGGCCTAGTAGCACTTGGTGTGCTGATCTCATTTCGCACCCTCGACTTCCCCGACTTGACCGCTGACGGTAGTTTTCCACTAGGTGGCGCTGTCGCTGGTATTTCTATCATCGCTGGTATTAACCCATGGCTTGCCTGCGCTTTTGGTATGTTGGCAGGTTCAGTCGCTGGTATTATCACGGCATGGCTACACGTCAAACTTGGCATCCTGCAATTGCTTGCCAGTATCTTGGTGATGGTCGCGCTATATTCAATCAACTTGCGGATTATGGGTGCGCCGAACTTGCCATTATTGGGTGAAACCACGGTCTTTAGCACCTTGGTCACTGATGGCAACGGCTATTGGATGCGCTGCCTAATTATTGGTCTCGTCGTGCTACTGGCCATGTTATTTTTAAACTGGTTTTATAGTACCGAAACGGGTCTTTCGATGCGGGCGACGGGCTCTAACCTCAGAATGGCACAGGCGCAAGGCATCAATACCTCATGGATGACCATCATTGGTATGGCGATTTCTAACGGTTTGATTGCTTTAGCAGGTGCATTGTTTGTGCAGACCCAAGGTGGCGCAGATATCTCGATCGGTATCGGTACCATTGTCATTGGTCTGGCAGCGGTCATCATCGGTGAAACCATCATTCCTGCCAAGCGTATTTGGCTGATTACCTTTGCTGTGGTTGTCGGTGCGGTGCTGTACAAGTTATTTATTCAGGTAGCGCTATCGAGCGATACGCTACGTAGTATCGGCTTTGGCCCGCAAGATTTAAACTTGATTACAGCGCTACTCGTCGTGTTTGCCTTGGTATTGCCAAAAGCTAAAAATAAATTTTTAAGTCGTAAAGTTCGGGCTTAATGTCAATGTGCAACCATAAGGAATAATTATTATGATGCAAGCTACAGATTTGCGGTTGACCTTTAATCCTGGAACGCCCATTGAAAACCCTGCCCTACGCGGTATCAACCTCAATATCGCTGATGGTGAATTTGTCACCGTCATCGGTACCAATGGCGCGGGTAAATCAACCTTTTTAAATGCGGTCAGTGGTACCACGCGCGTCGATAGTGGTTCAATCTTATTAAATGGCATTGATGTCACCAAAAAGACCGCGCACCAACGCGCCCATTGGGTGGCTCGTGTCTTCCAAGATCCGATGGCGGGAACTTGTGAGGCATTAACCATTGAAGAAAACATGGCGCTGGCTTATAAGCGCGGCGGCAAACGTGGTTTGAGCTTTGCACTCAACCAAAATAACCGTGATTTATTTCGCGAAAAATTGTCAGTATTAAAACTGGGTCTAGAAAATCGTCTGACCGACCGTATGGGTCTGTTATCTGGCGGTCAGCGTCAGGCAGTGAGTCTGCTGATGGCTTCACTACAACCTTCTAAAATTCTATTGCTTGATGAGCACACTGCTGCCCTTGACCCTAAAACTGCTGCCTTTGTTTTAGAACTGACCGATAAGATTGTGACGGACAACCAGCTCACTACCATGATGGTCACGCACTCAATGCAGCAGGCATTGGCACATGGCACCAGAACGGTGATGTTACATCAAGGACAAGTGGTGTTAGATGTGGCTGGCGATAAACGTCAAGGCATGACTGTACATGACTTACTTGATATGTTTGAGCAAACTCGCGGCGAAAAAGTCGAAGATGATAGCTTGATATTGAGTTAAATAACTTAGCAAAATTCTTCAACTCTTGAAAAAATAGAACGTCTGTTTAATAGCAGGCGTTTTTTTATGACTGTTTTAATTGATACGACTGTCTTAATTTTTAAGCATCAAGCATAACCAACTTTTGAATCAACTCACTGACATGTTGTGACTGCATTTTTTTCATCACTTGTGAACGATGCACCTCTACCGTACGGACGGAAACGTCTAAATGATCAGCGATATTTTTATTCAGATTACCTTCTAACAATTCATTGGCAACCTGCTTTTCTTTATCAGTCAGCTGTGCATAGAGCTTTTTAATATCATAAAGCTTGGCGCGTTTTAAAGAGAGCTCTTGCGCACGCACAAGTGCTTCTTGTAGAAGGCGGCTATTAACCGGTTTTTCCAGATAGTCAGCCGCACCTTGTTTGAGCATATTGACAGCATCAGCAATCTCGCCATTTCCGGTTAATGCTATTAGCGCTATGGGACTATCATGTTTACTGAGATGCACTTGTAGCGCTTGACCACTCATCTCTGGCATCATCAAGTCACTAACTATCACTGCTGGGCGATAGATACTGACTTGTTGTAAAAAAGTCAGCGCACTTGCCCACACTTGGGTTGACAGACCTAAGCTGCTAATCAAAAAATCACAGGACATGCGCACACTTTCTTCGTCATCAATGATATGAATGATAAGCGATTCTGGCGTAATGCCTGATAAATCGTCAGACAGATGACTGTTTTTATCTTGCCAGCACGTAGGCTCATTTGAGTGTTGATTAGACGTCATATGTGACCTTATGGCTAAATACATTATTGATATTCATTAAAGTTTGTCGTTATTATTCGCTAAAGATAATGGCAGATAAAAAGATATTTGTGCGCCCACCGTGTTTGACAGATGATAGTTAGCATTGGTTTGTAGCAGCTGGATTTTACCATTTAAGGCACGTTTAAAGCGTCGCGGCTCATTACTCGCTACTTGATAAACTTTCTCCATTTCATGTTCGGTATCAATATTGTTTAGCTGCACCATACCGCCCTGTGACTTGCATAAACGCTGACATATCATCAGCCCTAATCCTAGGCCATCTGCTTTTGTAGACTGGGTAGCATATTGACTGGGTAGGCTCTCTGGTAGGTGCCGTGCTTTAAGCTGGGCTTGGTCAAAGCCGCCAGCATCATCGCTTAGATGCAATACCAACCATTGCTTATTATTATACCTCTCTGCCTGACAGCGTAGCATGATATGGGTCGCCCCTTGCTGCGCAGCATTGGTTACGCCATTTATCAGTAACTGATCTAATAGTAAATTTGGCAAGGTTAAATGCTGATAATCACTTGCCAGCCAAAAATTGATACCTGCGGCTTGCTCACCCAATAATAGGATACACTGTTGATAGGTGGCTGCGATATTGACACGAGTTTCATTTGCTTGCGACCGTCCAGCCCAGCGGCGGATATTAGTCACCACAGCAGCGACGCGTTCTGTTTCATATACAATCTGCTGCAGAGCATTCTCTGTCGCTGCATTATCAGGTGACGCTGTCTCGACCATCTTTTTGGATGACTGCGCTTGTTGACTACGTATCAATAACCCTTGCGCATAATTTTGAATGGTTGCTAGCGGTTGATTGATTTCATGAGCGATAGCACCGCTCATCTCACCGATGACCGCAAAGCGCTCTGATTGGTGTAACTGCTGATCATAATCACGGATTAGTCTATTTTGCCGCACTATCTTTTTTTGCCGCCGCCATGCCAGCCAGCTCATCCAAGCATAATTTACTGTCGATATCAGGATAACCAAAATAATCACAGCCATCCATAATCGATGCGCCTTTATCCAGTCGATCATATGCGCACTCAGCTGCTTTTGGGCGGGATGGCGATTCATCTCATAAAGGATGCGCTCAGCATCACTACTCGATTCTGCTGGCAGCCAACGCTGCTCTGCTTGACTCTTGCCAAATAAATTTTGATTGATCTGGCGCACCAAAGCATCTGGCGCTTGTTCGGTCGCTGCCAATGTCCAATTTGGATATATTTTCGTTGAAGAATGGCAGCTAGATACAGTGGCGACTGGATGAATGAGACGGTATTGCTTGTCATTGATTTGACCGCGCCTTGCCATCTCCTCCATCAGACAAAGCGGTGTAATGGCAGCATCTACCTTGCCGCTAGCCAAGGCATGCAAAGTGCGCTCTATCGGATAACCGACAAACTGTGTTTGGTAATGATTTGGTGTGATGCCATTTTGCTGTAATAAATGCGCGCCCAATAAATAACCGCCAAATGCGGCAGTGTCGACGGCAGCAATATGACGTTGCTCCAAATCCTGCAAACGATAAATATCACTGTCGGCAGCAACCCATAAAGCACTGGCGACCTCTTCCATCGCACTGGGCTGTTTTAATGGCGTATGTTCATTTAGTTTATTAAATTCATTGGCTAGGGTGACTGTCGTCGAAAGCTGATTTTGCGATTTTTGCCCATTAAAACCCTCAGCATCAAATCCTTGATTACTAAATCTTTTATCACGAGAACTTTTATCACGAGCGTTTGGCGCATTGCTATTTAATTGAGCCGTATCTGTTTGTAAGGTAGCCAGCCAGCGCCACCTGATGGTATTCATTTTTATAAACTGTACTTGCGGGCCAAGCACTAGCGCAAACTGCTGTGCTTCTATTTGCTGTTGCCAATTCTCCAGCGCCAAAGGTACCAATATCACGGTGTCATCTGATAACTGATCATTAAGCTCGTCAAGCCACGGCTGCCAGCGATTTTGCGCGGCTGTCTCGCCTTGAGGTGCCAGCACACCCAAATAGTAGGTCTGTGCGGTTGCCTTAGATAGCGTTAACCAAGCAGCCGAGGCTACAACGATAATAAAACAAGTCTTTAAAGCAGCCCAAATTTTCGACTTTTTATGCATACACCTAGCCTTATATTTGACCTAGCAAACGCACATTATAAGTAAAAACCTTAATTATAATGTGGTTTTCCACAATATCACAATATTACCCGCTACCCTATACTAGATGACAGTCGTGTAACTTTTAATTCGCTGAGCTTAAATCACAAATATTCGATTTCAATATGGATGATTAATACGCCTCATGAAATATGAGTGATGAATTATAAGCTTGGTAAAAATATCTTATGGAGGGCGGGCTTATGAAAAAGTGGCCACTGATTATAATAATAGCAGCCATCATCGGGCTGGTGGTTGCCTTTATTATTGGGCAATTACTGCCAAATATGCGCACCAACAGTAGCAATATCGAGGTCAATATCACTGATCCTGCTCTCATCAAGCAGGGTGAATATATCGCACGCACCGCTGACTGTGTCGCTTGTCATACCACACTCGATGGCGAGACTTATGCGGGTGGCCTGCCTATGCTAACGCCGCTTGGGGCGATTTATTCAACCAATATCACACCCGATAAAGAGACTGGCATCGGCAACTATAGTTTCGACGACTTTAAAAATGCCGTTAAGCATGGGGTACGCAGTGATAATAAAGCCTTATACCCTGCTATGCCGTACCCATCTTACCAGCTCATGCCAGACGAAGACTTAGCCGCGATGTACGCCTTCTTTATGTCCGATGTCAAAGCCGTTAAACAAGCCAATCTAAAAAGCGAGCTACCCCCCATAGCAAACTGGCGCTGGCCCTTGGCATACTGGCAGGTCTTATTTGATCGCAAGCGTGACTTTGTCCCTGAGACAGACGACGCCCTATTAACTCGTGGTCAATACTTAATCGAAGGTCCTGGGCACTGCGGCTCTTGTCACACTGGGCGCGGTATTGGCTTTCAAGAAATCGCTCTAAGTAATGCAGATTCTAACAAGTATTTGAGCGGTGCCATCATCGATGGTTGGCGCGCCAAAAGTATCCGCGGTGAGCATCGCGGACTTGGCACTTGGACAGTTTCAGAACTAAATGGTTTCTTTAAAACCGGACGTACTGATACCACTGCTGCCTTTGGTGCCATGGCCGAAGTGGTTGAGCATAGCACCCAGTATATGACCGACTACGACATCAACGCCATGTCATCGTATCTAAAAACGTTAACACCAGCGCCAAACAAAGAAGCCACTCTGCCTGCGAAAAAAGACATCACCACGCAAAAACTGCTAGATGGCGACTATGATTCGCGCGGTTCGATTTTGTACGCCGAATATTGCCAAATTTGTCACCGTGTCGATGGTAAAGGAGTCGCGCGTATTTTCCCAGCGCTTGATGGCAATAGTGCGGTTTATTCTAACAATGCCCATTCGGTACTACAGATTACCTTGAGCGGTGGTCGTATGCCTGAAACCCCACATGATCGTATGGCGTTTACTATGCCTGAATTCAGCAATCTTAGCGATGCGGATGTGGCAGAAGTGGTCAACTATGTCCGTAATAGCTGGACCAACCAAGCACCCGAAATCGATATCAATGATGTGGTAAAAATGCGGGCTTTCCTCGCCAAAAAACCAAAAACCAGTACGGATATCGCCCCAGACTTAAGTATTGATGCGCAAACAAAAGGAGCAAAATAATGAAAAAATCTCCACTCAACTTGCCTACTATTGCTAGCGTTATCTCTCAAAAAATCAATATGAGCAACCTAACCACTGCTATCCTTACTGCTTCAGTGCTTAGTGTCGCTGCTATCAGTAGTGGTTGCTCACAGCCCGAGCCTGTGGAGCAAAATGCGCCTGAGTATGGCTTAGTCACCGCTGATGATGCCAACGAAGATATCGGTACTTATGTGCTGCCGCAAGATACGGCTATCTTGGATGAGCCAAATGCTGATGAGATATTTTATGGTAAACGCTTATTAAACGAAACCAAGCGCTTACTGCCAGAGCATGTAGGCGCGCAAATGAACTGTAACAGCTGCCATATTTCACAAGGTAAAATTCCACTGGGTGATCCGTACATCAATAGTTATAATTTCTATCCGCGCGTGATGCCACGATCTGGTAAGGAAGTCGATTTAACCAAACGTATTAATGGCTGCTTCCAGCGCTCAATGAATGGCAAACCGTTAAAACCTGAGTCACCTGAAATGCTGGCAATGTTGGCTTATATGAGATGGCTGTCGCAAAATACACCGAAAGAGCAAAAGGTCGATATCCAAAATGCGGGTAAAGTCGATGAGTCATTGATTCCAGACCCTGTCCGCGGCGAACAAATTTATAAAGTTCAATGCGCGACCTGTCATGGTGATAATGGCGAAGGCCTCAAAGACAGGCGCGGCGATATCGTCTTCCCACCACTATGGGGCGATGAGTCCTTTAATATAGGTGCTGGTATGGCGCGTACTTATAAGGCGGCGGCCTTTGTAAAATACAACATGCCGATGGGTATTCAGACCAAAGGGCTATGGGGTCATGGCAATGTGCTGAGCGATCAAGATGCCGTCGATGTGGCGCATTTCTTTACTCATCAGCCGCGACCTGACTTTGCTGGTAAGATCAATGATTGGCCAAATGGTAAAAAACCTAAAGACGCACGTTACTGACATATTAAGAAGACGGCATTTATGAAGAGTTTACTTAAGAGGACTTCACTTAAGAAGACGTCATTCTACGCTCTCTTGTGAGTGAGCATTTACACGACAAACCTTTAAGAAAATACATTTTTCTTAAAGGTTTTTTTGTTATCTATAGTTAATGCTTCTACAAACTTCTTACTCATCATTATATAGTTGTTGTATATCAAAGTTAGCTACCGCCATTTACTATGAGGTTTGTCATGCGCAAAATTCCTGTCTACTCCCATCCTGCTGCCGGTTGGCCTGCGCTGATTTCCTCTACTCGTAAACTGATGGACTATCAAACTTTTTTGCGAGGCGGTTTGAGTGTATTCAAAAGCAATCAGCCTCATGGAGGATTTGACTGTCCCGGCTGCGCTTGGCCAGATCATAAGTCACATAAAGCCATTGATGTCTGTGAAAATGGCATCAAAGTCATCGCCAGTGAGACCATGACAAAAAAAGCCGATGCTCGGTTTTTTGCGCGACATAGCATCACCGAACTACAAGGGTGGTCAGGTTATGAGCTTGAGCATAGTGGTCGCTTATCAGAGCCTTTATACTATGATGCCGCGCAAGACCGCTACTTACCGATTTCTTGGGACGCCGCTTATCAATGTATCGCTGAGCAGTTAGGACAGCTTGATTCGCCAGACGAGGCGCTATTTTATACCTCAGGCCGTGTGACTAACGAGCCAGCCTTTATGTATCAGCTGTTTGTGCGCTGTTTTGGCACCAATAATTTACCAGATTGCTCCAATATGTGTCACGAACCAACGTCGGTAATGCTAGGTAGACAACTAGGTATTGGCAAAGCGACCGTGAAATTGGAAGACTTTGAGCAAGCCAAACTGATATTGATGTTTGGACAAAATCCTGCGACCAATCATCCGCGCATGCTTGAAATGCTTGCTCATGCTCACGAGCAAGGCTGTCGAATCCTCTCAATCAACCCTATGCGCGAACAAGGCTTACGTAAATTTAGAAACCCGCAAAAGTCCACGCATATGGCAGCTGGTCAAAGTGATGAGATGGTCGATGAGGTCATTCAAATTCAGATCGGCGGCGATGCAGCACTATTAACTGGTATCGCTAAGTGGCTGACTAAAAACAATAAAATCAATCACAGCTTTATCGATGAGCATACCTCAGGATATGAGGCACTCGACGCGTGGCTTCGCCAACAATCATGGCCGGATGTGGAACGCGGGTCTGGTATCAGTAAAGAGGAAATCATTAATATTGCAAAATTGGTAGCGGCGAGTCCTGCGACCATTTGCACGTGGGGTATGGGCATCACTCAGCACGTTCAAGGCGACGACAACGTAGCGATGATTACCAACCTATTACTATTGATGGGTATGATTGGTATTGATGGCGCAGGCGCGTCTCCCGTTCGTGGTCATTCTAACGTACAGGGCGACCGCACCATGGGCATCCATGAGCGCCCTGCACAAAAGCTACTCGACAGCCTTGAGCGCGTTTTTGAACGTCCGATGCCGCAAGAAAACGGTTTTGATGTGGTCTCTGGTGCGAAAGCATTGATTGCCGGTAAGCTAAAAGTCTTTATGGGTATGGGTGGAAATTATGCCGTTGCAGCACCAGATACCACTGCTATTCAACAAGCTTTGACAACCACTCAGCTTAATATTTTCGTCGGCACCAAGCTGAATGAAACTATGCTGTATCCGGGCGCGAACAATCTGATTTTACCTTGCCTAGGTCGCACCGAACGTATTATCACCGCCAAAGGTGAACAGTTTGCGACGATTGAAGACTCCATGTGTCAGATTGTACCCACTCGAGGCAACCTGAAGCCTGTCAGCGATACACTGAAGTCTGAAGCACAAATTGTGGCAGATATCGCCACTCACGTGCTTGGTGCTGATTCGTCCATTCCTTGGCAAGCGATGAGTGAAGACTTCAATGTCGTTCGTGATTATATCGCCAAAGCGATTAACGGTTTTGAAGACTTTAATCAGCGTATTCGCGCAACAGAGCGTGGCTTTCATTTATATCATCCAGCACGTCATCGTGTGTGGAATACTGACAGTGGCAAAGCACAATTTGAAGTACCACAATACCCAATTACTTACGTCGCCGCACAAATGGCAGACGCTAAGGGCATGGATGATAGTGAGAATACAACGCAAAAGGTTTGGCAATTGACCAGTGTCCGTAGCCATGACCAGTTTAATACCATGATTTTCGGATTTGAAGATCGCTATCGCCAAACCAATCGCCGCGATGTGTTGTTTATGCATCCAGATGAAATGACTCGTTTGGGTTGGCAAGCAGGTGACAGAGTGATGGTCTCCCGCCATGCCAGCACAGTTAACTTGAAAGGCACAGACAATTTAGATCAGCCACGCATGCTAGGGCCTTTAGTATTGACTGAGATGGATATCGCCGCCAACGCGGTCGCAACTTATTATCCTGAATGTAATGACTTATTTGATTTAGACACGCATGCACCAGACTCTCACATACCAGCGTATAAATCGACGACCGTTGTTTTGCAACGCGTTGAGGCAAATGCTAGTACGACTGACCTTGTATAGTCAACAACGAGCTGATGCTTAAGTAATGGCTATATTTAAAAGGAACAATAACTTTGGCAATGACCATACGATATAACGAGGTATTATGATTGCCAAAAGTGATACGGAAAGTGACGCAAAATATAGCGATCAATTCTTGGTAAATAACCTAACAAATAAAACCTCAGAAACTTTAGAGTCATCTGCAACACCGCTTGCACGTAATCACTGGGCGCAAAAGCATCATTATCCGTCAGATAAATATGACCATAACAATGTTGCTGAGACCCATGCTGCTAAGACTAGTATTGCGCAGACCAATATTCATCAAATCAGTATTGAGTGTCAATCTGCTAGCTTAGCAGTGGAAGCTGCGGTTGCTATCGTTATCAATGGTATTCATTATGCGGTATTGATGGCAAGCCCTCACCAGTTAGAGTATTTAGCCGTCGGCTTTTTGTTTAGTGAAGGCTTAATTCAACATAGCTATGAGCTGCTTGATTGGGAAGTTACCCAACTGAATGATATTGCAGATTATCAAAAGTTCACGCAAGATTCATTTATGCAGGACTCGTTTATAAAGGATTCTACGAATGAAAGTCTTAAATTTGCACAAAGCTTGTCGTCACTGCAAGATTATGACATTTATGTGGTGGAGCTAGTACTAAACCAGCGTTGCCATCAGCGTATCCAAGCACAAAAACGTCAGCTAGCAGGGCGTACAGGTTGTGGTATGTGCGGCATCACTGGACTGACACAAGCGCTGCCTGACTTGAGTATATATCGTCAAAACAGGCAAAAAGCAGATACACCAAGCCTTGATTATCTATTAGCAATACGGCAGCAAGTCGATGCTGCACAGCACACACATCAATTAACCGGTGCCGTACACGCCGCTGCGACGATGTATAATCAGCATCTATACCTATTCGAAGATGTAGGGCGCCATAATGCGCTTGATAAGCTGATCGGTTGGCAATTGCGCCAAAAGGTAGAGGTTAGCTGCGTCCTTATGACCTCACGTCTCTCAATAGAGCTGGTACAAAAATCCATTCGTGGTCGCATACCTTGGTTGGTTGGTATGTCTGCGCCTACTAGTACCGCGGTAAAGGTTGCTGAGCGTTATGGTTTAGGGTTGGCAGGTTTTTTGCGTGATAACAGAGTCACTTACTATACAAATTATCCAGACCTCTAGCACTCTACGGCAACTTTTCTGTTAAGAGCAATCACCTACAACTGTTTAATGAAAACTTCAACCAAACATACATCATTGTGATTTAAAAAATAGTGACATAGCCATTGTTACTAACTCGAATATACCCCTTCTAAAAAGCCTGTCTTCTAAAATCTTATTTGTTCGTTCTACACAACTCTCTATATGTACTCACTAAACCTTATCTAGCGAAACTTGGATAAAGTTTGAGGTTGACGACATAATAGGTTACCCTTACCGCGCAGATATGTTACATAGGCTTAACAAATATGTAATTTTATTTATTAATGTCTCTAAGTTACACATCAATCGCAATGGTTAAGTAGAAACCTCTTACCTATTGCTTATTACAGCTGATAAAGCTGTCTAAATCGAGTTCGGGTCATGCAATCATGGCTTAGTGCTTATTCGTAATTTTGCTATAGACGCTCATCATATGGGCCTTCTCTAATACTCAGCTACCTTTGTGTATGCTTATTAATAGCATCATGGTTTATCCATTAACTGATGCCTATCGAGAGTAGCCCCTGTCTTTTTGATTTAACACTATGTGACTCATTAAGATTTGTGCATGACACTTAGCACCTGCTTACCACTACAGTTGGTATTTTCGCTATTTATATTAGCCACATACATTTTCTCAGTATTAGGGTGATGTAGGCTGTGCTGTATTCCTAATGGTTTGGTATCTTTCGTTTCTACTGAACTTTATTCATCAACAAACAATTGCGAGGTCTGAGTTTGAAAACTGAGTCATTGTTCCAATTTTCATCATTAACTATTATTTTATTGTTATTAGCATTTTATGGTGGCACCTATCTACTCTCTTTATTGATTAAAAAGGATAAAGAAACGACTTCTGGTTTTATGGTCGCAGGTCACGGCGTGGGCTTCGGTATGGGTGCAGCCAGTATGACCGCCACTTGGATTTGGGCGGCATCATTTTATGCGGCTGCTACCTCTGGCTATAAATACGGAGTATCAGGTCCAATACATTATGGCTTTTGGGGTGCCTTGATGATTTTATTCATTTACCCTTTTGGTATGCGTTTTCGTGAATTGGCTCCAAATGGTCATACCTTAGGTGAACTTATCCACGCCCGCCACGGATCATCAAGCCAATTAATTTTAGCCATATCCAATATTATGGGCAGCTTAATTAGCTTGATGGTCAACTTTACTGCCGCGGGCGCCTTGGTTTCAGTCTTATCACCGTTATCGTTTCAAACAGGGGTAATGATCGCGGGTATTGGTGTGCTAAGTTATACCTTAACGTCAGGCTTTCGTGCCTCGGTCTTTACTGACTTTGCTCAATTGGTCGCCTTGATGGCAATTGGTGTTGTCATTATTCCAGCGGTACTGTTTTCCATGGGTGGCCCTTCAGTTATGGTCGACGGACTCTCTAACCTGACGTTAGAGCAGCAGGATTTCTTTTCCTCTGAAGCCTTCTTTCAGCAAGGTGCACCGTATTTTGTCGCGGTTCTAGCCTATGCTATTGGCAACCAAACCATTACCCAGCGCTTATTTGCGATTGATAAAACCAAGATTAAAGCGACCTTTATCACTGCCACAGTCGGCTACGCCGGTATTGTCATTGGGCTTGGTATGATTGGATTAATGGCGGTGACTATCGGCATCGAACCACTTGATGGCAATATGAATAACTTAATCCCGCAAATGGTCAGTACCTACTTACATCCTGTATTTATCGCACTATTTTTCATATTAGTAATTGGTTCATTATCATCGACCGCGGATTCAGATTTATCGGCGCTATCGACGATTATGATGGCCGATGTCTACGGTAAAAATATCGCTAAAGGTCGCGTCAAACCAAAAACCATGATGCTCGTTGGTCGTGGCACGATGATTATTGCCACAGCTGCTGGATTAATTTTTGCCAGCTTTAAGCTCGATATTTTAGTAATGCTGGTCTTCGTTGGCGCATTATGGGGTGCCATTGTCTTCCCTGTCATTGCTAGCGTCTTCTGGAATCGCGTAACCAATGTGGCATTTACCTCAGCTGTGATCGTCGGGCTTTTATTATTCTGCGTTGCCCGCTTTGAGCTAATACCCATTACTGGCTTCACCGCATTATTCTTTGAAATATTGGCCAGTGTCGGTGCGGCTGTGGTCATTGGTCTGATGGTTTTTGGTTTCTTAGGTCGTAAGATAGGTATGGTAGCTGCCGCTATCACGCTGATACTAATGTTAATCTTTGCTACTGGCTTCCTACGTCAATATATGGTCTTACTCGCCTCATTGACGGCTTACGGTGCCAGTACCATAGTCTGTGTAGTAGTCAGCCTCATGGGAGACGAGCACTTTGACTTTGACCTCATTAAACAGCGGGTTGGCGACTATGATGAAAATCCGAAAACCTCATCGCCAATCAAAATTTAAAGGATCTTAAATTAAAACTGTCTTATACGAATCATGGTGGGTCAGTCTGTAATAGCTCAATAAAACTGACCTACCGTACACTGCGACAAAATACTATAAAGGAGATATTATGGATAACGTCTTTATCTATGGATTGTATATTTTAATTTGGCCAGCGATTACGCTTGGCGTGCTGATATTAATTTGTACCGCAACCTATCGCGATATTAAAAACGCACAACGCAATAATCAAGATATTGTTTAGCACATTACATCAGGTAATGTATTTTGACAAACCATCACTGAGTTTTAAGCTTGATAATGGCTCCACCTGACCTAATGATGCTTTAAATAATCGCTAACTTATGGTCAAATAGCAATAACTTAGCAAATAAGTGACATTTAGCTAAAAAATAACTTGTAATTTAAATTATTTTTGCTAATATAGGCATCCTTGATTGGCTGGGTGGCAGAGTGGTCATGCAGCGGACTGCAACTCCGTTAACGCCGGTTCGATTCCGACCTCAGCCTCCAATTATTTAGGTTAAAATTTTATTCGTATTATATTAATTTTAGCTTGCTTTATTAATATAAATGATTATAATAGCGACCACTATCTAACAAGTAGAAAGTTTACTTTTAGATTATACAAGTTTTGCCCGGGTGGTGAAATTGGTAGACACAAGGGATTTAAAATCCCTCGCTAGTAATAGCGTGCCGGTTCAAGTCCGGCTCCGGGTACCATTACATTAAAAGGCTTCCAAGCAATTGGAAGCCTTTTTCTTATTGTGTCAATTTTTATTTTAATCAAATATTTTGATGACAAAACTGATTGTTCACCTTTTTACCGGACTATTTCTTTCTTCTAAGCAATCACTAACATCACATACAGTATTGACCCGATAAACCATGTCGCATTGATCGCAATCCCTGAATACCATTTACGTTTAACCGCTTTATTTTGGTTAGCAAAGGCCGCTTGCCGCTCTGCCGTGACAGGCAAGATATTATAAGGATTATTTTTTCCATCCCACATGCGCCGACGTTGCACTTCAGGATGCAGTGCAGGGTTGGCGCTTGATTGATAGATATTGCCTTCGGCTAAGTCTAAGTAGCTGACGGTGCAAGCACGTAACCAACCCATGATAGTCAACTCATGGCGCAGACCAGTCAAATCTTTGTTTTTCTTCTCTTGAGCGATATCAGCACAGGCAAGTAATGAGGTGCTAACATCTGTTGGACAGGCGTGGGCATATCGTGGGTCAAGTGGTAGCTCATCTGCGGGACGCTCCATATAGGTTCGAATAAATGTCCACTGGTCATAAGGGTTAAGCTGCATTTTTTCAAAGTTAATAGACAGGCTTGGGTCCCCTGTCGTCTTATCTATTACATGTAGATTAAGTACTTCATACACTAAACCCTCATTACGCCTTATGGAGGCAGTAATATCTCTATAATTAATCAAATGAAAGATAGGGTCTTGCTTGCGATTATGCTCGTAATAGGCAATTTGTTGGGTATTTTTTAATAGCAATATTTTATTATAGTAGGATTTTTTGTTTTTAAACTGTTTATATGCTACATATGGTAGTAATCCGAACATTAAGATAGACATTAGCTGTACGATAATTAAGAAAACAGATATCCAATCAAAGTCGCTTTTAAATAAAATGTCATAAAAAATAACAACTGAAATAAATAAAGTTTGCCCAAACAACCAACTAAAACAATAGGCCATTAAGAAACCAACCAACTGGTGCGAGTTAATAATTGGGTGAAACAATAAATAATCTGGGTTTACCTCATGCACATCACGGCTCAGCTTCTCTATGCTGGCTAATTTTTCCCGATACGTAGGTATGCTCCCTTGCCAAGGTCTACTTAGTAGCTTTTCGATAGGATGGGTATTGTTAGGAGGATTGTAAATCATAATTATGAGCTATTTAATTATATGTTGATTCTTGCTAAGCATTACTAAGCGCTACCCAAGCAACGAGACTGACGTTAATCGCAATCGCCACTGTCCATCTGATATTCACTTGCCAATTCTTACCTTGAAAAGCTTTCTCTGCCTCGGGAGTAATGGGCTGAATGGGATAAGGATTATCTTTACTATCCCATGTCAGTAATTTCTTAACATCAGGATGTAATATGGCTCGTTCAGCACACTGGTAGTTATTGCCTTGTAATAAGTAACCAAGCGCATATATTGAGCTAATTATAAGCATAACGATGCCGCCAGCGCCTGAATGTTGCGTATTGAGAATACCGTATTTGCGAAAGACAATATCGCTACATGCAAACAGTGATTTACTGTTGTCTGCTGGATAAGCCTCACAGAACTCAGGATTTATCGGTAAGTCGGCGGCATCACCTTCAATATAGGTGCGGATAAACGCCCAATGTACACGAGGGTCAACACTGACATCATGCGGTTTAATATGATGAGTAATCTCTCCTGTATTAGTATCTGCAATATAAAGATTCAAAGGTGTGTACGCAGTGTTATGTTTAATGGTATGTATTTCGGGAATGATGTCTTTGTAGTCTACTATCTTTAATTCAAAGGGTTTAAAAAACTGCAGTGATGGTCGGTAGTAGTAAGCTACTTTTTGTTCTTTTTTTAAGAAGTAGTATTGGATGCGGTACGAATTTTTTCTGATAAATTGATAGAAGAGTAAGAAAAGAGGAGTACCAAACACAAGTAGCCAGAAAAAAGTAAGTATTATATCAAATAAGTCAAAATTACCATTTATAAATACAACTTCTCCAATATCTTGCAAAAAATAGTTACCTAGCCAAAATGTAGAAAAATAAACCCAGCCTATGCAGAAATAGCAATACCAAAAGTAGCTAGGTAAGAAAGTCATATAATCAGGATTAATGTTGGCAATCTCTTTGTTAAGATGCTCAATGTCTTCTACCTTTTCAAACAGCTTATGATTTATATTTTTGCTGTAAGTACGCTCAAGTGGATCGTTAAGCTCACTAATGTGGGTAGCAAAGTCGTCGCGTAATTGCATTCAAAGCCTTCTTATTTTTATCTAAGCAATCATACACATCAATAAATCTGTGCATTAATATTAACTACCTGTACCTGCTCTTTTTGCTAAAAACATAAAAATCATACTACCAAAGAACCAGAATAAGGCCAGCCCTAAAGATATAATGTAGTGGCATAATTAAATCGGACCATGTTTAAGAGGTTATACTAGCCCAAAAGAAGGAACATAGTATGACCAGCAAACGCAGAGAATATACCCGAGAATTCAAGTTAGAAGCCGTCTGCTTAGTCGTTGATCACAAGCGCAAAGTAGCAGAAGTGGCAGAATCTTTAGGGGTTGGAGTCTCCACCTTAGACAACTGGGTGCGCAAGTATAAAAAAGAGCAGCAAGGCATTGCACCAGCTACAGGTTTAGCCCTCACCGATGAGCAAAAAGAACTCCAAGAGCTTCGCAAACAAGTTAAACGACTCACTATGGAGCGCGACATTCTAAAAAAGGCTTCCGCTCTGCTAGCCTTGGACAGCCTGAACGTTTATCGCTGATCAGTAAGCTTGTAGAGCAAGACAAACGACTGAGCAAGCGTAAGCGATGCAACCTGTTTGGTGTTGTTAGAAGCAGCTACTATAGTCAAAGAACTTATAAATCGCCACACAGCCATAAAAAATAAAAGAACAAGGTATCAACGCAATCTAGCCACCACTCTTTACGTTTTTGTTTAACCCAAGCCCACATCTGTTCGATAGGATTTAAATCAGGACTGTAAGGCGGCAACCATAAAATAGTGTGATCTGCACTTTCTATGAGTTCAGTTGTGTCTTTTCTCTTATGGAATGTTGCATTATCCATAACAATGACACTGCTTTTCGGTAGGCTCGGTAGCAGCAATTGATCAACCCAACTATGGAACACATCACTATTGACACTGTGATCATAGAGTCCAACAGCGAACAGCTGGCTATTGTAAATAGCGCCTATCGCATTGGTTTGATTTTTAAGCTGCCAGTTGTATTGTCCAAAGCATTTTGCACCTCTATTAGAATAACCGTAAGGCCTGTTCTCATGAGATTTAAAACCACTTTCATCAAGATAGATAATTGGCTTATCATCAAACTTAAATTGCGCCAACTTTTCAAGAAATATAAGACGTTTTGCATCATCCGCTTTTGGATGTATTAAGCTCTTTTTTTTGAGTGATACCGATTCGTTTTAAAGCGATGCCTATAGCTCTTTGAGTGCAGTTAAAACGCTGAGCTCGTTCGTGCTGATAATCATCAGGATGAGCATCTACATCGGCTCTCAGTAACTCATCGTCTATCTTAGTTGGGATAAACTGACGTTTTTTACGCTCAGGAAATGTTTTCCAACGCTGAATAGTGTTGGTGCTAATTTGATATTCCTCTGCAAGTTGTCGAATGCTATAGCCTTCTTCAAGCTTGCACAATATCAGTTGTCGGTAATCTTTTGAGTATGCCATATTATATACTGTAGCGGATTTATGTTTCTTTTACTATATTATGGCGTGCAGACTAAACCAATTGATATTGAACGTATCAAACTCAAAGCCTTGATATGTCAGGTATTCAACGACTCCAAGCAATCGGCTGACGTTCGCACCATTGCCGCCAAGCTCATGGAGCAAATGAATCTGGTCAGTTGCCAGCTTAAGACACACAAGTACAAGCACGCTGATCAAGCGCATAGAACCCATGACAATATATTAGACCGCAGGTTTAGCCCAGATGCACCCAATCAAGTCTGAACGGGGGACGTGACTTATATTCGTATTAAAGGCGGCTGGTGCTACCTAGCCGTAGTGTTAGATTTGTTTGCCCGTCGTGTCGTGGGCTTCGCTGTCTCAGATTCTCCTGACAGTATGCTGACTGCTAAAGCACTACAGATGGCATATCAGACGAGACTTAGACCCAGTGAGGTGCTGTTTCACTCATATCAAGGCACGCATTATACTAGTAAAGCGTTCGCTGAATCCGTGGCTAGTTGTGATGGTATGAAGCAAAGTATGAGCCGAAAAGGTAATTGCTGGGATAACGCCCCAACTGAACGCTTCTTTAGAAGCTTTAAAACGGAATGGATGCCAAAGGGTGGTTATGAAGATATCTTTGAGGCTAAGAGTGTTATTACTGACTATATCTGGGGCTATTATCAAACCGTAAGACCGCATACTTTCAACAATTATTTAACACCAGCTGAAACAGAGAGACGCTACTTTAATAAAACCTCTTATCGGGTGTCCTAAATTAGTTGACCACTACAACCTTTACCCACATCATTAAAAGTTAATGCATAAGGCGTAATACCTCGCACATCTTTTGCCACATACAATATATTCGGATGGTCTTTTTCAACATCCACTACGTCGCTATAAGGCCTGGGTAATAAGGTAATATCTGTTGTGTCTTGGGCAGGTAGTGTATTCATAAATTGTTAATGCTTATATTCTATAGTCAATCTTATATAAAATCGATACAATAGCTATAATAAACTCATTTAACAGCATCAACCATGACTTATTCAATCGACTTTCGCAAGCAAGTATTACGTAGCATTAGAGATGGTATGACTATTCGAGAAGTCGCTATCTTTTATGAGCTGAGTACCAGTACTATTCACAGTTGGCAGCAGGACTTAGTGCCTAAAATAACCAGAAATAAAGCACCGACTAAAATACCTAATGAAGCCTTATTGAAAGATGTTGAGCAATATCCTGACGATTACATGTACGAGCGAGCACAGCGTTTAGGGTGCAGTAAATCAGGCATTGAGTCGGCTTTAAAACGCCTTGGTATCAGTCAAAAAAAAGACCTTAGAGCATCCAAAAGCCTGTCCGACAAAAAGAGCGATATATCAGAATAAACTTGATAGCTTTACACAGCAAGGCTATCCAATTATTTACATGGATGAAAGTGGATTCGAAGCTGAAATCATTCGCCCTTACGGTTATGCACCGATAGGTAAACACTGTATCTATAGTTACAACTGGCAAGGTAAAAAACAAACCAACGTCATTGGTGCTTTGTACGAAAAGATGCTGTTTGCACTAAATTACTTTGAGCAGAATATCAATGGCAATATATTCTATGATTGGTGCAAATACACACTGATTCCAAGCTTAAACACTTCATGCGTGATCGTAATGGATATGAGCGAGGATAAAGCACTGCTTTGCCCGAGCGCAAGACGAGAGCTGTGCTCGAGTGACAAGCTTTCATAAGCGAGCACAAAGACTACTCAACAGGCACGGTCACAGGCTTTTATTTCTACCGCCTTATAGTCCTGATTTAAACCCTATCAAAAAAAATGGGCACAGGCAAAGTTTCTACGCCAAGGCTGGATGGAGAATAATCTGCCTAAACTGTTTCATGATATGGGATGTTCCAGTTTTATTGTGGATTGACTATATGGAAACATTGAGGTAAAGTAACGAATAAAAAAACTTGCATTCTTATTTTTATATCTATATCCCTAACAGGTTGTCTAAGTGATAGTAATATCTGTCCCAAGACCATAAATCCTACAGTTAACATACAAAACTTTCAACAGTTAACTGATAAAGATCAAGCTAGCTTATTAATGATAGATAAAGATAGGGAAATGGTTTTAAATTATGATTTTAAATACACTAAAAGCTTCGAAGACTACACTGTAGTTTATTTTGATAAAAAAGAAATTATTATTCCAAATAATCTATATGAAATACAATATAATAATGACATATATTTCATACATAATATAAAAATAGCAAACAATACTAAATATAGATATTGTAGTGATGAAACAACTTATAATGTAAACGATTGTCAATCTCAAGGTTATATTTTAGATATAGACCCCTCCTGCGCTATTCCCGCTGACCAAGCTGATAGCTATTTTGAAAATAAAATTAAACCAACTATGTAATTAATATATTAACTATTGATACGATGACCAAACCCTCCTGCAGTCTATCGGCGATAGCGAGCATCTGATTAACACGGGTAGCTTATTATCATCGAGTCGCCCTAGTTTATTTACCACGGACAACGGTTTATCAGAATGGGTCACGGATCACCGGACAGAACAAGCTTACTCTCAGCTAAAAGTAGACAGTGCTGGGATATCCGCCAGTCTAAAAATGGGGGTTATCAATCCATCAGACACAGCCAAACGTCAAGGCATCAATGCGGCTACCAATGCCCAAATCAATATAAAATCAGGTGAAGCACTCTGACCCCTGCCGTCAAATCCGTACAGTTAAACTTGGGAGATTTTAGTTACGCAGCTTGACGGTAAAAGTCAAATCACACCTGTCTTGGCGTTTTATAGTTTTGGTGATACACCAGCTCATTCTTTAATGTGCCCCAGAAGCTTTCTATCGGAGCGTTATCAAAGCAATTGCCCTTGCCGCTCATTGAGCCTGTAAATTGATGCTGCTTGATGATCTTGTGGTAGGCATGGCTACAGTACTGACTGCCTCTATCAGAATGTACAATTAGCCTTTGGTTTGGACGTTTATTTTTGATAGCCATATTGAGTGCACGGCAGACTAAATCTGCTGTCATGCGCTTATTAATGGCGTAGCCGACCAGCTCTTTGGTGTATAAATCTTTGACTCCAGCTAAATACAACCAGCCCTCATTGGTCCAGATATAAGTAATATCACTGACCCACGATTCATTAGGACGCTTAGCATCAAATTGCTGATTTAGTATGTTTGGATATACAAGCTTGTTGTGATTGAAGTCAGTGGTGATTTTAAAGCGTTTGTGACGACGGCATTTGATGTCATGTTCTTCTTTAATGCTTCTAACCATATACAAGCTAATATCGTGCCCTTGCTCTATCAGCTTTGCGTGCAGTCGATCAGCACCATATCGCTCACGAGTTTCACTGTGAGCGGCCCTAACAAGTAGCTCAGACTGGTTACGATGTATCTGTTGGTCACTAATATCGCGATTTATCCAGTCGTAATAGCTTAATGGCTTAACATTTATCACGCGGCACATATTGGTGATGCTAAAGAAGTGCTGGTTATCTTTGATAAAGGCTTACCTGACTAGCTGTGCTTGGCGAAGTACGACGTTGCCTCACTCGAGCATAGCTCTCCCCTTGCGTCGGGGCGAAGTAGTGCTTCGCTTTACCCCTCCTCATTTAGTATCTCTCGTTCCTCTTTAGCAACTTTGAGCTGTCGTTTGAGGCGCTTTTTCTCTTCCATCACGGCCATAAGCTGTGGATCTTACTGCTCAGTCCCTTCAAGCTTGCCTTGATTGGCTTTGTTATGCCAGTTCGATAGCGTTTGCATGGCAATACCAAGCTGCTTTGCAGTGGCTGAAATATTCCCATCGTTGTCCGCTATCTTCTTGACGGCTTCTGCTTTGAATTCTGTGCTATAAGTTCTGATTTTCTTGGTCATGGTAAACTCCTTGTCGAGTCGCTAGTTTACCAAGTTTATCTCTACGGTTTCTTCAGCATAGATCAGTACGTCCCATAATCAGAGGAAGGACATTAGTCCTTTCTTAGTATGCTTGGTCATAAAAATAATAGTGCATTACAAAATCAAGAGGTTCCATATGAAAAAGTTTATTTTGTTTCTATTTTTTGTACCTTTAGGGTGTTCAATAGAAAGCAGTGCTATTGAAGACGTGCCTAATATTGCAAAAAGTGAAACTACTTTTATTGAATCTAGTATTGAAAATAATTGTACTGGTGAACCTTTATTATTAATGTATGAAGAATTTGTCAAACTGGGTATTAAAGAATCAAATTTATTAACTAGCAAAGCTAATATAACTTTTACTAAAAGCAATACACCTAAATCAAGGATAGATAAAAACCTAACTTCAGATTTTGGATCTGATTTTTTAAAAGATGCCTGCGCAATAGATGGAACAGTTATTAGTATTAAAGACCTAAGAGAAGGTTATCTTGGTGCTTATCAAGTTACCTACAACTCAGAGGAAAGCGCACTTTTAGCTGCTGATATTATAAAGGATGCAAACTCAACTCAAGGTCTTTAAAGTTGCCACTGTCTTCGATTGGAGATTAGTCAATAACACTATTCTCATCAACTACAATAGCCCAGCTACAACTTTATACTACGAACACAATGTGAATGAGTTATCTAAATAGTTGGTTATGGTGATTTGGCAATTTGATGGTGAGCAAGGTTAGTATTTTACTTATGCCACCTTCGGGTGGTTTAAACACAGATATATTATCCTAGCAAGTCTTGCTCATATCAATGGCGTACCTAAGAGACTTAACCTTTTAAGGCTTATGGTCGACAAAGGTGGCGACGCGAATATTGATACAGGCAATGGCGGAATTTTAGAGAAGATTAAGAAATTTAAAGCAGAAGAGGCAGCACCTTAAAAAATCTAAGAAACCGCTCTTTATCCAAAATAAATTCACCATTCAGCACTCATCATTTAACTATTGTGCTTAGCTATCCAGTTTTGCATTTGCTCAATTTCAGGCTGCTGCGCGTCAATTATTTGTTGTGCCAATTTACGCATTTCTACATTTTTGCCATACTTTAGCTGTATTTTTGCCATATCTACTGCGCCAATATGATGCGGCAACATACCGCGAGCAAATGCCATATCGGGGTTAGGGTCAGCGATACCTGCCATCATTTCACTATGCATCGCATCCATACCTTTAGCGTAAGCTGTCTGCATGGCTTCAGTATCAGACGTTGGCTCAGCAGCATCAGGATTGTTGACAAGCCAATTCTGCATTTGCTCAATTTCAGCTTTCTGAGCGTCAATAATCTCTTGTGCCAACTGACGCATTTCTGCATCCGTACCATACTTTAGCTGAATCTCTGCCATATCAACAGCACCAATATGGTGACCGAGCATTCCTTGAGCAAAGGCAGCATCGGGATCGTTGTATGCCATACCTGCCATCATCTCATCATGCATCTTAGCCATAGAGTCATTATACTCTCCATGTATGCCAGTCATCGCATCGCCTGACATATCATGACCCGCATGCGCATCCATTGTGGTAGTGTCTGTTGTCGCATTATTAACGGGAGCCGCCGCGTCTTTGACAGTAGCATCTGTTACGTCATTCGTCGGCTGACAAGCGCCAAGCATCATCACGGCACTGACACTAACTGCAAGTATGGCAAGACGTGAGTTTCTTATCATTTTCATGGTAGATCCTTAATTACGATCGTTTGGTTGTTATGATTCATATAAAAACTGGAAAATCAGTTAAGATCCACCAGTTGGAAAAAATCATTTAATTTATGTGCTAAAAGTAGTGTGTTTTAAGGCTATTTATTCTAATGCTTCGATCAGTGCCTGCATCTCTTTAATTTCACGTTTTTGTGCTTCGATGATGTCGTCAGCAAGTTTCTGTACTCTAGGGTCTTCTATATCGGCTCTTGAGCTGGTTAAGATCGCAATTGAATGATGCGGTATCATAGCCTGCATCCAATCCACTTGATCGACGGTTGCTTGAGATCTGACGCCCCAGATACCTATGGCAAACATCAACACACTAAGACCATAAATCATTAAGTTGACCTTAGTTTTCTGATACATATTGGTCATAAAGGCGAGCATAATCACTGCCATGCCTGCGCCCATATATAGTGCCATATAAGCTCTGGTCTCACTAAAATAAATATGATCCCACTCATAAGTATTGAAATACATCATGATATACATCACCACGGTAGACGTCAGAATCATAAGGGTGAACTTTATATAAGGGTTCATCTGTTTTCGCTCTGTATGAGTCATCAGTCAGTCTCCATCAATGCCGCTATCAGTACCACAATAAGTAGCTGAAATTTAAAACATCTATCTAAAGTATTAGGGCGTATCCTAGCTTATAGCTGCTGCTCTGCGAACTCAACCTCAGCGTATACTTGGTTTGTGCCATCTTTATTGATTTGCATAATTTGGTATGGCATGAATTTATCTTGATATTCCATACCAGGGCTACCCACGGGCATACCCGGTACCGCCAAACCAATGGCTTGCTTTGGTGGGTTTTGTAAAAACTCAGCCACATATTTAGCAGGAACATGGCCTTCGATGACATAACCATCACTGGTAACCGCGGTATGGCAAGAGCGCATCTCAGTAGGCACACCGTAACGCTCTTTAAATAATGACAAGTCTGCAACATCATGAGTCGTCGTCGTTAACCCGTTATCTTCTGCGTGCCCTATCCATTCTTTACAACAGCCACAATTGGCATCTTTATACACAGTGGCTGACACCTTCTTGAGCAGGTCTGGGTTGTTGGCTGGTGTCACTGTTTGCTTAATCTGTATAGCGCTTGCCTCACCACTGCTGGCGTTAGAGGCATTGGCAGTAGATGAGCTAGCATTAGAAGCGTTGATGTCAGATTGCCCGCACGCTGATAATATAACAGCGGTTGATAAGATCGCTGCCCCTCGAAAAAACTTAACGGTAAAAGCAATCATAGAGGCTTCTCATGGTGTTTAATATTAAAATTAGGATGTACTGAAGCCAAACTAGCATAACGACTCTGACAGTCAGATGACGCCAAGATGACAATTCTGTCATCTTGAAGCCTGAATATAGGTTTATTGCAAGTATTACTCTATGATTGATAATAATAGAGACATTTATATTGATGACACCCTAAACAATTGGCGCGAGTATGCTATGAAAATATTGTTAGTCGAAGATGAGTTATCGCTTGGCGACTATATTAAAAAAGGTTTAAGCGAGGCAGGCTTTATCGTTGAGCATAAAGTAACAGGTTTAGATGGTTATCATGCACTGATGACTGAGGACTTCAATGTCGTGGTGATGGATGTGATGCTGCCTGATGTCAGTGGTTTTGAGTTGGTCAGTAACTATCGCGCTGCTGGTAACACTACCCCTGTGTTATTTTTGACCGCAAAAGATGACCTTAGCGACCGAATAAAAGGCATTGAAATTGGCGGTGATGACTATCTCACCAAGCCTTTTGCCTTCGCTGAACTGCTGGTCAGAATCAAAAGCTTACTACGCCGTGCCAATCAAACAGATTACGCCAGCACAGTGCTTCAAATGGCTGATTTAAAAATGGATATCGCCAAACGTAGTGTGCATCGAGATAAGTGTTCTATCAAATTAACGGCCAAAGAATTTGCGCTATTGCAGTTTTTACTTGAGCATCAAGGTGAAGTATTGCCCCGCTCTGTCATCGCTTCACAAGTATGGGATATGAATTTTGATAGCGATACCAATGTGATTGATGTGGCAATAAGACGCTTACGAAGTAAAATCGATGATGACTTTGAAAATAAGCTCATTCATACCGTACGTGGCATGGGCTATAAACTAGAAGCGGACAATAATGAAACCAATATTGATATGAGTAATGAGGCTAATACTATCTCTAAAATCAATCCTCTTGAAGTGAAATAGCATGGCATATAAATCAGAGCATCGACGCTTATCATTACTGTGGCGCACCACTCTAGTATTAACGGTATGTGTGCTGATATCTCAAGCTTTTTTGTACATATGGATACAGCGTTCGGTCAATGATCATTTTAAACAAATGGATTCCGAGATATTGACTCAAGCTGCGTTTAATTTACGGCAGTACATGACAGATTTGCCATCCGATGCTCAACGCGCTAACGACCTTACCGCCCCCACTCCTCTAGCCAATACAGCATCATCTGTGATGGATAACTTTCGACCAGATTATGAAGTCAAAATAATTATCACTGACCATAATGGACAAGTCATTGATAGTCAGCCAAAGGATTTTATTGATAAGTTCAATGATACCCAATTAATCGAAAAACTATGGCAGCAGCACCACAATCAACCCTTTGACTTGCAGCTTGATAATCGTCATTTTCGCGCGCTGGTCATTGAGCACTCTAATCGTTTGGCATTAATCGCGCTACCGATTGATGTGCATCATCAATACCTTGCCCAGTTTAATCGCCATCTTATCCTGATACTTATTGCAATTACTTTTATATTGGTATCAGTCGCGGCTTTTAGTGTCTATCTAGGATTTGCCCCCTTAGCGACCATCAGCCAAAAAATGACACGTATCAACGCCGAGCAGTTAGACGATAGAATCATCGTATCTGAAATGCCAAGCGAGCTGCGACCCTTGGCTGACGCCTATAACGCCATGATGGATAAACTCGAACACAATTTTACTTCATTATCACAGTTTTCAGATGACATTGCTCACGAACTGCGCACACCACTGGCAACGCTAAGCACCCAAACTCAAGTGATGCTCAGTAAACCTAGAGACCATCAAGAATATGTCGAGCAGTTACATCATCAACACGCCACGCTCAAGCAACTATCCGTGCTAATTAACAATATGCTATTGCTAGCAAAAACTCAAAAAGGTCTCTACGACTCACAACGTCATCTTGTCGATACCGACTCACTGATAATTAAGCTCATCGATTATTTTGAGCTGATAGCCGAAGAGCGCGGTATCTCTTTTGAAAAAAAAGGTGAGTTTGATGTGGTATTAGGAGATGAGAGCTTGTTACAAAGGCTGTTTGCCAACCTGATATCCAATGCGGTTTACTACGCCGCCAGCGACAGCATCATTACTATTGCAGCCGTTTTTAAGACTGCTAGCCTCATAAAAAATAACGCTCATACTCTTAAAGAAATCGTTCAACAGCCATCGCTCAGCATCACCATCACTAATCGCTTGCAGACGCCTCTAACTCAAGCGGAAGCAGATAGACTGTTTGAGCGCTTTTATCGTCATGACAAATCCAATAACCAGCACTCGGGTACAGGGTTAGGATTGGCCATCGTACAAGCGATCGTCAATGCCCATAACGGCAAAGTCAGTATTGCTATTAAGAATGAGTATTACTTTCAAGTTAATGTACAGTTATTAAAATAATCATAGGGCGTATTTTATCGAGAAATGGTCACCTTTTGGTCACCGAGCAGGTGGTCAGCAATTTTTAGAGAGTAAGATTTTCTCACTTGAATTTATCAAAGATATGATCGTAAAGAAAAAATAGCCAACCTTTATGAATAAAGGCTTCAAGAGAAATTTTAGACACAAAAAAACCTCAAGTAAACTAATACTTGAGGCGAAACTTGCTTAAACTCGAAAGTTTAAATTCGTTTTAAATATGGCGCAGCGGACGGGACTCGAACCCGCGACCCCCGGCGTGACAGGCCGGTATTCTAACCAACTGAACTACCGCTGCTTAGGTCGTTTTTAGCATTTTACCTTTATAAAGAGGCCCACTTCGCTAAAGTAGTGGTGGGTGATGACGGATTCGAACCGCCGACATTCTGCGTGTAAGGCAGACGCTCTACCAACTGAGCTAATCACCCTGAGAAGCATTTAACTCCGCAAGTTAAAATTCCTTAAAGGGAATTTTATAGAAAGTTTAATCTTTAAAGTTGTCATGCTTTAAGTCAGTAAAAATTCTAACAACATTGAACTTAATTAAGTCCCCTTGCTGTGGGTGTGTATTATATAGATTTACACATGGCTGTCAAACAGTATTTTCAGTTTTTTAACGTATTTTATAGGTTTTTATTTATTAATCTGACAAGCCTATGTTTTAATTGGATTTATATTTTTATAAAAATCCAATAAATTTTCAAGCATGACCCTATTTACTGGCCAATGCTTGTTAGATATCCATTTTTATGGCTTCTGGTTTGGTGGTTGGAGCATAGCGGTCAATAACCTGTCCATCTTTACCAATTAAAAACTTGGTGAAATTCCATTTAATACCGTCTGTCAATACGCCACCCTTTTGCTCTTTAAGCCAATCAAAAATAGGATGAGCGTCTTTGCCATTGACATCAACTTTTGCCATCATCGGGAAGCTGACACCATAGTTTTTTTGACAAAATGCGCCAATTTCATCATTACTGCCTGGATCTTGACTGCCAAACTGATTACATGGGAAACCAATAACGACCAATCCTTGATCTTTGTATTGCTGATATAGCGCCTCTAGGCCTTCGAATTGTGGGGTGAATCCACACTTGCTCGCGGTATTAACGATTAATAGTACGTTATCTTTGTAATCAGAGAACGCTTGTGAAGTACCGTCCATACGTTCAGCGGTAAAATCATAAATAGTACTCATCATCTGTCCTTAAATCGATTAATTTATTATTTTGTTTTTTTTAAGCCGTGCTCATGTCTCAATAACATTAACATTCATAGTGCTAATAACTGGCAAGGAAGCATCTCGCACTTCCCTGCCATGACTCTAAAACAATCTAAGCGACTTGTTCTACCGATTACTTGTCAGATTTATCTAAATCAATAGACACAGAGTTGATGCAATAGCGCATCCCCGTCGTCTCGCGTGGGCCGTCAGGGAAAACATGACCTAAATGTGCGCCACAGTTACTACAAGTGACTTCTGTCCGCGTCATGCCCAGCGAATTATCCACATGCTCCTCGATAGCGCTGTTATCAATTCCTTGGTCAAAACTTGGCCAACCACAGCTAGCATCAAACTTATTGCTTGAGTCAAATAAGCTAGCACCACAGCCTTTGCAGCGGTAAACACCATCATCAGTCTCATCATTATAGACGCCTGTAAATGGGCGTTCTGTACCCTTCTCACGCATCACGTGATACTCATCAGCACTCAGACGCTCTTTCCAGTCAGCTTCCGTTAACTGGCTGATCTCTTCTTGGCTAAGTTGATTGTCTTGCATAACGTATCCTTAATTTGGGTATGTATTATCTCATCCATTAGTATTAGCTTTTATCTGCTATTAACTAACACTTTATCGCCATATTTTTATAAAAACGATGGGCTCTATCTCTTGTTTATCCACGCAATATTCAAGGCATACATTACAAGAAAGTTATCAAAAACAAGTGATAGCGTAAGGTGTTGAAAAAGCTGTGATAAATAAAATACAGCCAATTGTCTTAGCATATTAATGAATACAGATACAGTTCTAAAAATAATCCAACAAAGAAACTTCATACCTAGCAGATCAGTAAAGAGAAAGAGATGCCTTTATCTAAAATGCAAGTTATTCTTGCATTATCAAATATAACCCTCTTAAAAAGAGCTTGCATTGCTACTAATAATGCAATAATATCTTGCATTACGGCTTGAGTAAAACAAATGCTTACTTTTATTCTCTCTATTACCAACTAATTAACAAAGGCTTGAATGATTATGGCTGATGACAAGAGCAAAGGCACACAAGCTGAAAGACTGGTACAGCTACGTCGTGATAAAGGGATCACTGCTGAACAATTAGCACAAGCCATGACCGCAGCAGGTGCAAAAGTCAGTCGCGGTGCTATCTCGAATTGGGAGCGTGGCACCAACGGTATTGTGTCATCCAAGCTGCCAACGCTCGCACACATTTTAGGCTGCAGTGAAGGCTATCTGTTACGCGGTGAACTAAAAAACGACAGTGATAAGGATAAAGAGGTGGGTAAGAGCGCTCATTCTCATAACAAAAACAGTCAAAGTATGGCACCTGCTCAAGCTGACAAGATACATGAATCACAAGCCAGTCAAACAGCTTCAACCCCTACTACAGACACAAACTCACAAAACAACCCTATGAGTGGTCACGCTATGAACACAATAAAAAAATCGGATAAATTGCAAAATGTTTGCTACGACATTCGCGGCCCGCTATTACAAACAGCCAATAAAATGGAAGCCGAAGGCAAACGTATATTAAAGCTGAATGTCGGTAACCCAGCACCTTTTGGTCTAGAGGCTCCGCATGAGATTTTGCGCGATGTGGCAATGAATTTACCAGACGCGACCGGCTACTCTGACTCGCAAGGGATTTTTTCAGCGCGTAAAGCCGTCTTACAGTACTACCAATCAAAGGGGTTACTATCCGCAGTTGACGTCCGTGATGTGTATTTAGGCAATGGGGTTTCTGAGCTAATTGTGATGACCATGCAGGCGTTGATGAATGATGGTGACGAAGTGCTTATCCCGATGCCAGACTACCCACTTTGGACGGCAGCGGCGAACCTATCTGGCGGCACAGCTGTACATTATCGCTGCAATGAAGACGATAACTGGCACCCTGATATCGAAGACATTAAATCTAAAATCACCTCTAAAACTAAAGGTATTGTGGTAATTAACCCCAATAACCCAACGGGTTCACTTTATAGTGATGAATTGCTAAAACAAATTATTGAGGTCGCTAAAGAACATCATCTAATCATCATGGCCGATGAGATTTACGATCGTATCCTTTATGATGATATGGTACACACCCCAATGAGCACCTTGACTGATGACGTATTGGTGCTCTCATACAATGGCTTATCAAAGTCGCATCGTATCGCAGGATTCCGTGCAGGTTGGATGATGGTATCTGGCAAAAAACACCATGCCGCCGACTTTATCGAAGGCTTAGACATGTTAGCATCTATGCGTCTGTGTTCTAACGTCCAAGGTCAGTATGCCATTCAAACGGCAATGGGTGGCTATCAAAGCATGAAAGACCTAACGTCAGAACGCGGACGCTTATATAAGCAGCGTGAAATGGCCGTGTCACGACTTAATGCTATCAAAGGTATCTCTTGTACCATGCCGCAAGGCGCGTTTTATTGCTTTCCAAAGATGGATCCTGACATTTACCCTATCGAAGATGATATGGCATTTATGATGGATTTGCTTGTTGAAGAAAATGTCTTAATGGTGCAAGGAACAGGCTTTAACTGGGATAAGCCAGATCACTTTCGCTTGGTATTTTTGCCAAACTTACATGATTTAGAGGATGCCATGGACCGCTTAGATCGCTTTTTTGCCAAAAAACGCAAGCAATTTGGTACCGAATAGAATTCACTTTGTTTAAATTGAATTTTACTTTGACATAAAAAAACGCTTATCGGCGTGATGCTGATAAGCGTTTTTTGTGTTGTTCAATAAAACAATTAAATCTCGCTATCAAAGTCTTATTGAACAACTATACCGCTTTAATTTTAAAAAACACTACTTTAAAACATGGCTTTAATCGTGCTATTTTAAAAAATATTGATTAACAAAATGTAGCTAATAGCAGACATTGCCGCCGCGGCAGGGAGAGTGATCACCCATGCTAAACCGATAGGTTTCATCAGTGCCCAATTGGTATCTCTATTGACAATACCGATGCCAAGTACCGCGCCAACTAAGGTGTGTGTACTTGAGACTGGCAGCCCCATAGTAGACGCCCCCATCACCACTGCAGCAGCAGCCAATTCAGCTGAAAATCCAGAAGCTGGATGCATTTTTGCCAAATTGGTACCGACCGTTTGAATGACTTCTTTACCGATGAACCAAAGACCGACGATAAGCGCAACACCAAAGGTCAACATCACCGCAGGTGGTACGGCGGCTTCGGTGGCAATGCTATTGGTACGAATAACATCCATAATCGCAGCAAAAGGACCAACCGCGTTGGCAATATCATTTGAGCCATGACTAAAGGCAAAAGCGGAGGCGGTAAAGACCTGCATCCAGCTAAACATAATAAACGTTGCTTTGGTCAAATCCTCTTTATGCTTACCACGGATACTCTTCGTATAGATAAAGGTCGCAAGCCACACCAGCGCCGCGATCATACCCATGATTAAAAAGCCTTGCAGCGTCGTCATGCCATTATTGACATTCTTTAAACCCTTAAAGATGACCAAAGAAGCCATGACCGCGCCACCAGCAGCCGCAATGATAGGTACCCATTGCTTCAATGCTTTTAGGGTATCAAGGTTGCTGCGCTCGTTTTCAATTTCATAAAGCTGCTTGTAATAATCGGTTTCTAAGTCTTCAACGACGCAATCATCATCTTTGTAAATTTCTTGATCACGTAACATCGCTGACGTATAGGCCAGCTGTTCTGATTCTGTTAGACCATCCAAAAATTCTTTATGGTTTTGTTTTAAGGTTTTTTTGTCGGCTTTCAAAGTCGCAATATGCGCCTCTGTTTTATCATTATATTCAATGATGTTTTTCTTAATCTGTCCATATAATAAATAGGATAAAACGCCGCCCAATAGCGGTGATAATACCCAAGAAATCGCGATGGTGCCAATCGTACCCCAATTCACCGTTGATAATGCCATTTCGGTACCACCTAACGTGATACCCAATACAATAGAGCTACCAACAACGCCGCCAATAATGGCGTGAGTGGTCGAAACGGGCAGACCCTTTTTGGTGGCAAATAATAGCCAGAATGCGGCAGCGATGAGCGCTGACAGCATGACATAAATGAACTGGTTGGGCGTTACTGAAAGACCATCTAGATCGACAATGCCGCTCCGAATGGTATCGGTTACTTCACCACCTGCCAGTACGGCTCCCGACACTTCAAATATCGCTGCGATGCCCAATGCTTGCGGAATGGTCAACGTCCCTGCACCCACTGAGGTACCAAAGGAGTTGGCGACATCATTACCACCAATATTGAATGCCATAAAGACACCAAAAGCGGTAGCTACAATAAATAGCGTCGTCTGCTGACGCATCGTGTAATCTAGACCCCACCACAAAAAGTAGGCGGTCATCGCAATCAGTAAAATGGCAAAAAATAGATTTATTCTCATAGAGCCGACTGATTTGACTGGCTCTGTAGAACTGCTGCTAATACCCATACGTTGATACGTCCTGCGTAAGCTGATTGAAATTATATGCGGTTAATGACATTGCGCGACTATTAATGATGCTAATGTTAGCTTCTAACATTAATATAGCGTATATAAAACACGCAACATGCTTGCTAAAAAACGGTTTTTCTTACTGCTATTTTGATGAACTATCCTAGCGCTTACCTTTACTTAATCATATGTGATTTTGCATAAAGGCAGTAAATAAGGTAAAACACATCACTCAATATGTCACAAAGCCGCAAGTGATATTGCCAAATCCTCTGATTACAGCATCTTGCGGCTTAGATATGTCGTAGTGATAACTTTGGTGTTAATAACTGCAATTGTAAAAAACTGTGCTAGAGTTATTAACATATCTGTGTCAAAGAATAAAAAACACTCTACTCACTCAGTGAGTTTCGTGCATAGCAGAAGCTATTGCGCGCCTATTATATTAAATATATGCACATAATGCATGATGATATTGCAAGATTTGTAACTGCCAGCATCTGAATCAGATAACATCCTTATGCAATGGTCGATTATACTCTTTTTGCATGGATACCTTTAACGTTAAATACATACTTATGGCGCTTTATAACCAGCGCCCCTAATTTATCCAACAATCATGTATTAGCTGCTACATACTGCTAATAATTGCTTAATCGCATGATCTAAAACATCCAAACGCGCTTGACGTTTTTCATTGGTCGCGATGACGCACCACGGTGCGTGCTCTGTATCGGTACGTGCCAGCATATCAGCCGCAGATTGTACGTATTCAGACCACTTTTTACGGTTGCGCCAGTCATCGTCCGTCAGTTTAAATTGCTTGTGCGGTGTCTCCTGACGAGCTTCAAAACGTTTAAGTTGTTCTTTTTTATCGATAGCCAACCAGTATTTGATAACGATTGTTCCTGCCGCGGCTAGATCCGCCTCAAAACGATTGATTTCGTCGTAAGCACGCTGCCATTCATCATCAGTAGCAAACCCCTCAATACGCTCAACCAAAACACGTCCATACCAAGTTCGATCAAAAATGGCGATACGGCTAATACGGTCGGTTTGCTCGTTTGGTAGTTTGGTCCAAAAACGCCATAGATAAGGATGTTGAAGTTCATACAACATTGGCGCACTGATATTATAAATTTGATACTCGCGTGGGTCGAGCGGCGCAACCAACCTTTTAATCGCGCCACCTTTGCCTGCAGCATCCATCCCTTCAAAGGCAAAGACGATATGGCGACCTTTGCGCGCACGTAGCAACTGCGCAAGGCGCGCTTGTTTTTCTGCTAACGCATCACGGTAGTCCGACTTATCAATATCTGCATCATCAATGTCTATTAAAAATTTAGGAATTTTTACAGGTTCAAACTTTGCTGATTTGAATGCTTGCTTGGCTTGCTTCTTAGTCTCTGATTTATCAGAGGTTTTTTCGGTATTGATGTTACTACTTGCTAGCGCGGTTTGCATCGCTTGTAGCACTTCATGGCAGAATTGGTCAGCAGCATCTGACTTGTCATCACCATCAATGATGATCCAGTCATCTTGTTGGCGTAGCAGAATGGTAGCCACTTCATTAAAGGTTTCGACAACTTTTTTACTATTCCAATCAATTTGATACAAAAATTTCGGATCGGCTTCACCGTTCTTTAACCGCTCCTGTAACGTTTCAATATCAACATGGAACCAGCATTTAAGCAGTCGGGTTTGATTGGCGACTAGGTCTTGTTCAAATGCTTGCAGCTTAAGAAGCTGCTGCTGCAAATACGCTTGCCATTGCGCAATCGGTAATACCTTGTCGTTGACTGATTTTTTATCTTTTGATTTTGAATTTTTTGACGGTTTCTTATCGTCGTTACTGGCTGACGTTGCCAGACGCATGACGTTATAAAGCAAGTCAGCATACCAGTTACCAAAATAAACCATCACATCGCCATGACGGGGTAGCGCCTTGGTATGTACCTGCCAAATCGGCTGATACGCTAAAGGACAATCACCAATGGTTGCCTCAACCTTGAGTAGCCGAGGATCTACCCATTGGCGCAATTGTTTAACAGCAGTGCCCTTGCCTGCCTGCTCCATACCATTGACCAACACCAACAGCCCTGTTGGTTTATTGAGGGTTGGCGGCGTCTGTTGGCGCGTTGCTCGTAGGGCATATTGGGCCGTGACCAGTGCCAATCTAAGCGCATCCTTATCCATAGAAAAGTGACTCAGGGGATTAGGGGTTAAGCGCTCATCGACAATCTGCTCACTAAATTGTGCACTGACTGCTTGTGGTGCGTTAGGTGCAGTCGTATTATTATTTTTACTCATAACTGTCATCATCCTATGATTGAAAGCGTGTCAGCTTCATCATAGCATTTGACCAATTCGGTAAATAACGCTGCTATGTAACAGTTTGACATTTGTATTCTGCTTTATTTTCTTTTAAGGTGAACGCAATCTAAGATACATGCTGTAATCACTTTGTATAAATACCACAAGTTTGTATAAATGCAAAAACCAAAAGTATAATACACGATTCCTCTTGACCCTTTTATTCGCAACCTTTTAACCCTCTTTACTTTTATGCAGGTTTACTTACCATGGCCTCTTTAGCCGATTTACAACAACATTTGAACCGTTTTTGGGCACTGCCTTATCATGACGACTTGGCATTAAGTGCCAAACTCAGTGAGGTGCAAGCCTGGCAACGTGGCCGTATTCAGAACACTCATAAAGACTTGTTTGAGCAACCTCAAAACCAACTAATGGCAGATTATTTTTTAACACAACTGTATGGCGGCGATGAGTTCAAATTATTAGCCAAACAGTTAGAACGCATTGTGCCTAAAGCGCAAAAAGTCGAGCGTTTCGCGCCAGCAGCGGCGTTAGAAACTGGCAGCATGGCGATACAAGCAGCTATTTTAGCGATAGAGCTAGATTTACATTTAGCCGAATGGCTATTGGCTCAAGATTTAGCCGTTAATGAAGACACCATGCTGGCCGCTTATCGGGTGGTCGATGAAGCCGACATCAGACGTATCCAAATTGGTCACTTAAAAGAGGTCTGCTATCGTACCGATAAATATATAAACTCTTTTATGTTGCAAAAAGCTTTTGCCTTGGCCAAAGGCACCGCCTACCGTTATAACTATCAACCCTTGTATGAATTTATTAGTGCTGGATTTATCGCGATGCGTCCGTTAGACAGTGTCAGCGGTTTCATCGAACCGTTTTGTGAGCGTGAGCTTGAGATTATTGACCGTGTTCATGAGACGGATAATGGCGGTAAGCCAATGACGTTTGGTGTATGATAGGACGCATCATTTGCTTGGTTAGCTGCTATTTTATACCTTTCAAATAAACAATCATAAAAGTGAATAATAGGATAATGCTATGACCGATAATATCGATAATAACAACGCTCATCTCGATCACAAACCTACGATCAATGGTCATTTACAAGATAAACTGGTCAGAGACAGCATCACCCACAATCAAAATATCACGGCACAAGTGCAAGCACGTCAAAGCTATGAGACTAATACCACGCTTAATACGGGTATTGATGCTGGCGTCGAAAACAGCAAGAGAAATAACTTTACACAAGTTCAAGACCTACCAACGGGAACGCCACAAGGCCAACAAACCACTATGCCAAATAATACTACCAGCAACAACGTAGACAATGCATCTGTACAAGCACAAACTGCCAAGCAAACGCTTTTTAACCAGCGTGATGATATCAATAATCCGCATACGCCTGATACGGATGGTAATGAAGAAACGCATTTTGGCTATAAGACCGTCAATAAGGCTGAAAAACAAGCGCGTGTCGCCGATGTTTTTACCTCAGTTGCCAAAAAATACGACATCATGAACGACTTAATGTCTTTTGGTATTCATCGCTTATGGAAGCGTTATGCGATTAGCTTATCAGGCGTGCGTGCGGGTCAGCATGTGCTTGATATCGCTGGTGGTACAGGTGATTTAGCCAAAGTCTTTAGCCGTGAAGTCGGCAAAAACGGTCATGTGGTGTTATCAGATATCAATGCCGCCATGCTAGAAGTCGGTCGTGAACGCTTAATCAATGCTGGCTGCAATAACGTTGATTTTGTACTTGCCAATGCAGAAACACTCGCGCCATTTGATGACAATAGCTTTGATTTGGTCACTATCAGCTTTGGTCTACGTAATGTCACGGATAAAGACGCTGCTTTAAAATCTATGTATCGCGTGCTTAAGCCAGGTGGTCGTTTATTGATTTTGGAGTTCTCCAAGCCAGTATTTGAGCCATTGTCTAAAGCCTATGACTTATACTCATTTACCGCCTTACCTATTATGGGCAAGTTGATTGCCAATGATTCTGAGAGTTATCAATACTTGGCTGAATCGATTCGTATGCATCCTGATCAGCAGACGCTGAAACAAATGATGCAACAAGCGGGTTTTGAGAACTGTGATTATCATAACTTGACTGCTGGTATCGTAGCCGTGCATCGCGGCTTTAAAGCATAACGATAAAAAATACTAATACCCGATAGTCGTGACCATTAATCCTGACAAACCATGCGCTTTTCTAAAGGCGCTCAATTGAATATGCGAGAGCCTTATGCTGACTGTTCTACTTTTGGCGGGTGCCGAAAAGCTGATTAACTTTGCCATTGCTAGTGATGAGATTACCAAATCAGGATTGGCACCGCTTGCTGGCAAAGTGTTGCGACTCAACATGGCAATGCCTGAGATTAGTTTGGATATTTTATTTACCCATGAGCATTTGCGTTTTGAGCCAGTGACGACCGATAGCGTGTTTGAGCAAAGTGGCGCTATGAACGAGCGCCAAAAAGCCAGTATGGAGCGCGCACGGCTCGGTCATAGTCGTCCAGACTGTACCATTACTGTAGATAACCCAGCGCAACTGCTGAATCTGATGCGCGGTACCGAGGGCAACTTGCCTGTCGCGGGTGATTACAAGGTACTGATGCAGCTTAAACAACTGGTCGCGGGCTTTGACCCAGATGTCGCAGGACAGCTTGAGCCATTTATTGGTAAACCGATGGCCAGTCAGTTGCATCTGCTTATATCGCAGCTTAAAGGCAGCTGGCGCCATAGTGCCAAACGCGCTTTTGATGATGTCAGCGACTGGGCCAATGATGTGGTAGGAAATAGTGTTCCCGATCCTATCGAGGTGGCAGAAGTAAACGACCTTAAGCAGCAACTATTAAAACTGCGAGCTGATGTCGAACGTGAAGAGGCCAAACTTGCTGCTATCAAAGATGAACAGGCACGTTTTCTCAATAACTCGTTTCATCAATAGCTTCTGCCGTCGATGATAGCTCAATCCTATCATCGACAGCACTTTTTATAGACAAGCACAGTTTATAGATAAGTACTGCGCCTACCTTATTTTCGACTTTCTTTAGAGTACCTATATCTCATGCTATTATCTCATCGCGCCCGCTTACTTGAGCTTTGGCGCATCGCCGCAACTTACCGTATTGATACTCACCTTTCTATCGAAGACGCGCCACAGCTGCAACCTTTGGCGCGTTTAATTCGCCTACATCCAGCTGCTTGGGGTAAAAAACATCAACCCAATGCCATTAAGTATGCGCTTGAAGACATGGGCACGCTGTTTTTAAAGCTTGGCCAACTACTGTCAACGCGTCGCGATTTAGTGCCGCCTGAGATTATCGAACAATTGGTTCAGCTACAAGATAAAGTCAAACCTTTTGATTCTGATGTAGCCATCACCCAAATCCAAGACCCCAAACACGGTCTCGGTCAACCAATTGGCACACTGTTCGCACGCTTTGATGTCAAACCTCTAGCGGCGGCTTCGATTGCCCAAGTGCATACTGCTGCATTGCATGATGGTCGTGAAGTGGTGGTAAAAGTGGTGCGTCCTGATATCCGCACCACCATCATTACTGATTTTGAGCTACTACGTGAGCTGGCCAATTGGGCATCAGCGCGTATTGAAGCGGCGCGTGCCATTCATATAATCGATATTGTCGAAGACTATCGCCAAGTGATGTTAAACGAGTTGGATTTGACGTTAGAGGCAGACAATACCACTCAGATGCGCAACAACTTCTTGGGTTCCGCATTGATGTACGTACCAGAAGTCTATGATTCCGCCAAAAATGTGATGGTCATGGAGCGTATCCAAGGCGTTCCTATCTCGCAAATTGAAGTGTTTGATCAGCTTGGTTATGACCGAGCAGCACTAGCAGAAAAAGGCTTAACGATATTTTTTACCCAAGTATTCCGCGATAACTTTTTTCATGCCGATATGCATCCGGGTAATGTATTCGTAGAGACCCCGCCCGTTAAAACGCTCACTGCAGACATGGCAGCGGTTGACTTAGGGCACGAGCCGCGCTATATCGGGCTTGATTGCGCCATTATGGGTACGCTATCAAAAGACGATCAGCTTATCGTCGCGCGGATGCTGTTGGCGGTGATGAATAATAACTTTACGGCGATGGTTGATATTGTCAGTAGAGCGGGCTGGATTCCACCAAATACAGACAAGCATGCCCTAATGCGCGATATGAAACGCACTGTTGGTCCAATGCTGCAAAAGTCTATTAATGATATCGACTTTGCTGGTGTCTTAATGCAGATTCTAGATATTGCCCGTCGTCACCATATGAGTATACCACCGCAACTCATGCTGCTATTGAAGACCTTGGTACATGTCGAAGGGCTTGGTCGCGACTTGTATCCTGACCTTGATATCTGGTCACTTGCCAAGCCGATTTTAAGTAGTTGGATTAAAGAGCAGCTCGATCCGATGCGTAATTTACAACATTTACGCCAGCAGTTACCAGAGATTTTATTATCTACAACGGATATTCCCAAGTTGCTGGATCAAGGCTTACAAAGCCTTGCCTCACAAGGGTCGCGCCAAGACAGTCAACTGCGAGAAATACAGCAAATTCGAGCGGATATGCTCAATGATCGCCGCCGAGATTGGTTGGCGCTTACTGGCTTTGCCATTTTCATTGCCATTGCAACACAGGTTGTTGGCTGGCTCTCGCCTATCTTTTATGTATTGGCTATTTTGGTTGTCGTTTGGCGTATTTTAGCTTAACGCTCTATTATTTTTAATAAAAATAAGTATTGGTTAATAGTCAGTACTATCTAGTATTTATTCAATAAGCTCCCACTCACTTTCATTGCTTTTTAGCGACATTTAAGTGAGTGAGAGCTTAGCTTTTACATTACCTCATTTTTCATTGGCTCGGTAAAGAAGACACCCTATGTAGGAGTCACCTATGTCTACCTCTAAATTATCTATTGCTAAAAAAGACCACAGCGAAGCCATTGCTGCCTTACAAACCCGTTTCGGTAAACACCTTACTACCAATATAACGGTACGTGAACAGCATGGACATACGATGACGTGGCTTGCCAATCAGCCACCCGATGCCGTCTTGACAGTACAAGATAAGCACGAGGTAGCAGCTGCGGTTGAGATTTGCAATCAGTATCAAATGCCAGTGATTGCATTTGGTATTGGCTCATCCTTAGAAGGTCAATTAAATGCCCCGTATGGTGGATTATGCATCGATATGTACTCGATGGATGCAATATTGCAAGTCAATAATGAAGATCTGACGGTGACCGTACAACCAGGCGTCACACGTGAGCAGCTCAATCATTATTTACGTGATACAGGACTATTTTTCCCAATAGATCCGGGTGCCAATGCCAGTATCGGCGGTATGGTCGCTACTCGCGCCTCAGGCACCAATGCGGTACGTTATGGCACGATGAAAGATGTGGTACTCGCGCTTGAGATAGTCACCGCGAGTGGAGAGATTGTCCGCACCGGTAACCGTGCCAAAAAATCTGCCGCTGGTTATGACTTGACCAGATTAATGATCGGCTCAGAGGGGACACTTGGTATCGTCACAGAGATCACGCTGAAATTGTTTGGCATTAGCGAGTGTATTGGCAGTGGCATTTGCCACTTCCCAACGATTGAGGATGCCTGTCAAGCAGTAATGCTGACCATTCAAATGTGCTTGCCGATTGCGCGTATTGAGCTGCTCGATGCGATGCAAATCAAAGCCTGTAATCAATATGCCAATCTTGATCTGGATGAGACGCCTACCCTATTTGTAGAGTTTCATGGCACAGATGCCAGCGTCGCTGAACAAGCTCAAATCTTTACGGATATTATCGAAGAATTTGGCGGTCGTGACTTTGCTTGGGATACCAATGAAGCGGAGCGCAAACGTCTGTGGCAGGCACGGCACAACGCTTATCATGCCAGCTCTGCTCTACGTCCTGAAGCCAGCGCCTTATCGACGGATGCTTGTGTGCCCATTTCACGCTTGGCTGAATGCGTCAGTGCGACAGCAAAAGATATCGAAGCATCAGGCATGATTGGGCCTATCGTCGGTCACGTTGGCGATGGTAATTTTCATGTTTTGTTATTGGTCGATACTGAAAATCCTGAAGAAATTGCTACCGCTGACGGCATTATCAGCCGCTTAGCTACCCGCGCTATTGAAATGGATGGCACTTGTACAGGCGAGCATGGTATCGGGCAAGGCAAACAAAAATATATGCAGCAAGAGCACGGTAACGCCTTAGTGCTGATGCAAGCGATTAAGTCAGCCCTTGACCCTAAAAATATTCTCAACCCTGGGAAAATATGGCCTGAAGCTTTATCTAGTAGCTAATAGCTTTATGGCTAAATTATATTAAAATCAAGAAAAAAGTGCCTACCTTTAATCTCTTAATTAAAGGTAGGCACTTTTTTTCACAAAAATTAGAGTAGCAAGAAAAACAAGTCATACAGCTAGTAGGCTAAGTAAGTTTGACACCGTTAATCATATTTTTGGATAGGTATTATAACATTTGGTCAATCGCCATTTGGGTCAGTACGCGTCCACGAGCTGTACGTAATACATAGCCTTGCTGAATAAGATATGGCTCAATCACATCCTCAAGCGTACCACGATCTTCCGCCATCGCCGCTGCCACTGCTTCCACACCTGCAGGGCCACCATCAAAGCGTTCGTGCAATATTTCAATATAACGTCTGTCCAAATGATCAAGACCACGTCTATCAACTGCCAGCATATCGAGCGCACTGCCAGCAATCGCGCCATTGATACTACCATCACCTCTCACTTCAGCATAATCCCGCACACGGCGTAATAGTCGATTGGCAATCCTTGGCGTACCACGCGCACGGCGAGCAATCTCCACCGCGCCATCTTCGCTCATCGGCACACGCATCAAACGTGCAGCACGACTCACAATTGTGGTCAAATCAGCAATATTATAAAATTCGAGTCGCTGCACAATACCAAAACGATCACGGAGTGGCGACGTTAACAAGCCTGCTCGCGTGGTTGCCGCAACTAAGGTAAAAGGCGGCAAATCAAGCTTGATAGAGCGTGCCGCAGGTCCTTCACCAATCATAATATCCAGCTGAAAATCTTCCATGGCGGGGTACAGTATCTCTTCAATAACGGAACTCAATCGATGAATTTCGTCGATAAATAGTACATCACCCTCTTCTAGATTGGTCAGCATGGCTGCCAAATCACCGGGGCGCTCAAGCACAGGTCCTGAGGTAGAACGCAAGTTACCACCCATTTCACGAGCAATAATATTGGCAAGCGTCGTTTTTCCAAGACCGGGCGGACCAAAAATCAAAGTATGATCTAATGCCTCGCCCCGACCACGTGCCGCGCCAATAAACACTTCCATTTGTTCACGTACCACTGGCTGACCAATATATTCAGCCAATAATGCCGGTCGAATATTAGAATCAGGCGCATCGCCTGCCCCTTCGAATGGATTAATCAAACGATCTTGCATCATAGGTTTTATCATTATATTAAAAAATTAGGTATAAATAGCATAACCAAACGCTACGTATAAGTCATGCAAAACATCATAAAGCAGCTACTAAATAAAGCACAGCCTAAAACGAAAATAAGCGACAATGAATGTCGCTTATCTGTTTAAGAATTATTGATACTTATTAGGGCGTGTCCTCATTTTAAAAATGGTGATAAAAATGAGATAAATTGCCGTCAAACAAGGAAAGTAGCGCAAATAATATCAAGATATTGATAAGCTATTTGACGATGTTTGGCAAAATTTAGCCATTTTTAGCCCATTTAGAAAGTAATCGATTGAATTGAGGACACGCCCTAATAGTAGTGAGCTGAATAAATCAAAAGCCTGACAGCTGTTGCAATGTGGCTTTTAGCAAACCTTGAGTATCGGCAAAGGTATCGCCATTACTTTTAGCAGCTTTAATCGCTTGCTGAGCTTCTCTTTCTTTATAGCCCAAGCTCATCAACGCGCCTTCTACCTCAGCGATGATGCTGCCCTCGTGAGACACCTCAGCAGGTTGAATGGCAAACTCTAAATTACTGCTATCAACTTCAATATTTTTCAGCTTATCTTTTAGCTCAATCAATAAGCGCTGCGCTGTCTTTTTACCAATACCCGGAATACGGGTTAATGCTGTCTCTGACTCTTGCTCGACATGCATCTTTAGCTCAGCAGCTGACATCGCAGATAGCATTGCTAACGCCATTTTTGCGCCAACGCCATTGATCTTGATCAATTGACGAAAGACATCGCGCTCTTTGCGATCGATAAAGCCATAAAGCAGCTGCGCATCTTCACGCACATGAAAATGCGTCCAAATGCTCGCCTGCTCATTGAGACGCAACTGGCAAAATGACGGTAGCGGCAGCTCAATATCATAGCCGACACCAGAGGTGGTCATGACACAGGCAGTCGGTGCCATCAAATGCTGCACTTGACCGCTAATCAATCCAATCATAATCCACTACCTCTGTTAGAGCTATTATAAAAAATGAGCCTAGTTGCTATTTAATATAGCTATTTAATAACTAGCCACTACCTCTTAGTAATTAAGCTTATTTATAAAAATCAACCATACCTTCAAGGCTAATTGGGCGAATTTTATGGGCTTGACCAGCAGAACCGAAGGCTTCAAATCGATTGGTACAGATATCTGACATCGCAACCATAGACGCTTTAAAGTATTTACGTGGATCAAATTCGCTCGGGTTTTCTACAAGGAATTTACGGATAGCGCCTGTTGATGCCAAACGTAAATCGGTATCGATATTTACCTTACGAACGCCATGCTTAATCGCTTCAACGATTTGCTCAACCGGTACACCGTAAGTCTCACCTATGTTACCACCATTTTCATTGATAACTTTTAACCACTCTTGCGGCACTGATGAAGAGCCATGCATAACAAGATGGGTATTAGGAATACGGGCATGGATTTCTTTGACACGCTCAATGGATAAGATGTCGCCTGTCGGTGGACGCGTGAATTTATAAGCACCATGACTGGTACCGATGGCAATGGCTAACGCATCGACGTTAGTGTCTTTAACGAACTGTTCTGCTTCATCAGCACTGGTCAATAGCTGCTCGTGATCCAATACGCCTTCTGCACCAGAGCCGTCTTCTTCACCAGCCATACCGGTCTCAAGACTACCCAAGCAACCAATTTCACCTTCTACTGAAACACCGCACGCGTGTGCCATCTTGACAACTTCGCGAGTCACGCTAGCGTTGTAATCATAGTCCATTGGCGTTTTGCCGTCTTCACCGAGCGAGCCATCCATCATCACTGATGAGAATCCAAGCTGAATTGAGCGTTGGCAAATCGCTGGTGACATACCGTGATCTTGATGCATGACTACTGGAATATGTGGCCACTCTTCGATCGCAGCAATAATCAGGTGACGCAAAAATGCAGAGCCTGCATAACTACGTGCACCGGCACTGGCTTGAACGATAACAGGTGAGTCACAGGCGTCGGCCGCCATCATGATTGCACGCATCTGCTCTAAGTTATTGACATTAAAGGCAGGGACACCGTAATTATGCTCGGCGGCGTGATCTAGAAGTTGACGTAACGATATTAAAGCCATAAGACGCTCTCTGATTAAATTTTGAATATGATATTAAGAAGTCATTCTTAAAAATACGATGTTGCAACAATTGCCCTAAAACCCTAGCCTTATAATAGCCAGACCAGCAAAAAACCGGTGTTTTTTGATCGTAATTATTACGCCGTGATTATAGCAAAAATTGCCACCGCTTCGTAGCAGTTAACCGACTATTTCTTTCTTTACTATATTCACAAAAAAGAATGATAGCGAGTTTATATAAAGGAACTTGATAGGTTCAATATGATACGTAACTGATTGAAAAAACCGATAAGCCTCGTGCGTTATATTTTTTACTGACCAACCTCTAAATTATGATTTTAAATACAAAAAAGCCTTGGCTATCACCAAAGCTTTTTAAATATTTTGAGGGCTTATACAGCAATCGCCAAATCAATAGCCAATTCATCAATCGATAAATTAACAGATCAGCTGCTTATTTTCAATTGCTCATGTATTGATAAATTAGTACTGCTGCTCTGCTTCTACTGCATTTTCACTGGCTTTATCCTCAACAGCAGATGCGCCATCGGCAACCACTTCAGCAGTACTGGCAACGGCTTCATTTGCGCCTACCACAACTGCTTCACCAGTGTCTTCTAGCGCATTGGTAGCAGCAACACCAGCAGTTTCAGCGCCTTCGGCAACTTCAGTACCAGCATCCTTTGCAGCAACTTCAGCTTCAGCAGCAACGGCTTCTGTTTCAACAGCGACATCATCACCAGCAGACTCAACAGCTGCTTCGGTGTTTTCTTCTGTTTGTTGGCTACATGCAGTAATTGCAAAAGTACCAGCAAGTACGCTAGCAAGTAATAAATGGCGTTTTAACATAATAAACCTCTCATAAATAAAGCATGTCAAATACATGATTTTCGCTATTTTATATAGTACAAATTAGACATGCAATCATAATTTTCATTATAGAAACAAATAATTACTACTTAATAATAATCAGTGACCACTCTCGCTTATTGCTCTTAAAACAATAAGATAAGAATAATAGCCAAAATATTATTAATACAGCGTACATTAGATGGGGAGGTTAAATTGTACGGCTAATGTTACTCATCTGCTAAGTATCGTTAAAGCGTTACGCATCAACTTGTAGAGCAGCAACCGCAGGTAATATCTTGCCTTCTACAAACTCTAAAAATGCACCGCCACCCGTTGACATGTAGCTAACGCCATCTGCTACTTGATATTTATCAATCGCAGCAAGCGTATCACCACCACCAGCAATCGAGAAACCTTGGCTATCTTTAACGGCATTTGCCACGATTTGCGTACCCTGACCAAACGCATCGACTTCAAAAACACCGACCGGACCATTCCATAAGATAGTTTTTGCGTTGATAATGGCATCCGCCAGTTGCTTAGCACTTTCTGGGGCGATATCCAATATCATGTCATTTTCGCCAATCGCGTCGACAGATTTTATAGTCGCAGTGGCTTGTTGTAATGAGCCAGTAAAATCAGCAAAATCAATCTCATTTTTATCAGCGACCACAACATATTTAGGCAGTAAAATCTCAGTCTTAGTCATAATGTCACGAGCTGTCTCAACCAAGTCCGCTTCATAAAGTGATGCACCAACGCTATGACCTTGCGCGGCTAGGAAGGTATTCGCAATACCGCCACCAACGATAATCTGTGAGCATAATTCAGACAAACTGTGCAGCACTTCTAGCTTTGTCGATACTTTTGAACCACCAACGATTGCCAACATTGGCTGTGCTGGGGTCTCAAGTGCCAAGCTTAACGCATCAAGCTCAGCCGCCAATAACGGCCCTGCACAAGCTGTTTTTCCTGCTTGATGCATGGCTTGGGTAACGCCTTCTGTCGATGCCTGTGCGCGATGTGCTGTGCCAAACGCATCCATTACGAATACATCGCATAAGTCAGCGTATTTCTGTGCTAAATCTGCATCGTTTCTCTTTTCGCCCTGATTAAATCGTACGTTTTCTAGTAGCACTACCTCGCCTGCTTTAATCGCCACGCCCTCAGTAAGATAGTCCTTGTTTAAGCTAACTGGCTTTGATAGTTGCGTGGCTAGTTTATCGCTTAAATACTTAGCCACTGGTGCTAGCGAATATATCGGCTCAGGACTGCCTTCAGTGGGACGTCCCAAGTGCGAACAAACAATAACGGCCGCGCCTTGTTCTAACGCCATCTTAATCGTAGGCAAGCTGGCTTGTAGACGCGCATCGCTGGCGACTTTACCGTCTTTAATAGGCACATTGAGATCTTCACGAATCAACACCACTTTATCCGTTAAGCTCAGCTCACTCATACGCAAAAAATTCATTACCTGCTCCTATGTATCATCTTTTGTTAATCTATCGGTTGGCTTTTTACTCATTACTGAAAAATATTTATCAAATTAGTTATTCTTTCCTGTGGCTTTATAAAAAAGTGACCAAGCAAGAATTTGAGGCGGTGTATTCTAGCAGTTTTCTAGCACGTGCTCATAAAGAACGTGCCATTAAATTTTACTCAGTAGGTTATAACTAAAGCCCACTGACTTGATTTTAATAAAAAATCAGTAACATTTCGTGGTGGCACTTAGTAATAAGCCTGTTTATGATGCTATTAGCACGGATAATAAATAATGCTAACAATAAAAATAACCCATTAGGAGAACCCCATGAGTATCGACCTTCAGACTGCTAAACAAAACCTACTAGCACTCAAAGAAGAATATGAAACTCGCATTAATAAAATCGAAGATCATATCCAAAACCCGCAAGACGACCTCAATGAGCATTGGGAAGACCAAGCCATCTCTTATCGTCAAAACGACATGCGTACAAATTTGATGGTTGAAGCCCGTCAAAGTTTGATCTATGTCGAAAATGCATTAAGCCGTATTGAAAATGGGACTTATGGTAAATGTGAAGTCTGCGGTGAGCAAATTGAAGAGCAACGCTTACAAGCACTGCCTTACGCTACACTATGTATGGAACATGCTGAATAACGACCCATTTTTATTCTAAAACATCCATTCCAAATCAAAGTTCCAGTGATCAAGTAGGCGTTTTCCATTGAGAGAACGCCTGCTGCCATTGTTTACAGCGCGCAGCGATTTGATCCACGGGCAAATCCATAATATCCCCAACGACCGCCACGTAAGTAATGGGCAAACCTGCCAGCTCGGTGACATTTTCTGCCGTCAAGCCACCGATGACACATATCGCTATATTTTGCTGACAGCCATCCATGAGCTGCTGGCGCGAGATAATATTGGCGTTAGGTTTTGTATTTGAGGTAAAAATCGCACCCATAGCGGCATAGCTTACGCCCTCGTTTTTTGCTTCTTCAACCAGTTCTATCTTGCCATGACAAGTGCGTCCGATCATTTGGTTGGCATGTAGTTCGTGCTTAGCATCAGTGACTTCGCCATCTTGTTGACCCAAATGCACACCAACGCCGAGCTTGGCAGCCAGTTTAATATTGTCATTGATGACGACTGGTACGTGGTACGCTTTCGCCAACTCAACTATTTGTCTAGCCTCTTCGTATAGACGAGACTCACCATCAGGTAGCGCCAATATCTGCTTGCGACGGATTTGTAACAACGCAATGAATCCTGTCGCCAATGCGGCTTCTAATTTCTGGTAGAGAAGTACAAACTCATCATCATTGGTAAGTAAGTATAGCTTTGGCGCTGCTATAACAGTCAGTGCTTGAGTCATATAGTTTTTCCTTGGGCATGTGCTCTTATTTTTATCCGATTTAGATATCCACCGATTGAGTTGAGAACACGCCCTAAATTCAACACAATAAAAAGGCTGTTATATTGAATAACAGCCTTTTTTATAAATACTAAAACAGTAATACTACACCGTGCGACGTGTCGCTAAACTGTTTAAAATGTTTTTAGCATCACCCCAACGTGTGGCTGAGCTGTTCGCTCCTAAGATGACAATAATTGCTGGACGGTTATTCACACGTGTTTCCATGACCACACAACGGCCAGCTTCATTGATGAAACCTGTTTTTGAGATACCAATTGGATAATCACCAGCACGAACCAAGCTACTGGTATTATTGGCTTTATACGTACGGTTACCGCTTGAATAGTTTGAAACGAAAAAGTCATAACTCTTGGTAGTAGAGAAACGGCGAATCACATCGTAATTACCCGCGGCACGTACCATTTTAACCAAGTCATTTGATGAAGCCACATTACGTTTATCAAGACCCGTTGGATCGCCAAAGAACGCAGTAGTCATACCCAGATCTTGAGCCTTTCGATTCATGGCACGTATAAAAGCACTGTAGCCACCTGGATAATTACGCGCTAAACTCTTTGCTGCTGGATTTTCTGATTTCATTAATGCCATCAGCAACATTTCAGCACGATTCAAACGGTCGCCTGATTTAAGGTTAGAGCTGGCACGCTTAGGACCAACGAAATCTTCTGGATCGAGTGTGAGCTCTTCACGCATATCGAGACCAGCGTCCAATACCACCATAGCCGTCATAACTTTAGAGATACTGGCCATGGGACGCGCTATATCAGCATCTTTTTCATAAATAGATTCGCCTGTTTCAGCATCGATGACCGCGACACTACGCGAGTCAGTGCTGATAGGTATCATATCACTGCTACCAAATGAGCCACGATACGTCGTATTGTAACTGTTATTGCTGCTACCAAAGCTATTGGCATTAGTGATGCTGGTCGTACCATTGCCAGTATCGACTTTCTTGATAGCTGAACCATTGGACTTGTACATAATGTTGCGTGCTTCAGACAGACTATCGGCACCGCCCCAACTCATGCGAGCACTAGAACTATTGTCAGCGCTACCATTAATAGTAAGTGCGGCTTGTGCAACACTGCCCAAACTCAATGAAATCATAGCAGCGATTAATTGCTGTTTGGTTAATGGTAGTTGCTTCATTATGCCTCCTGCTGTCGCGATGCTGTTAATTAGAGAATCAGTTACATACTAACCAATAGCAACAACGTACGTAGCGTTTATGAATGGGTTTATAAGTACTCGTATAGAGTTTTTGTATTTTTAGTGTATCATGGTTTGCATTTAAGTTTACTGTATCAAAATGATTTAATGGTTTATTTTGACCTAATTCAAGTTTTGCTACAACCACTTTATATTGTAGAAACATTGACTCACATTTCAGCAATATATTTTAACTTTGAACACTGTGATTATCCGTATTTTGTCATATTAAACAACGGTATCTATCTAATATGTTAGCAGCATTTCACCTTTTTCAAAAACTAAAAAATGACTCTGATGGCCTTATTTTTCTTGTCATTTAGTGTCAATAAAAGCCTTCATTCTGACAAATAACAAAGAGTATCGTTATGATTAAAGTACTGGTAGTAGATGATCATGATTTGGTAAGAATGGGTATTAGCCGTATGTTGTCAGACAGTGTCGATATCGAAGTAATCGGCGAAGCGGACAGCGGTGACATGGCCATCAAATTGGCCAAACAATTGCGTCCTGATGTGGTTTTGCTTGATGTCAATATGCCTAATATTGGTGGGCTTGAAGCAACCAAACGCTTAATTCAGCTGGATATGGGTATCAAGATATTGGCCGTCAGCAGTATGTCAGCACAGCCTTACCCTTCTATGCTCATCAAAGCTGGCGTCAACGGTTACATCACTAAAGGCACGCCACTCGATGAGATGATTCGCGCTGTCAAAAAAATCTATCAAGGTGGTCGTTATTTTAGCCAAGATGTTGCTGAACAACTCGCTGATGTCTTACTGTCGGATAATGCCAACTCACCTTTTGACTTACTAAGTGATCGTGAAAAACAGGTGGCGATGATGGTCGTGAACTGTCAAAGCCCGCAGCAAATCGCCGACCAGCTATTTGTCAGCGTCAAAACCATCAACACTTATCGCTATCGTATTTACGAAAAAGTCGGGGTGGATAGTGATGTGAAGTTAACACATTTGGCCATTCGTCATGGTCTGATTCAGCCATAAATCATTAGGCCGTATCCTCAATTCAATCGATGGACATCTACATGGGCTAAAAATGAGGATACGCCCTAGCAACTGTTCCTTTATTGCGGTCAATCTATGAAGCCTGCTACTAATATTATCTCTGCTGTTACTCACTATTTGCATCGCGATGACACGCTATCACCACCTCAGTTACGCAGGTTAGGGCTTATCTATAGCAGTTACCGCTTTGCCGTTAGTCTGTTTTCTCTACTGATGGTGTATATCACCGCTCACTCTGACAACAGCCTCTCTCTACCAAGCTTCTTACAACAAACGACTCTTAGCTTTTATCTCCTGCTTAGCCTCATTTTACTCGGCTTGTTTTATGTTGTTAATCAACAAATGCGGCGGCAGTTGGCCTTCGGTTTAGTATTAGATGTCATTATATTAAGCTTGTTATTATATACAGCAGGCGCGCCTGATTTACAGTTGACCATGCTTTATATGGTGGTAGTCGCAGCAAGCTTTATGTTGCTACACGGCTCACAAGCTTTGATTATTACCCTACTCGCTATTATTTTTGTCATTTATCAGCAATTCTTTTATGCCATTGCCAATAGCATGAGTTTGGCAAATTTAGGGGATGCTTTGCTCATGTCAGCCAGCTTTTTGGCGGTTGGCGGTTTGAGCTGGTCCATCTCACAGCGCTTAGTACAACTTGAGAAAGTAGCAGCGAGACACGCTAAAGAGGTTGAACGATTAAATGTCATCAACCAAGAAGTCATCACGCAAATGGTTAATGGTGTCATCGTCATTGACAAACAGCATATCGTCTTAGCAAACCTTGCCGCTCACCAACTACTCAGCCTTTCGCAAATCCCTTCCACATCATTGCACAACGCCTCTATTGACACAAAAGGTACTCGAAACAATACTCGCAGTGCGCTCTTATCTAACTTTCAACAACAGCTTAGCCAACAACATACGCAGCTATTTAAAGCTTGTTTGTCGGTAGCGGTCGGCCAATCACGCACCTTTACTTATGATTTGCCTGCAGTCGCAAACGCTTCCATATTTGGTAAACTGCGCGTACAAATCATTCCATTAAAGGATGACAGCAAACTGATAATGCTAGAGGACTTACGCCGTGAACAAGCCAACGCCCAACAGTTAAAGCTGGCTTCTTTAGGGCAATTGACGGCGAGTATCGCCCACGAAATAAGAAACCCTTTGGCAGCAATATCACAAGCCAGTCAATTATTAATGGAAGATGCTATAGAAGCCAATGTAGCAGTCGATACAGCAAATAATACAATAACGGCGAATATCTCAAATGATGATATAGCCGCGAATCATGAGCTTTATCAAATGATATTTTCGCAAACAAAACGCGTGAATCGGATTATTGAAGATGTACTAAAACTGTCTCGCCAGCAAACCGCAAACCAGCAGGCGATCGTATTGGCAGACTGGATGCCAACATTCTTAGAGAACTACTTTCAAGGACACGATGTCTTTCTACGGGTAAAAACTCAACCGACCATATCATTCGACACACACCAATTAGAGCAAGTCTTAATCAATTTAATTAACAATGGCTTGCGTTACAGTAGCTACGCCCACCCTCATGCCTATGTGGAAATCGAGATTTATTGTGCGGATAACGATGTTATAATTGATATTCTGGATGCTGGCCGTGGGGTGAGCGCCAAAAATATAGAACATTTGTTCAATCCATTTTTTACGACAGATCAGGCAGGTACAGGCTTGGGACTGTATTTATCACAAGCTTTTTGTGAGGCCAACCAAACTCGCTTGCTTTATATTCCTGAACATGAGAAAACCTGTTTTCGCTTGATAGCACCTGCTGTTAGCGCTGATACCAATGTAAATAAAATTGAAAATAACGTTAATACCAGTATTTTATAAATATTAACGTCATATGGAATACTTTGCCATTAAGGCCTCTTGGTTTTTACCATTTTATAGCTACTGAATACGATGAGATGATGTATGACAACAACCGCGCTAGTCGTTGATGACGAAGTGGATCTGTGCCGATTGATGCAAATTACTTTGACCAAAATGGGCATTAAAAGTGATGTAGCATATACTCTGTCACAAGCAAGATCATACTGGCAAGACAATAATTACGATTTTTGTCTGACCGATTTAAAGCTGCCTGATGGGTCAGGACTAGAGTTAGTAAAAGAAATCAGCAATAGCTCTAGTACCCCCATTGCCGTTATTACTGCTCATGGCAGTATGGATCTCGCCATTGAGGCATTGAAGCTTGGTGCTTTCGACTTTGTGAATAAACCTCTTGAGTTACCGCGCCTACGTCAACTGGTGCAAAATGCTTTAAAAGTTATTCATCAAGATAATGAAGCAAAAACCACAGCTGAATGCTCACCTGAACAAAAACTGTTAGACAGTAGGCTCATTGGTGATTCTGCTGTGATGCATCCGCTGAAAAATACTATTTTAAAATTGGCACGCTCACAAGCACCCGTATTTTTGTCAGGCGCTTCGGGTACTGGTAAAGAAGTGGTTGCCCGATTGATTCATGATTTAAGCCCACGCCGTGATGGTAGCTTTGTGCCAGTAAACTGTGGAGCAATACCATCAGAGCTGATGGAATCAGAGTTTTTTGGTCATAAAAAAGGTAGCTTTACAGGGGCTGTCGCTGACAAGCAAGGGCTATTTCAACAGGCCAATGGCGGCACGTTATTTTTAGACGAGGTGGCAGACTTGCCTTTAGCCATGCAGGTAAAACTACTGCGTGCCATTCAAGAGAAAACGGTGAGAGCCATTGGTGATACCAAAGAGGTTCCTGTAGATATTCGTATCTTGTCCGCCACCCACAAAAATTTAAACCAACTGGTACAGGATGGGGCATTTCGACAAGATTTATACTACCGTATCAATGTGATTGAATTAAAACTGCCAACGCTCAATGCGCGTCGTGATGACATTCCTGTATTAGCAAAGCACTTTTTAGCATTAATTGCTGATGAATGGCAGTTAGAGAACCCTCCAACACTTACCATCGAGGCTTGTGAGCGTTTGCAAGATCATAACTTTGCGGGCAATGTCCGTGAACTACGTAACGTCCTTGAACGTGCCGTCACCCTAGCAGAGACGCCGTACATTGACATCAGCCATTTGGGTTTGCCTGATATTGATATGACTCATCACCGTGCAGCCTCTCAAGATCAGAGTGAGCCAGCAGTTATTGATAAAACTCAACATTCTGAGCGTCAAACAAACAATCAAATGGTCGCTCAATCGATAGAAAGTAGAGAAAAAATCATTCAATCCATGGATGAGACCATAGCGCCACAAGCCAAGCAAGTGACGACCAATTTGCACCCTTATCGTACTAATGCTCAGCACTACCCTTCTATGATACAACGCTCGGCAAGTAATCATGCTGAAAGCTCAAACCATACACCCCGTCATAATCATAAAGAATCTGCCACTCATCAATCTATTCTGCAAGGACGTGATGAAAAAACAATTCTAAGCGAATTAGAGGATGGCCAACTGCCATCTCAAGGGTTAGAGCATTACCTACAAGAACAAGAAAAACAGTTGATTATTACCGCACTAAAACAAACTGCTTGGAATAAAACGCAAGCCGCTGAACTACTAGGCACCACTTTTCGCTCTTTGCGCTATCGCATGAAAAAACTAGAGATAGCTGAGGATTAATTTGAGTCATAGCATTCGCCATTTTTGAATAACGACAAATGATGATATTTTAACGTTAATATATCGTGCTAGCCTATCTTTAAACGATCTTTATTGAACCTTATTGCCTGCCATCGCTTTATCCTCTTTGGCAGGTTTTCGGACAAAACGAATGCCCGAATCAAGGGCTTTTGTTTTTAGTAAAGCGAGCGCTTGCTGCTCCCATGTACTTTCACTACCTGACAAAGTCATGTCAGGCTCTACACCAATTCCATCGATCTTATTACCTGACGCTGTCATGTAGTTGGCGACCGTTAGTTTGACAGCCTGCTCATCATTCAGTGGGATAACCGACTGTACCGACCCTTTGCCATAGCTGACTTCACCAACAATCGTGGCACGTTTTTGCGCCTGCAAGCTGCTGGCCAGAACCTCTGCCGCTGATGCAGAATAGCGATTTTGCAACACCACCACTGGCAATGATTCAAGTGTCGCTATGCCTTGAGTAGATAGCGTACGCGTGTCACTTTGACGACCCTTTACTTGTACCACATCAGTGTCGCTCATAAACAAACTGGCAATACTCACCGCCGACGTTAACACCCCACCTGGATTATCACGCATGTCTAGCAAGACACCTGAAATAGGTGCATCTAGACCTATCAAGCCTTCCAAGAGTTTTTCACGGCTATTATTTTGAAAAGCGGGCAACTTGATAACAGCGATACCGTCAATGAGACTTGCCTCAACCGTTTGGGGGTGACTGTTATTACGCTGCAAGGTCGTGGTATGTTTACGGCGACCAGCTTTTGAGGTTACAATATCTACTTGCGTACCCGCAATCCCTGTCAGAAGTTGCTCGATATCGTTACTTTCTTTGTCTTCATCCAGCTTAAAATCACCGACTTGATGCAAATAATCCCCAACAGCAATGCCTTTTTTATCTGCAGGCGATGCATCAATAACCTCTGTAATCACCCAATAGCCATCTGTAGGCTGATAAGTGACTTTAATACCGACATCACCCACATCGCCTTCAGTAAAGGCTCGCAGGTTTTCATAAGCCTCAGCATCTAAAAATTCAGCATGGCTATCTAGCTTAGTCAACATACCACTCAACGCATTATTGAACAGCTCTTCATCGTTGACCGCATCTACATATTCACGGCGCACCAAATCCACTACCGCAACAAACGTTTTAAGCGTTTCTGGAGAAATAGCATTCAATGATACTTGCGCAACCTCAGCTGGAATACTGACATCGATCTCACCCGTATCATCGGTCAAGGCGCTCTCATCTGCGACACTGTCTATCGAATCGTCAACTTGGTCGGCTGACTCAAGCATATCAGCGATATCTGATAAATTATTAGTATCACCTTCTGTAGCTATCTCGTCGCTATTTAAGCTGATCAGTTGTAGACTGGCGGTAGGGTTATTGATGGTCGCATTAGCTGGTGATCTCGCTGCTTGTGCAACCATACTGGCAGTGCTTAGCCCAAGCAGACCTATCATTAATGCAGGTTTAAAAATAGTCGGCGCAGTCAATGCCTTCATTGCGTGTTTGCCCAATCGCTTCGTCAATGGTAAGCGCATAAAATAAATAGAACGCATAAGAGAACTCGTTTAGATAATAGAATTATTTTTATAGATATATTGATGATATTTGCCTTATAAGATAGCACCAAGAGCCAGTCTAAGACTAGGGGAGTATTGCAAGTAAAATTAACGACAAATAATATTATCTCCTCAACTTACGATCAGCAGTGTTAAACTTGCTTAGCATACGAAATATCATAATTGCTCATATTTTTCTCACTCCTTCAACATTTAAAATTATATAAAGTCAGCAGAATATATCTTGAAAAATATAAAAAAAGGGAAGAGACAATAAATATCTCTTCCCTTTCATTACTGCTAACAGCGCTAGCAAGTGGTCAAAATACTAATATTGTCTGACTTACAATGCTGGAACCAGTAAGCTCTCGCCCGTCATTTCAATGGGCTGTTCAATATCCATCAGGGCCAAAATAGTTGGTGCGACATCGCTCAACTTACCATTACTACGTACTTGTAGCTTTTTCTCACCCACATAAATGAATGGCACATGCTCAGTAGTGTGTTGAGTATGTACTTGACCGCTTTCATAATCTTGCATCTGCTCACAGTTACCATGATCTGCCGTGATAAGCATGTCACCACCAGCGGTGCGCACCGCTGACTCTATACGGCCAACGCATACATCCAATGCCTCTACTGCTTTTACAGCTGCATCAAAAACCCCTGTATGCCCAACCATATCACCATTGGCATAATTGACAATTAACACGTCATATTTGCCTGATTCAATGGCAGCCACTAATTTATCAGTCACTTCAGGTGCGCTCATTTCCGGCTTCAGATCATAAGTAGCAACGTCTGGAGATGGGACAAGAATACGTGTTTCGCCCTCATACTCTTCTTCACGACCACCACTGAAAAAGAACGTGACATGTGCGTATTTCTCAGTTTCAGCGATGCGTAACTGTGTTTTGCCTTTATCCTGCAAATATTCGCCAAGCGTATTGCTCAATGACGTGGGATAATAAGCAACGCTAGTTTTGGGATTATCCGCTAAAATGTCTGAGTACTTGGTCAGCATGACAAAAGCTGCAAGCTTTGGTCGTTTATGACGGGCAAAACCGGAGAACTCATGATCTGGTAACACAAAAGCCTGCGCCAGCTCACGGGCACGATCAGCCCGGAAATTCATAAAAATCAGTGCGTCATTGTCATCAACGGTATATGGCACCTCATCACGCCCAATCACTACAGTCGGATTGACAAACTCATCGGTCTCGCGTGCCTTGTAAGCAGCTTGTACCGCGCCATCTGCACGCGTAGACAGACGATCAGCCTTACCCTCAGTAATAAGCTCATAAGCTTTTTGAACGCGATCCCAACGATTGTCACGATCCATCGCATAGTAACGCCCAATGATACTGGCAATTTGTACGCGGCCACCTTCATAATGAGCATTAAGTTTATTGATATGATCTCGCAGACGATTGATATATTTATCAGCCGATTTAGGTGGGGTGTCGCGTCCGTCTAAAAAACAATGAACAAAGACATTTTTGGCGCCATGCACTAACGCGGAGTGGCACATCGCTTCGATGTGGTCTTGATGCGAATGTACGCCACCATCTGATAATAATCCCATGATATGGACGTTACCACCCAACTCGTTCGCGGCTTTTACCGCATTGACTAAGGCTTCGTTTTTATAAAATTCACGATTGGCCACTTCACTTGAAATACGAGTCGAATCTTGATAAAGAACACGGCCCGCGCCCAAGTTCATGTGCCCAACCTCTGAATTGCCAAACTGCCCATCTGGCAAACCAACGTCTTCTCCAGAAGCAGATATCAATCCATGCGGATATTGCTGATAAATCCTATCCAAATTTGGCATATTGGCGGCAGCAATTGCATTATCCTTATCATCTTCACGATGCCCAAAACCATCTAATATCATTAAAACATGCGGCACTTTTTTATTTTGATCGCCATCCTGCTTACTATTGAGCTGAGCCTGATTATCATCGATAAATGCTGATTGTTGCTGGGTATTGGTCATGGATTACCGCTCCTCAAGTGAATGAACGCCTATAATGCTGTATTAGGATGTTTAAAGCCCTCTATATTAACACACATCTTAAAATAGCTGAAAAATCGCCCTTTTAGGCCCACCCTTAAACGTTTAAAGTACCTTTATGTAGGCGAAAAGGCGGTTAACACTCAACAGCAATGATACTAATCCCTAAATCTACGTAGTAATCTGTAAATCATACTTGCAATCACTCAAACCATTGGTTAAGATAATTATATTCTGAAGTGTTGGCTAGTAGATGTTTATTCCCTGAGCCGATAATGCTTTACCAGGATGTGGTACCTATCGTCTCATTGTGTATGCCTGCACCGCTTGCGGTGTATCAGGAAACCTGCAGAGATGATGACGCATCCGCCCTGAACTTCACGGTTCATGGGTCACCATCTTACAGCGGCACTTCGGTTGTTTCATTCGGTTCGTAAATATATTGCCTATAATCAATGTGTTTACTGCCACCAAAAAGCCCCTTCCGTCAATGACGAAAGGGGCTTTTTTTATACCTAATTTTTGACTAACCAATTCTCTGATAATTACTCATCGTTAGCAGATTTGGTAATTTTTTTCACATCTTTAGGAATATTTTTGGCAGTACCATCAACAGTAGTATGCTGTTTAAACACATCACCGAATGGGTTTTGCTGTTGTTGACCAAACGGATTTTGGCTATTCATGCCACCTGCGCCGCCGAATGGGTTTTGACCACCCATGCCGCCAGCACCACCAAATGGATTTTGACCGCCGCCCATTTGACCACCCATCTGTTTTGCCATCATCTCCATCATTTTTTGCTGATTATTCATGACATAGTTATTGGCAAAGTCTTTAAGCTTCTTTTGTACGGGTGGCAATACTACCAATAATGCGAGCAAATCGCTCAGCACACCTGGAATGAGTAGCAAAATGCCGGCCGCTGCCATGGCCACACTTTTCATCATGGTTGATTCTTGCGGACGCATCGATGGGTTCATCATGCCACCCGCTTTCATTTGCTGCGCCATTGGATTGAGAGCGGCCATCCCTTTACGTATGAGTGAAATACCGATAACTGCGGCGATAATAAACCACATAAATACCCACCAACCACTCATAAACTGAGCAAGCAAATACCAAAGTAGCATTTCGATAATAAACCAAACAATGGCAATACCAACTATCTGACCCATAAAGTGTCGTCCTATAAAATAAAAACCAATAAATTAAGCGCCATGCAAATTAAGATGGCTAACATATGATGTATATGGGGATTGATTGCTATACTATCAAACTTAAGGCTGATTTTTAAGCCATATAGTCAGTTCAATATGATTTGGATACAAGGAAGGTAAGTGAAAGTGCTACGAGTAGTAGGCTGAACGAGCCTGACACCGTATCCGATTTATATAGGCTTGACGATAAAACAAAATGTAAGCAAGATGGAATACTATGGCAATTATTATTGGAATTGATCCTGGTTCGCGCATGACCGGTTATGGCATCGTCCAACAGACAGGCGACAAGCTAACGTATATAGATGCAGGCACTATTCGTACAGACACCAAAGAGATGCCTGAACGCCTTAAGCGTATTTTTAATGGGCTGACCCGTATTACGCAACATCATTTAAAATATGCCGACGAGCCTATTTATACCGCTATCGAGCAGGTATTTATGGCAGAGAATCCTGACTCAGCATTGAAACTTGGGCAAGCGAGAGGTGCTGCTATTGCCGCCATGGTTGCGCTGGATTTGGAAGTATCAGAATATACTGCACGTCAGATTAAACAAGCTGTTTGCGGTTATGGTGCAGCGGCCAAAGAGCAAGTACAAGAGATGGTTTGCCGCATACTATCTCTAGATGTCGTGCCACAACAAGATGCCGCCGATGGCCTTGCCTGTGCCATTTGTCATGCACACTCAAGCCATTCAATGAATAAATTAATATTAAACAGTGCCATGCGTGGACGCGGTGCTTCTAAGAAGAAAGGTCGCTGGCGTTTGACCGAAGAAGATCTAGGGAATTTACGTTAAAGTAAGAAGTCCAACGATAATAAAATATAGCAAACAACCATAAAAAAACACGCGGCTAAATGACGCGTGTCTTTCGAGCTGTCTAAGTTATTTACGCTATCGTTTTACTATAAAAATAAAACGGCTTAAACCGCCTACTCTGCTACGGCACTCTCAATCACCGCATCCAACACGTAAGCATATTCTTCGCCTTCTACACTCTCGTCACTGTCTAATTGGTAGCGCTGTAGACGTAACACTTCGTCGTGCATACCATCATGCTGATAGCCATCAATTTCACCCGTAAAGACTGCCCACTTACCTTCACTCGTTTTAATGCCTTGGTTATCGTAAGTAATGGGTTTCACTTGTAGACACATCTCTGAATCATTATCGGCGCAAGGTATCATTTTCGAGCTTACTGCCCAAAATACGGTCTCGCCTTTGCTATTATATTTGGCTTGTGGGGTAAGCCTGCCTTCCCAAATTAACGTTGCTGCATCACTGGTAACTTGGGTTAATATTGGCTTATCACTCTTAGGACTATTATCTTTAGCGGCGTCATCTTTGTCACTACTAGCTAGCACTAATGTTAACTGACTTTCACCTTGCATCAACTGACTTAAACTATTTTCAGCCTTATCAAGCTCACCACAAGATATTTTAGTGCTCATACCGTCGTCAATAGTCAAAGTATGACCTTGCAACTGGTAGCCAGCACTCATGGTATTACAGCCAACACTATAGCTTAAAGTATTCTCACCTTGGTATTGGCTAAAAGACAAACGTACTTGGTCTTTAATATCCATCAGCATAGTTAATGGCTGTGCGCCTTTATCCGTGGCAGAGATTAATGTCCAACGATAACGTGTAAGGCTGGCAATCATTTTGTCTTCAGCGCTCATCTCATCCATCTGAGTATTATCAGTTACTGCATCAGCGCTTGTCTGAGTGCCTTCTTGTGCGTCACTTTCTTTGGGTAAAGAAGCGTCTTGGCAAGCACCTAATATCAAACTTAATGCCAACAAACTTGGTAAAAAGGTGAATCGAATTGGCCATTTTCTTACAGATGAGGTCATAGCAGTCATACCTTGTGGTTATCCCTTCTTGAAGTCAAATTATTTGATACTTAATATTAAATACTTAACAATAAGGGGCTGATGATATCCACTTTAATAAAGCGTCACAATTCACCACTATAACGCTGTTGATTACCGTGGTTGTAACAAAGTGTTTATTTTTATGGATTCATCGTAACTGCTATTTTGATATTTAAAAGCATAATAAAAGATCACTGGTCTCAGACAACTGAGAATCTCATCAACTATCTGAGACCATCAATGATCTAGTATTTTTAATTTTTAGCGCTAGTTTTACTCATTTGTATGAGCAATTTTGGCTTTTGCCATATTTCTAATACTGAAACGCTCATTCATCATTTGATAAAAACGTGCAAGATTCTCGCCCTGCTCATTCGGATTTACGTTAAGGACTTTACCAAAATCTAAACCGAGATATAGCACGATATCAGCAAAGCTTAATTGTTCACCGACCAAATACTCACGACCTTCTAAAATATTTTCAAAATAAGCAAGGGCTTTAACAGCGCGGGCAACAGATGGTGCGACAAACTCTGGTACTTGCTCAACGCGTTGGGCTTTGGACGGATGGCTGTGCTGAAAAGCCAGCATAAAGTTATACAATACCTCAAACTCAGCAATGCGGCGCATAGCGCACACTTGTGCACGTTGTATCACATCATTACCCATCACCGAACGCTCACCATAGACACGGTCTAGATACTCACATACAGCCTGCGAATCATTGAGTACTGTGCCATCACCTAGTACTAGAACTGGCACGGTCTGCATTGGATTTATTTTGGTGAACTCGTCTGACATTTGCTCATTGGCAGCAAAATCAATGTCAATCACGTCAACGTCATCCATATCATCGACATCGATGCCTTTTGACGCTAACAAAATAAGGGCTTTACGTGGATTGGGCGCGGTACGAGTGACGTATAGTTTTTTCATGGAAAACTCCTTGTAAGATTGGGTAAAAGCGAGGCAACGCTATCTGGTTTTATTATGGTTATTACGCTGTTGATTATAGATAAAGACTAGCCGTACTCTACACAACAGTTATATCCTACTCTGCTCATCATAGCAAAGCCTTATTGAGCTTGCTTTTTTGATCAGAAACTAAATAAAACAAAGCCCCACAACTTTACGTCATGAGGCTTTGTTTTATTCTAATCATCCAATAACGCTACTTATTTATTGGGTGCAGGCGTGGTACGTAGATAAGGCTTAATTTCTGTATAGCCTTTAGGATATTTGGCCGCGATATCTTCGTTTTTGACACTTGGTGGAATGATGACATCATCACCGTCTTTCCAGTCAACTGGCGTGGCGATATTATATTCATCAGACAATTGCAGAGCATCAATGACACGGATAATCTCGTCAAAATTACGACCACAGCTAGCAGGATAGGTCAGCGTTAGACGAATTTTTTTGTTTGGATCAATAATGAACACACTGCGTACTGTATGCGTGCTATCTGCATTGGGATGCATCATGTCATACAGCTCAGCGACTTCCTTGTTCGGATCAGCAATGATTGGAAAGTTTAGCTCAGTACCCTGAGTCTCACCAATGTCTTTGGCCCACGCATGATGGTCATCTAAACCATCAACAGAGATACAGATTGGCTTGACACCACGCTTTTGAAATTCGCCATTCAGTGCCGCAGCACGACCAAGCTCAGTGGTACATACTGGCGTAAAATCAGCTGGATGGGAGAAAAAAACGACCCAATTATCGCCTGCCCACTCGTGAAAGTTGATGTCACCTTCCGTGGTTGCAGCATCAAAATTCGGTGCGGTATCGCCTAAACGTAAATGTGCCATGCTTAATTCCTTAGCTATGTTAGTGATGAGCACTAATATCCAAAGATATTCACGCGCTCTATTATTATCAACGTACTTCTTATTATCAACGTATCCTGTCAGATATTACATAATAACTCAAAGCACGTCAGCAAAAATTCCATTTTATCTTAGCAAACTGATTATGAATGTCTTGTGAAGGATTGTAATGCGGTTATTCTGTTTATTACTAAGTAACTTAGCATACACTTAACGAATGAATTAAACCACCATTCCAGAATCCCACAAACAAAAATCACCGAATTTACCTTTTTTACTTGTACCGCCAGCGGAACGCCCAGCATCTGTTAAAACCAACTCACCCTCTTGCTCTTGTAAATACCCCGCTGCAAGTAACTTATCATTTAACTCTTGCGTTTTAAAGCCTAATTCCTTAGCAAGCTTGGCTGTGGTCAGCTTAGAGTAATTAGGCGTTGCAGTTTGTGTGGTGGACATCATAGTCGATTGAGTATTTACACTTGCCGTTTGGGTATTAGCGTCAAACTTGCTATCAGTTTCGGTTACTTTTTCAAGGGACATTCGCACTTCATCACTGATGCGAATAATACGTTGCGCTTCCTCATAAGTATCAGCATAAAGCTTGGCATCTTCATTACGATAAATAAGTACGCCCATCTCGTTATTATTGACTTGGCTAAACTCATAAAGGTTCAAACTGGTGATAATGCATTCGTTTTCATTCAGGTAGCATTTCGCATGCAAGTTTTTGCAAAAGCTGGTACGAATAAAGGTCAGATTTTTGAGCCAGTTTATTTCTTCAGGGTGCAAATCATTCTTGCCATAAACGATTCTAATATCAATTTTGAGACGATTACGATCTTCTAGTAATTCTTTAATACGCTCATTCAGCTTTAGATAGGGACTGATGATAATCAACCTATCAGACGCATTTTTAATCAATTCTTCTAAATGATAAGTCGTCCCACTGCTGTTCAAAAATTTTGCCATGCTCACTTCCTCAAATATTACGATCAATCACTTTATAATCATGCACAAAAAAGCCCATCCCTAGCGTACTAGAAATGGGCAAACTTGCAAACTACTATTGTTCAGTAATTTTTCAAATAAGCGCTAGTGGCGCTGATAGTGATAAATTAAGCTGGCTTATAGCTGTCACGCAAACTAACAATTTGGTTGAAGACCGGTGTATCAGTGCTGTGATCTTCGCTATCAGAAATAAAGTAACCTTCACGCTCAAACTGAAAACGTGTGCCAGCGTCCGCATTAACCAATGACGGTTCAACCACGGCATTGAGTTCGGTCAACGATTTAGGATTCAATGCTTGATGGACGTCAGCGACGCTACTCGGGTCTTCGACACTAAATAGCTGCTCATACATGCGTACTGTCGCTGGCACACCTTGACTGGCTGATACCCAATGAATAACACCTTTAACCTTGCGGCCTTCAGGGTTGTTGCCCAACGTAGTAGGATCAATCGTCGCTTTTAGCTCAACGACAGTACCATTTTCATCAGTGATATGCTCAGTGACTGCCAGTACATAAGTATTACGCAGACGAATCTCAGGCTTTTCTGGAGATAGACGCTTGTAACCTGCTGGAGGCTCAATCTCATAGTCACCTTGATCGATGTATAGCGTCTCGGTAAAGGGAATCTCACGCTCACCCATATCGACATTAGGATGGTTCGGCTGAGTCAACCAAAGCGTCTGAGTCGTATCATCAAAACGCGCATTGACGCTATCGGCTTTTTGAGACTCCCAACTGCTGACCGCTTCTGCAAAGTTAGTAATCGTTACTTTTAACGGCTTAAGCACCGCCATGCCACGAGCCGTTGTCGTCTCTAATGATTGACGAATGCTAAATTCTAATAAGCGAAAATCAACGACGCTGTCTACTTTGGTTACACCCACACGCTCACAGAAGTCACGTAAACCCTCTGGTGTATAACCACGGCGACGCATGCCAGCAATCGTCGGCATACGCGGATCATCCCAACCACTAACGATATTCTCGTCAACCAACTGTTTAAGCTTACGCTTGCTGGTCAAGGTATGATCGACATTTAAGCGGCTAAACTCGTACTGATGCGGTGGTACATCAAAGCCAATTTTTTCAACTGCCCAATCATAAAATGGACGATGATCTTCAAACTCCAGCGTACACAATGAATGGGTAATGCCTTCGAGTGCATCAGAAAGCGGATGGGCAAAATCATACATGGGATAAATGCACCACTTATCACCCGTTTGGTGATGCGCTTGATGCATGACACGGTAGATGACAGGGTCACGCAGGTTCATGTTTGGGCTTGCCATATCAATCTTGGCGCGCAACACAGCTTTACCTTCTGCAAACTTACCTGCTTTCATGTCGTTAAAAAGAGTCAAGTTTTCTTCAACACTGGCATCACGATGCGGTGACGCTGTGCCTGCCTCATTAAATGAACCACGGTTTTCTTTAATTTGCTCAGGCGATTGTAAATCGACATAGGCATCGCCCTGCTCAATCAACTGCACAGCCCATGCATACAACTGGTCAAAGTAGCCTGACGCATGATGCGCATCCCCTGCCCACTCAAACCCTAGCCATCTCACATCGTTCTCGATGTTGTCGATGAAGTCTTGCTTTTCTGCGGTTGGGTTGGTGTCATCAAAGCGCAGGTTACAAACACCGCCAAACTCTTCGGCCACGCCAAAGTTTAGGCAGATAGATTTTACGTGCCCCAAGTGCAAGTAGCCGTTTGGCTCTGGTGGAAAGCGCGTCACGATTTGTGGGTATTTTTGCGCCTTGACATCGTCACGAATGATATTGCGAATAAAATCGTTTTTTTGTTCATCTTTTTGTGCATTGTTGCTTGAGTGCTCACTCATCGGGCATTGCTCCTAACGCAAATTGTCAGTTCATGCTACGTGCCATCACGCAGCATGGAAAAATCAAACCAAATCATTAAAAACAAGTTATTAAAAATGATAATAAAAAGGTAAAGTTGCGTTATTCTATCAGCTTTTGCGAACGCATTAACAGCCTGATACATGACACGGGATAAAAAAGCCGTTAGACTAGCCATAACTTTTTAACCACCAACTTTTAACCACCACTTGACAGCGTCATTTAAGGCGCTGCAATCAAAGAGGATTATCACATGGTAGACATGCCACCAGTAGTAGAACTAGACACCAATATGGGTGCGATCGTTATCGAACTCAATGAAGAAAAAGCACCGAAAACCGTTGAAAACTTTTTAAACTATGTAAAATCTGGTCAATATGACGGTACGATCTTCCATCGCATCATTGATGGTTTCATGATTCAAGGCGGCGGAATGGACGCTGAAATGAATGAAAAGCCAACCAATGCGCCTATCGAAAACGAAGCGGACAATGGTTTGAAAAACGATAAAGGTACCATCGCAATGGCGCGTACCCAAGATCCGCATTCAGCAACCAGTCAGTTCTTCATCAACGTAAAAGACAACGACTTCCTAAATCACTCTGGCAAAAACATGCAAGGCTGGGGTTACACGGTATTTGGTAAAGTAACAAGCGGTATGGACGTCATCGAAAAAATGCGCGGCGTACCGACTGGTCGTTTCGGCATGCATGCTGATGTACCAAAAGAGCCAGTGGTTATCAATTCAGCAACCATCATCACTCAGTAATCATTCTTCAATAGCCATTAATCAGTAGCGATGAGTCCGCAAAAGCTTATGAGTCGTTACTGTTTTGAAGTCACGAGGATAAGGATAAATGCAAAGTTTTGACCACCTAATTACCACCCGCCCTCATGAAGTGCGGCAAGTATTGATTAGCGATTTGCATTTATCGCCTGAAGAGCCTGCCTTAGTGCAGGCTTTTTTGGCGCTGCTTGATGATTGCCTTGCTCTGCCTGCGCTAAAACGCTTATTTATTGTAGGCGATTGGTTTGAAGTTTGGCTCGGTGATGATTTTTATTTATCTTTATCTGACGAGGAACGACAAATACATTGGCTCACTCCGCTTATCCTTAAATTAAAACAACTGCGAGTAGCTGGTTGTGAGATTTTGGTCATGCATGGCAACCGTGATTTTTTGTTAGGTCAGCCATTCTGCAATCTATTTGGTGGCGAGCTTATTTATGAGCCGTATACATTGACTGTCGGTCAGAAAAGTTATCGTCTAGAGCACGGTGATGCCTTGTGTACTGATGATAAAAAGTATCAGTTTTTTCGAAAAATAATGCGTAATCGTTTGACTCAATGGTATTTGCTCAACAAATCTTTAGAAAAACGTTTGGCTATCGCTGATAAAATGCGGAAAAAAAGCCAGCAGAATAATGCCAATAAAGCAGCACGCATCATGAATGTCAATGATGATGCTGTGCTGCAAGCCATAACGGATAGCGATGCTTTACTGCACGGACATACCCATCGTCCAGCTATTCATCACGCGACTCATGATAAAAAACGCTACGTGCTCGGCGACTGGCGATTGTTAGATAAAGACACCCGCCAGCCAAAAGTCAGTGCGGTGGTCGGCGCAGTGACAGGCGACGAGCATGCAAATGATAATGCTGAATTTAGATTGGTGGAGTTTAAATCGCTGACGTAATACATAGTACCTAAGAATACCTCTTAAATATAAAAAAGGTCTGTTGATAATTCAACAGACCTTTTTTTATATAAATGATACTGCATGATTGATGCGAATTTAAGTGTCAAGCTATTGCTAGCTCAACTCTTACTTTACGGTATTAATTTAAAGAAATGCTGGCGATAATGCTTTAGCTCACGAATAGAATCACGAATATCATCTAACGCTAAGTGACTGCCGCCTTTTTCAAAGTTTCTTAAAATATCAGGACGCCAGCGGAAGCAAAGCTCTTTAATTGACGAGACATCCAGATTGCGATAATGAAAGAATTTTTCTAATTCCGGCATTTGACGCGCCATAAATCGGCGATCTTGGCAGATTGAATTGCCACACATTGGCGACTTACCACTATCGACCCATTTATTGAGAAACTTAATGGTCTCAGCTTCGGCCTCTGCCAATGTCACGGTACTACGGCGGACACGGTCGACCAATCCTGACTGACCATGCTGCTTGGTATTCCAATCATCCATTTTATTTAACGTTTGATCCGATACTTTTATAGCGAACACTGGCCCTTCGGCAAGGACATTCAAATCTTCATCAGTGACAACGGTAGCAATCTCGATAATCTCATCATTCAAGGTATCCAGTCCGGTCATTTCTAGGTCAATCCATACCAGCCCTTTTTTGCCTTGGTTTCTGATTTTAATCTTGTTGGGGTGGTCACCGGTAGTCATAAAACATCCTATGGTCAATAAAGTTTAGTACAACTTTGGAGCAATATTAATTAGATAAATCGCCTGTCAATGTTCATGCCTAAGTAGCAAACTGTAGCAAAACTTTGCATTTACTGATTTATAACCCTTAAAACGTTACAAAATCTCTGTCTGCAGCAGGCGCTTTAGGCTGTATGTTATCAAACTTTCACGCTACACTTAGCAATATTTTTTTAATAGGTTCAAAACCCATGGCATTAATTCGGCAACGCAAACTGACTAAGCAACAGATTCGTCGCATCGACAAGCAACAGCTGGCAAGTCAAGACAGCATCGATGACAGTTTGATGGATGGCGTGGTCATGGCGCATTATGGCAAGCAGCTAGAAGTACAAGTGACCAGCTTGCCTTCGGTGATACCTGTGCAGCCGGAGATTGCCCCCGATGATCCTGAGCCGTTTTGGCAAGAGCTGGCCTTAGGCGATATTTGGCGGTGTCATGTGCGTACCAACTTACCGATGCTAGCAGCGGGCGACCAAGTACGCTGGAGTGCTGATCCTAATACTGGCTTTGGACGTATTGAATCGGTCAAGCCGCGCACCTCTCTCGTCTCGCGTCCTGACCGTTATCATAAGCTCAAGCCTGTCGCCGCCAATGTTGATATTTTGGCCATTGTCTTTGCGCCGCTACCTGCTGCTGCGCCAACTTTGATTGATCGCTATTTGGTCGTTTGTCATCATGCTGGCGTAAAGCCGCTGCTGGTGCTCAATAAAGCCGATTTATTAGCAGAAGAAAACGGCGTCGATACCAGTGAATTACTCGCACAATATGCAGCGCTTGGTTATGAAAGCGTTCTTACCTCGGTCGATTGCCCTGAAAACATCGCTAACAGTGATGAGCAAAAAGGGCTGGATGAGCTAAAACGTTATATCGATAAAAAACTGGTGATTTTTGCGGGACAATCTGGCGTTGGTAAAAGCAGCTTAATCAATGCACTACTACCTGAATCGGCACAAAGCGTCAATATCATCTCTGATAACTCAAAACTTGGTCAACACACCACCACCACCAGCCGCTTATTGCCATTTAATCCAGCCGACTTGACCCAAGGCGGTATCGTCGATACCCCAGGTATCCGTGAGTACGGCATTTGGCACCTCACACCCGATGATATCATCTCAGGCTTTGTGGAGCTTGCACCGTTGTCAGGCAACTGCCAGTTCCGCGATTGTCGTCATACTCACAATAGTAAAGGCTGTGCACTATGGCAAGCAGTTGCTGACGGCGTGGTATTGCAGCGCCGTGTGGAAAACCTCGTTACCCTAAGAGAAGAGGCAGATACTAAACCTTATTAACATTTGTATTATTAGTGTCCGCCTTATTAATCGCTGACTTATAGATAGTTAATCGCTCGGTTGACCATCGCCCGTTTACTATGGATGGTCTAATCGGTATAATAGCGCCTTGTTCAGTATCGTTAGGCTGTCTTCTCAGCTTAACCGAACACTTATTTTTTTGGAGGTATGGTTTGGATCGTGCGCTGGAATTTGTGGGCAACCACCCGTTTTTATTTGGTATATTAGCCGTACTTGCCGTGCTATTTTTTACGATTGAAAACAAACGTAGTGGCAGAAAAATATCGCCCAATACCTTGGGTATGATGGTTAACTCGCAAAACGCGCAGCTAATCGATATTCGTGCCAAAAAGAAGTTTGAGACTGGTTACATCCAAGGCAGCCGTAACATACCGTTCACCGAGCTCAAAGACCGCTTAGAAGAAATCCGCGCAATTGAGCAACCCGTGATTATCATCTGTGATATGGGTGTGCAAGCGGGCGCGGCGATTCAAATGATCGGCAAAGACAGTGTCTATCGCTTAGAAGGTGGTATCGGCGGCTGGCAAGCAGCGGGCATGCCATTGGTCGGTTTAAAAGATGCAAAGCCTAAAAATAAAGGCAAAGCCAAACCAAGTCTGCATAAGTAGTTAGCTATACTGCTATTTAAAAGATATTCAGCCCGTATCAATTGATTTATGATTGAGGCGTGTTGAATATTTACAAACAAAAAAACACCTATCGATAAGGTGTTTTTTTGTTTGTGGCATTTATGCTACCGTCAGAGCTTTTATACTCAGGCATCTTGAATTTGCTCTACTCATCCCCACTTTAATAACGAGCATCACCGAATATATCTTCAATTACTTGCTGGTAACGGATTATAAGAGTTTTTATCGAATGATTATTTATAATACTTTTTATAATAAAACGTTTACCTTCTAAACTTATAAATAAGGATTTACCATGACTGTAGCTGTTAAAGTTTATACGACGCCTATTTGCCCATATTGCTCAAACGCCAAACAACTCTTAAAAACTAAAGGCGTTGACTATGAAGAAATTGGCATGCACGATATGAGCCGCGAAGAGCGCCAAGAATTAATGAAAAAAACCAATAACTATCGTACTGTGCCACAGATTTTCGTCGGTGAGACCTTTGTCGGTGGTTTTGATGAGCTCAATCAAATGAACCAACAAGGCAAACTTGACGAGCTATTGGCAGGTTAATCTGCTACTTTTCGTTGCTGTCTGTCTTTGCCTGTGCAATGATAGACAGCGGCAAAGATAGTAATAAAAGTATCAAGATTTTTTCTCGATCTATATTACAATGAACTTTGATTAAAACGACAGTTTGTCCAACTATTTGATTCAATTTTAGAGGATTTATTTATCATGGCTGAAGAACAAGCACAACCACAATTGGCACTAGAGCGTATCTACGTAAAAGACATGTCACTTGAAGTCCCAGGCGCTAGTGTATTCACCAAAGAGTGGAACCCGGAGCTTGATATCAATTTATCTAGCAACGCTGAAAAACTGGATGACGATCATTATCAAGTCATCTTAACTGTGAGCGTTACAGCAAAAAATGCAGAAGAAGCGGCATTTATCGCTGAAGTGCATCAAGCAGGTATCTTCTTGTTGAAAGATATCCCAGAAGACCAAATTGGTCAAATCTTAGGTGCATACTGCCCGAACGTTTTGTTCCCGTATGCTCGTGAAGTCATCAGCGACATAGTAACGCGTGGTAGCTTCCCGCAGTTATTGCTAGCCCCTGTTAACTTTGACCAAGCTTACGCACAAAGCCAGCAACAAGCACAAGTTGACGCTCAAGGTAATGCATAAGCATAAATGTTAACTTGCTAAAGCATTAAGCTTAGCTAAAATAATAGTATTTAAGAGCCGTTTACTGATGATCAGTAAACGGCTTTTTTTGGATGCGGATTAAGCCCTCACTCAAAATAATCATTGAGCAATTATCATCAAACCTATATTTAAAAACACCAGACATAAAAAAACCCTGCTAATAAACAGGGTTCTTAATCGCGTCATCAATTATTCGAAATCGATAACTAGCCTTTTAACGCTGATAAGATTTGTTGCTTAACATCATCGATGCCTTGCGTACCATCAAACTTATCATAATTAGGGGCATCGGCACCTTCTTTGGCTTTGTCTTGATAAAAACCAACAAGCGCTGATGTCTGCTGATGGTAAGTGGCTAGACGATCACGAATGGTAGACTCTTTATCATCTTCACGCTGGATTAGCGCCTCACCAGTCACATCATCGATACCATCGACCTTAGGTGGATTGTGGTCAACGTGATAAACGCGACCTGAACCTGGATGCTGGCGACGGCCAGACAAGCGCTTGACGATTTCGTCATCAGGCACGCTGATTTCGATTACATGATCGATAGCAACGTCAGCATCTGCAAGTGCTTGAGCCTGTGGAATCGTACGTGGAAAACCGTCCAAAATACAACCATTAGCACAATCAGGCTTCGCGATACGTTCTTTCACTAGGTTAATAATGAGATCATCAGAAACCAAACCGCCGGCGTTCATGATGTCTTTGGCTTGTTTACCAAGCTCGCTGCCTTCTTTGATTGCTGCACGCAGCATATCACCCGTTGATATCTGTGGAATATCATACTCTTTAGAAATAAACTGGGCTTGAGTACCTTTACCGGCGCCTGGTGGACCTAGCAAAATAATACGCATCATTACACGATTCTCCTGAATTAAATGGGATTTTAGGATTAATAAAACTTAGGGATTGGCTGATTGCAGAGATACCTTACCTTGTGGCCTTGCAAACCTCAAGTATTTTCATGATTACGCTCATGAGTTGTCATGACTTAGCTGTTCATATAACGCTGTTGCACCTTTTTATGGGCAACAGCGACGATACAACAAATACTGACAACGACAGCCATTAATACTATGGGATTTGTTGATTGATTTCTACATTTGCCTGATTTTGATCGGCACTGATCACCACTGGATTGCCTGATAGGTCTCCTGACTCTGCCATTGCTGTACCACTGTGGCTAATACGAGCAATGACAGCCAATTGAACTTTATCCGCTCGAGCCGCTTTCAAAGTACGTTCAGGCATCATAGCATCCAAATCGCTTAGGCTAATACTGGCTTCACCTTGCTTGATGACACTGATCGGTAAACGTTTGGCAGCATATGGTGGGCCACCGTTGACATCACGTATGGCGACAAACAATACATCGTCGGCTTTGACTAGTGGCAACAAGCTAGCATTAACCTTGATAGTCACATCAATACCTTCAGAGGCTTGCTGTTGCTGAGCGGTCACATTAGCACTTAGCTCATCTAGACTCGCCAATGCGTTGGTATGATCTCCAGGTTTAGACGCAATACTGTCACGCAGACGCTTAATCCAGCCTTGTGCTTGATCAAAATTACTACTCCGTGCCTCACCCATTGCCATAAGCATTTGTGCGCCCTCATGCTCTGGATTTTTGGCCAACACATCTTGTAGCACTCGGCGACTATTAGCGTCCAATTGGCCTTTATTGGCAAAGAAGCTAATCTGCGCATAAGTGGTTGCAATCTCTTCATTGTCTGGTGACAAACGATAAGCACGCGACAAAGCCTCTAGTGCCGAATCCGTCGCTTCTAGTGATAAGAACAGCTCAGACAGACGCATCCAGCGGTTGGGGTCATCAGCGTGTCGATAGACATTGGTCTGCATGGCACTAATCAGCTGTTGACCATTTTCAATCGCCCAAGCAGGCGGCTGATCAATCTTGCCAGTTAACAAGTCATCAGCCACTTGACCCACTTTGTCTTCAGCTGCCCAAAGCTCGAACACAGGCGTACGATCGCTGACCATCAAATATGCCATCGCTGCCAATACAGGCACCCAGACGATAATGATTAATCGGCTTTTGATACCAGGCGCTACCATCGGTGTGACTTCACGCTGAGCATCCAATAGCTGGCGTTCAAGCTCCAGTTTTTGGTTTTGATAGTGGCTGTCATCGATAGTACCACTGTCTTTATCTGTTTTTAGTTCTGCTAGACGCTCACGGAACACAGCAAGGTTAATATCCAATAGCTGGTTGTCCACCGGTTTTTCTGGCGAGCGTGAGGCTCGCAGCCAAGGCAGGATAGTAATAACAGCGAGTATTAAGGCGATGAGTAAGCTTAGAGCAATAAATAAGCCCACAGTAGAGAATATGGTCATTTTTTGTCCTTGAGGCTTGTAATATCATGGTCGTTTTTGTCATCGCTCGCAGCACGTGATAATAGACGATCAAGTTCAGCTTTTTCAGCAACAGATAAGGCATCAGCAGTACTATTGACCGTTACTCCACTTTCACCACTAGCGACAAGCTGACGTCGTTTGCTCTGCCAGAACCAGCCTATGAGTAAAATAATGAGTAATAATGGCGGAAAAAACCACAAAATCCACGTTGATGGACGGACAGGCGGCTTATAAGTGATGAAATCGCCATAACGTTCCTGCATATAAGCGCGAATCTCGCCATCACTACGACCATCTTTTATCAAATCATACGTTTTTTGCTTTAGATCTTGGGCAATGGGCGCATCAGATCCTGCAAGATTTTGGTTTTGACATTTTGGGCAACGCAGCTCTTCAATGAGGCCACGATATTGGGCTTCTTGCTGCACAGAATCAAAGTCATAGACCTCAATAGCAGCATAGCTTGCCATACTTATTAGACAAGCTATCAATAAGCTCGCTACTTTTAACGTAATGGCTGTTATTTTATTGGCTATCATTTACACGCCTCCGCAACCTGAATCGGATCTGGGCTGACGTTGTGATCATTGGCTTCATTGAGCACCATCAAACAAGGCGTGATACGGCTTTGCCAGTTGCTTTCATTGATCTCACCAATAATATGCTGACGAATAATCCCTTCACCATCAACGATGAAAGTCTCAGGCGCACCCGTCAAACCCAAATCTAAAGCAAATTGACCAGATAGATCCTGAATGGACATCGAGAACGGATCGCCACCTCGGTTTAAGTAGCCTAGGGCATCGCCAATGTCATCTTTATAGTTGACCCCGACCAGATTGACACCGCGTTCTTCTAATTGCATGAGAAAGGGATGCTCAATAATACACGTTGGGCACCAAGAGCCCCAAATATTCATCAAAAAGGGCTTATCAGGGAGATTCTCATTGGTCATGATACGACTGGTATCTGATAATAAAGGCAACTCAAAGGCAGGCACTGGACGCTCTAGTGCCGTATTGGTAACGATGTCCGTCGGCTTACCCAAACGCATATATAGCATGATGACCAAACCGATGAAAATGATCAGCGGAATTAAAAACCATAGCTTAAGTTGCTTTTTGTTCATGGTTTTTGTGCCACTTATCTTATCCGGCTTTGCATTTTGATCAGAGGAATGCTTTGATGTGCTCATATTACTTATCCCCTGTCTTTAATGCTGGCGTATCCAAATCAGTGACGGTGGTAAAGCCTGCTTTATTCGCCGCAATTTGTGCAGGCGTCTTAGCTTTCTTAATACGATAACGGTTATCCAACATACTCAGTAGAGCACCGAACGCCATAATCAGAGCGCCAAGCCATATCCAACGAATAAGCGGTTTAACATAGATACGCACAGCCCATTCGTTGCTGTCTTCTGCGATAGGTTCGCCAAGAGCCACATATACGTCACGCATTAGGCTGGCATCAATAGCGGCTTCCGTCATCGGCATCATACTAATAATATAGTTACGTTTTTCAGGATATAAAGTCGTGACCGCACGCCCGTCTTTGGTTATCTCAACTTCAGCTTGAGTGGCATCAAAATTACTGCCTTTGACTTCACGAAAGCCTTTTACGGTAAAATCATAGCCTTGGACATGAACACTATCGTTCGGTCCAAGTGCGACATCGCGTTCAATACTCAGCGTACTGGTAAATGCGACACCAATGACAGCAATAATGACACCGATATGAGCGGTCTGCTGACCCCAATAGCTCAGACGTAACTGGCGTAAACCTTTAACAAAACTGGGTGCGTTTTTGGTTTTATCTTTAAAATCAACCACCATCCAAAACAAGACCCAAAAACTGACTGCTAGCGTCACACCAATATTGAGCATGTCAGATGAACTAACAAAATAAGTAATAATCGCCGCAAGCACCAAACTACTGACAGCAATGACCATGCCAACACCTAATAACGGGCGGCTATCTTTTTTCCAGCGAATGTTCGAGCCCATACCCATTGCCACTAATAGCAGCCACGTCAAAGGTACAAATAACGCATTAAAATAAGGAGGGCCGACAGACACCTGACCTAAATTGAAGGAGTCAGCAATAATAGGATATAGCGTACCGAGTAAGACAACTAAGGTTGAAATCAAAATAATGACGTTGTTAATGACTAAAAATGACTCGCGTGAGATCAGCTGATACTGACTTTCAACCGTTAAACGCCAGCCACGTACCGCAAACATTAGCAAGCCGCCGCCGATAATCACCCCAAGAATCACTAAGATCACCAGGCCACGGGTGGGGTCAGCAGCAAACGAATGCACCGAAGTAATAACGCCTGAGCGTACTAGGAACGTACCAAGCAAACTGAGTGCAAAAGCAAAGATTGCCAGCATGATCGTCCATGCTTTAAAGACGCCACGTTTTTCTGTGACGGCAAGCGAATGTAACAATGCCGTACCAGCCAGCCAAGGCATCAGTGAGGCATTCTCTACTGGATCCCAGAACCACCAACCACCCCAGCCAAGCTCATAATAAGCCCACCATGAGCCAAGCGCGATACCAACAGTCAAAAAGCCCCAAGCCGCCAATGCCCACGGACGCGACCAGCGTGTCCATACCGCATCCAAACGACCTTCCCACAATGCCGCCATACAAAAGGCAAACGGCACGACCAAACCCACATAGCCCATATACAGCATCGGTGGGTGAATAATCAAACCAAAATCTTGTAGTACAGGATTTAGATCCGCACCATCAACAGGTAAGTTCGGTAATGTGCGATCAAATGGCGACGAGGTAAAGATAAGCATCGCTAGCATCATCATCTGTACACCAGCCAAAATTACCAATACTCGCGCACGCATAGACAGTGGCAAACCACGGCTAAAGTAAGAGACCAGCGCACACCAAGTGGCCATAATGGTCATCCAAAGCAGCAAGGAACCCTCATGACCACCCCAGGTTGCTGATAACTTATAGTACCAAGGCAACAGCGTATTGGAATGCTGAGTGACATAAACTAGGCTGAAGTCATTGTAATAAAAGCCTGCCATCAGCGCGGCAAATGATGTGATCATGGCGGCAAATTGTGCCCACGCCAGACTTGGTGCCAGACGCTGCCACGCAACGTGGTCACGCATGACGCCGACGGTTGGTAATACCACCTGCAAAATCGCCAATATAAAGGCGGCTAGCAAGGCAAAATAACCCAATTCTGTGATTAACATACGGTCTAACCTTGTTTACCTTGATACGGTCATTGTTTATTTTAGGGATTGGTTTTTTAGGATATTCGAAAGTATCCAATAATCGCTACTACGAGTATTTATACTGCTGGTCTTTATTACTAATATTTATTATAAAATCACCATTAGCCGTTGCAGCTGAGGGCACTTACAGCAAGCTACATTAGCGTCAACTTGTCACATTTCTGTATCCACTCTGTATGCGATGTGTATAAAGAACATAAAAAATGCGCCGTTACTGAATCGCAGGGAAAAACACCAAGACCAGATGCAACCAACCCGCTAAAAAACCTGTCAAACCACCTAGCACGATCAACGTCATCTCATCTTCACGAAAAGCAGGACGTAATAAGTTCTGAAACTCATTTGGCGTTAGCGCACGAATACGGTCGCGAAACAGCCCAAATATTTTACTAGCACGGCTCTCATTCAGCTCAGGATCACGCAGCGGCACCATCGTCGCAACAATCGATTTATCAATAATAGTATTTTTTAACTGTCCATATTCGCGGCGGCCCAAGCCTACGCGCAGTGTCGTACTAATCACTGGCGACTCTAGCACTTTATATAAATGCGACTTCATCAACTCACGTGTTTGCACAGCACGGTCGCCATACATCATCTCATTCATGATGTTCTCAAGCGTCACCAAATCTTTTACGACAATCTCAGCGAAAACCTCGGAGACTTCTTCTTGGCGTTTCATAAAACCGCCTTGCAAACGATAATGGGCGATATGCGGTAATTGCGGTTTAATAAATGGAAAGCTGCTCTGGATCGCAAAAAACTTCACATAAGGAATAAATCTCGGTTCTACGGGATTAAATACCATCCAAATAGCAATCCAATTGGTGAGAAAACCCCAAATCGCAGCAAAAAATGGGACTGTCCAATGCTGCGGCACCACCAAAAATATAAACATTTGGATAATACCGAACACCAAACCAATCAAAGCACTGATATGCCAAATAAAATCAATCTCTTTTTGACCAACCTTTAAAAACATATTGACCATTAACCGACGATCGCTTTCCATCGTGTTAACAATCATTTTGCGCATATCAACCAAGTTTTCGACATTATGGGTCAGGTCAGTCACCAAAGACTGCATAATATTGGGCAGCTCTTGATGTGCTTGAGCGTAGACACGGCGTTTCAACGCATAAGGAAGATTACCCCATAGCGCAGGCGAATGATCCAGCATGATTTCATCAATCAATGCCTCAAGGTTTTTGTCCACCGTATCAGTGATAAATACCGCCATCTGCTCAGGTTCCATCGCCTGAAAGAACTCATCAAGCGAGCCGAGCTTTGACAGCGTCTGATCAACAATAACGCCTGATATTTTTCCAGCCTTACGTGGGACGATACCTTGCCAGCCGATACCCGGCAACCCAAAAAATGGGAAGTTTGGAATACGAATACCCCGAAACTTAATCGGATAAAACAGCATTTTAAGCGCCATCCACACGTGTATCCATGTGACAAATGCGGTCACAGGTGGAATGGTCAGCATGGCAAAAAACTCTGGGTGTTCAGCTATTGTCTGCCACAATGAAGTTGCATCCATGACTTATCTTGCCCCTGACAGGTTGATTGTCGTTGCTAATTAAAGACGGTTAGCAAATTAGAACGCTTTACAAAAAGACGCTCTGCCTATAATAATAATTATCAAATAAATCGCCTGATTTTAGCATACTTGCCATCCATTAGCACACGTTGAGCCTAGGCAAGTTGTGACTAGAGATGACACGTTTTATGACCTACTTTCGATAGCAACAATATTAATATAACCCACAAGGACTTTAGGCAATCACAAGCACAAAATAAATGGCGGTGTACTGCGTCTGCCCATTTGTTCTGTTATAATTTGTGATTGTATGACAGCACATAGTGATATATAGATTGATACGTTACGATTTCAACTCATATCAACCCATGTAATTGAAATTCTTATTATTATCCTTTATGCTCGCCGAACTTTGGTGAACTCCCCCGCCCTTTTATCCTGTTTTATTGACTCACTGACCGTTTGGGCTCTGACTTTATATGAATAAACCGCTAACTCCCAATACCGAACAGGTCAATCGTATTTTCACCAACCGTATCATTATCCTTGGAATTTTGATATTTATTGGTTTGAGCGGCTTGATCGTGCGTTATGGTTACTTGCAAGTCTATGCGCACGATAAGTATACGACGCAAGCAGACAACAACCGCATTAAACTGATCTCTGCACCGCCCAGCCGCGGCTATATTTATGATCGCAATGGGATAATATTGGCAGACAATCAGCCCGTATTTACAGCGATGCTAAGCCCTGATGAAGTCGAAAATCCAGAGCGTACGCTAAATTTGCTTGCGCCTATCTTTGAGCTGACAGATGAGAATATTACCGATATTTTAGCGCGTCTGAGTAAAAGTAAAAACGATCCGGTGACCATTAAAATTGACTTAACCGATGCCCAATTGGCGCAGTTTAGTGAGCGCAAACCCTTTTTTCGTGGTGTGACCATCCAAAGCAAGCTGACGCGTTCATACCCTTATGACGAGCTGTTCGCACACGTCATCGGCTATGTTGGGCGTATTAATGATAAAGAAACCAAACGCATTGACAAAGATCGCTACGCTGGCACAGATCTGATCGGTAAGATCGGTATCGAAGATTATTACGAAGACATATTGCTAGGACAACCGGGTTATCAGTCGGTAGAAACAGATGCTCATGGCAATATTTTACGTCAATTGGACACCAAACCACCAGTATCTGGCAACGACATCACGTTGAGTTTAGATTACGGCTTGCAAACGATTGCACAGCAGCAGCTAGATGGACGTCGCGGCGCTATCGTGGCCATCGACCCCAAAAACGGCGACGTACTGGCATTTGTTAGTAACCCAAGCTATGATCCCAATCCCTTTATTTCAGGTATCTCTTTTAAAGACTATGATGCACTGCGTGAAGATCCTGACGAACCATTATATAATCGAGCACTACAAGGCACGTATCCTCCTGGCTCAACCATTAAACCTTTTGAAGGCTTAGGCGGTATTCATTATGGTTTACGCAATTGGGATACGACCATTTATGACCCTGGCTATTTTAGCTTACCCGGAGATTCGCATCGTTTCCGTGACTGGAAACGCGGTGGTCATGGTACAGTAAATTTGAAAAAATCTATCGTGATGTCAGTTGACACTTATTATTATAAACTGGCCTACGAGATGGGTATTCAACGTCTTCATGACTGGATGATACGCTTTGGTTTTGGTGACCAAACGGGTATCGACTTACCCAACGAAAAATCGGGAATCATGCCTTCACCAAAATGGAAAAAAGACACCTACGATAAAGGCTGGTTGCCAGGTGAAACCATCTCTGTCAGCATTGGGCAAGGCTATTTCTTAGCCACACCGTTACAAATTGCTAATGCGACAGCCATGACGGCGAACAAAGGCTACCATATTACTCCGCATCTGCTAAAGAGGAGCGATGGCGCAGCAGCCGTTAAAGTGATTACCAAGCCTGATGGCAAAATTAATTATAATGGTAAGCCTTCTGATTGGTTACGCATGCATGATGCGATGGAAGCAACCGTTGAAAGTGGTACGGCACGTCGCGCTTATAACCCAAAGTATCGTATCGCTGGTAAATCTGGAACCGCACAGGTCAAGTCTATTGCTCAAGGCAAACGTTATGATAAGTCAGCATTAGACTCACGGCATTGGGATCATGCTTGGTTTAATGGCTTTGCGCCAGTAGATGATCCACAAATCGCTCTTGCGGTATTGGTCGAAAACGGTGGCGGTGGTGGCGCTGTAGCTGCCCCTATTGGTCGTGAGCTGTTTGATTATTGGATATTACAACGCAAAACTAACCCTATTTTGCCACCAACTGCGGATAAGCTAAAAGCCATCAAGCGCCAAAAAGCCTTTGAGAAATTGATGCGTGACGCTCAGCGTGAAAAAGAAGAAAAAGCGCTGGAAGAAAAGGCGGAAGCAGCAACCACGAACTCTGAGTAAAAATACGCTAAACGAGATACGGTAAACAACGAACATTATGAAAAAATATACAAGCGGCCGTGAGCCTAAAAACAACCATAAGACCAAAAATGCAGCAGCGGGCGACGTGCGTATCATTGGTGGTCAGTTTAAACGCCGTGTTGTACGTTTTATCGACGCAGAAGGTCTACGCCCGACCCCAGATCGCTTGCGAGAGACGCTGTTTAACTGGCTACTTGCTGATATTCATGGCGCTTATGTGCTCGATAGCTGTGCCGGTAGCGGTGTCTTAGGTTTTGAAGCACTGTCTCGTGGTGCCGCGCACGCCACTTTTATCGAAATAAATCCTGCGCAAAGCAATATGCTGCGTCAAAGTGCAGAACAATTGCATCTGAGCACTGATACCCATCAAATTATCCAAGGCACCGCAGAAAAGGTATTGATGCAAGAGCAGATTGTTCCGCGCCCTTTCAATATTGTGTTCATCGATCCACCTTATGCTCAAGATCTGTGGCAACCCATTTTAATGGCATTGATTACCCAGTCGTTAATTGATAGTGAAACACTGATTTATTTGGAAGCGGATAAAGATCTAGCACCGCAGTTGAAACAATTGGCAGCGGTCCTTAATGAAAAATCAACCATTCAGCCAACAATCGACTTTGAATGCTTAAAACAAACCAAAGTTGGACAAGTTGTTGCTGGACTTTATCGTTTATCATCGTCATAATTGTCGGGTTAATGAAAGCCATTAACAAATTTTACAAATGTTTAGAACCGCTAAAAACTGGCCAACGCTGCAGTTTAATGTATATAAGGCGAAAATAAACCCCAATGCAGCTTGCAAGCGTAGGCGCTACTGCTTATAATGTGCAGTCTGTTTTTTGAGAGCCCCGTTCCCAGCTAAACTCTCAACGAATTCTAATTTTAAGGTTTTATCATGAAAACACTTAGTGCAAAACCAGCTGAAGTGACCCATGACTGGTATGTCGTAGATGCTGACGGCAAAACCCTTGGTCGCTTAGCCACTCAAATCGCTAGTCGCTTACGTGGCAAGCATAAGCCTTCTTTTACGCCGCACGTTGACACTGGTGACTTTATTGTTGTCATCAATGCTGATAAAATCACGGTAACGGGTAAAAAAGCGCAAGATAAAAAATACTATCGTCACAGTGGCTACCCAGGTGGTATCAAGGAAACCAACTTCAGTAAATTGCTTGCAAATAAGCCTGAAGATGTTCTACACAAAGCAGTTAAGGGTATGCTTCCAAAGGGCCCTCTTGGCTATGCGATGATCAAGAAGCTGAAGCTATATGCGGGTACTGAACATCCACATACTGCACAGCAACCTAAAGAACTAGACATCTAAGGATATACTTATGGAACGCAATTACGGAACTGGTCGCCGCAAGACGTCTACTGCTCGTGTCTTTTTAGCTAAAGGTACTGGTAGCATCGTTGTTAACGGCAAGCCACTTGATGAGTATTTTAGCCGTGAAACTTCACGTATGGTTGTTCGTCAGCCTTTAGAATTACTTGACTCACCTACTGCTTATGACCTTTACATCACTGTAAAAGGTGGCGGTATTAGTGGTCAAGCTGGCGCAATCCGTCACGGCATCACGCGTGCATTGATTGAGCTGAACGAAGCCAACAAACCAGCACTAAAAGCAGCTGGCTTTGTTACTCGTGACTCACGTCAAGTTGAACGTAAGAAATTGGGTCTACGTAAAGCACGTAAACGTCCACAATTCTCGAAACGTTAATCAAAGCTATCTCTTATCTTTCTGCGGCTGTTGTCTTTATCTCAGAGCGACAGTCACAATATTAAAGAAAAGAGTAGATTTGCAAAACCTTATAAGCTGTTCGCAGCTTATAAGGTTTTTTTATGGCTGATAATTTCTGTATTAGGTAGTGGTTTTGTGCATAAACCACCTTGTAAAGCCATGCTGACTACCCCATCATGATGATAACTTTTCATTATTAGTAACAATGTTATGAAAGCGCCTGAACAATACGACCCAAGCAAACCACCTACCAAAAGCAGCCTGCCACCGCCAAGTACGCATCAGCCTGCTAAGTCCCCAGCGATACCCGCTGGCATGCCAACGATTACCCAAAACCATAAGCGCACAGCACCCATAGAAAAAAAACCTTTTCAATGGCAGTTTTTGTTGCCTAAATATTGGGGCATTTGGCTATTAGCAGCAATGATCTTACCCATCATCTTTTTGCCGCTACGTTGGCAGTTTTGGCTGGGGCGTAAGCTTGGTATATTTATCTATAAAGTGGCAGGCTCACGTCGGCGTGATACGCTTATCAACTTAAAACTGGCCTTTCCAGAAAAACCAGACGTCGAGCGCGAATTGATGGCAAAACAAGTCTTTGTCAATCAGGGCATTGGCGTGTTTGAAACCTTATGTGCTTGGTATCGTCCAAATGTTTTTACTCGTACCGTTTCAATTTCGGGATTGCAGCACATTGTCAATGCACAGAATGAGGGTCGGCCTGTTATTTTACTCGGTGCTCATTACACCATGCTAGATTTGGGTGGTTTATTTTGTGCCCAATTTTTTGCCTTAGACTGTATGTATCGCACACAAAATAACCCGCTGCTTGACTGGTTTATTTATAATGGTCGTACCAATATTTTTGGCAAGCAAATAGCCAGTCGTGACATGCGCAGTTTTGTTAAGTCAATTAAAGCTGGTCATGTGATTTGGTACTCACCTGACCAAGATTATGGTTTAAAACAAGGCGTCATGGCACCATTTTTTGGTGTGCCAGCAGCTACTATTACGGCATCACGGCGCATGGCAAAATTGGGCGACAAGGCACGTCCACCAGCGCTAATGGCGCTGCATACCTATCGGCAAACGCCTGACAGTTTACCCAAAGGCAAACGCCCACATTATCACCTAACGATTACTCCAGAGATTCAAAACTATCCAAGTAACGACGAAGTGGCTGATGCGACGCGAGTCAATGAGTTGCTAGAAGGGTTGATTCGTATTGATCCCACTCAGTGGATGTGGTTCCATCGTCGTTTTAAGAATGGTCCCGATGGTCGAACTGATATCTATAAGTAAGACCTTATTCCTACGAAAAATCGACAGGAAATTTGCTATACTTTGCAGCTCATATTTTTTCTATTGCCTGTATATAAATAACAATGAATTTATCATAAATTGAACAACGAAACTTTTATAAATAAAACTTTGATGAACCAAATAACGGATTTGCCATGAATAATAATCATATTTCTGCTAACCAGAACTCTGACAACCAAGCTTCTGATCACTCAACACAAGCCAAACGTATTTTAACGGGCATCAAACCGACTGGTACTCTGCATTTAGGAAATTACGTTGGAGCGATTCGTCCAGCCATTCAGTCTATCCAAAACAGTGACGACGAAGCATTCTTCTTTTTAGCAGATTACCATGGCATTATCGGCTGTTATGATCCTGCTATTATTCATGAGTCGACCAAGGCCATTGCGGCGACTTGGATTGCTTGTGGTCTTGATCCTGAGCGCGTCACTTTTTACCGTCAATCAGATGTACCAGAAATACCAGAGCTTGCATGGATTTTAAACTGTTCTTGTGCCAAAGGTTTAATGAATCGTGCTCATGCTTATAAAGCAGCAGTCGATATTAATATGAAAAAAGAAGATGTCGACCCTGATCAAGGTATTAATATGGGATTGTTTGGCTATCCTGTACTCATGGCAGCAGATATCTTGATGTTTAACGCCACACATGTACCTGTCGGTCGCGACCAAATTCAGCATGTTGAAATGGCACGTGATATTGCTGGTACCTTTAACCATCGCTATAAAACGCTGTTCACCTTACCAGCTGCGGTTGTAGATGACGATATCCCATTATTGACGGGTCTCGATGGTCGCAAGATGAGTAAGAGTTATGGTAATACCATCCCGCTATTTGGTGACTCTAACCCGCAAGTCAGTGCCGAAAAACAGATGAATAAAGCCATCATGAAAATTGTGACCAACTCACAACTGCCTTCCGAGCCAAAAGATCCTGACGATTCGGCTATTTTTGAGATTTACAAAGCCTTTGCTACTCCTACAGAGATTGCTGATATGCGCGCGCAGTTCGCCGCTGGTATCGGCTGGGGCGATGCAAAACAAGCCTTGTTTGAAAAAATAAATGCGGAAATAGCTCCATTCCGTGAGCGTTATCAAGAACTGATGGCAAACCCAAAAGAACTAGAAGAGATCTTACAAATGGGTGCAGATAAAGCCCGTCGCCATAGTCGCAAGCAATTAGACAAAACTCGTCGTGCCATTGGTATCCGTCCACTTGCAAAACTTAAATAATCGTTTGATGATGTTAACCAAGATGGATATTAAGCGTGCAGACTGAGCTAAAAAATGAACAAGCGGCTTTACCAAAAGCAGCTTGTTCTCTAAGTGCGCCTCAAGCCGCTAAGCCTTTAGATACCAAGCGCAAACACGAGAGTTCAGTTGTCAATGACATGTCTCTACGTATTTACCAGACATCCGTACAACATCTCCCAGAAGATCTCTATGTACCACCGCAAGCGTTTGCCATTTGGCTTGAGCAGTTTGCCGGACCCTTAGATTTTTTATTATATTTGGTCAAAAAAAATAACGTTGATCTGACCCAAATGCCGATATTGCCCATTACTGAGCAGTATTTGGCTTATATCAGCGAATTAGATACCGAACACTTTGAATTGGCCGGCGATTATTTGTTGATGGCATCAACGTTGATTGCGATTAAAACTGAGCTGTTGCTGCCCAAGCCTGAAACTCCGAGCGATGAGCGTGATCCAAAAGCAGAGCTGATTGAGCGCCTTGAAGAATATGCACAAATCAAAGTAGCCAGTCAACGCTTAGATAATCTGGTGCGTCTTGAGCGTGATGTGTTTTTGGCAATGGTCAGTATGCCCAGTCAAGATGTTATGAATGCTGAATTACCAAGCTATTCGCCAAACCTTTTGATTGATAGCTTATTTAAAATGCAGCTACAACCAGATTATCAAATGCATACCATCAAAGTCGATGCTGTTCCCCTTGCTGATCGTATTGCCAGTATTAGCCGACAACTCAGCACGGATGGTGAACACTCTTTTTATGAGCTACTAGATAAAGCACAAGGTAAAATAGGTGTGGTTGTCAGCTTCGTTGCCATACTGGAGCTGATAAAACGACAGTTGATTGGTATCGTTAATGCTGATTTGGAAAGCCATCCTACCACTGACAATGATGAGGCTGAAGACCGTCATACTAAACCCTTAACATTACAGTGGTTGGCCTAGTTATTATCCACTTGCCTATTCCTATAAATATCGATACACATTATTATTTAACAAGAGTCACTTTCTAATGACAGATACTGACAATACCAAGCAAGATCATGACAAACCATCTTCATTATCTACCGCTTTACTGTCATTGACCGATGAGCAGCGACAGCATCTAGAAGACATAAGCAAGCATATTGAAGTGCTATTACATGCGTCAGAAACGCCCCTCACCGCCACTGTTTTAAGAAAACACCTATCTTTAACCACTAAAGAGCTTACGCAGGCTTTGACGCTACTCGGACAGCGCTTGGATACGGGTGTGCTAAGCTTGCACGAAACTGCCAGCGGTTATCGACTGCAAATCGCGAATAACTACAGTGCCTTAATTCAACGCATCTTCCCGCAGCGGCAAGAACGCTTAAGCCAAGCCTTACTTGAGACGCTTAGTGTGATTGCCTATAAGCAGCCAGTGACCCGTAGCGACATAGAGCACGTGCGCGGTGTGACGCTATCCAGCAATATATTACGCCAGCTTTTTGATAAAGGATGGATTAAAGAGGATGGTTATAAAGATACTCTTGGTCGCCCAGCATTGCTACACACCACACAACAATTTTTAGATGCCTTTGGACTGAATGAGTTGAGCGAGTTACCACCGATGCCAGATATGAATGCCATCAAAGCGATATCTTGAGCCTTTAAAACGTTAAATATTTAAAAAGCGTTAAGCATTTAAAACATGGTATAGAGGAGATTGAGCGTTATTCTTCAGATAATCTCACTTAAAAAAAAAGACAGACCGCATAGGATCTGTCTTTTTTATTTAATCAAGAAAGTCTTTGATTGGCTCTCAAGAATTAACTTTTAAGAATTGTCTCTTGATAACTACCTGTTATTGATTGATAACATCAACGCCTTTTGGTGGCGTAAACTTAAACTGACTACTGCTGACGCTTGGGTTTAGCTTAATACTGCTAAATTTGATGGACGTAGTCTGACCAAGGCTATCATTTAGCACCATCATCACTGGCTTACCACCGCTAAAACTCATTGATAAGCTCTTAAAACTGGCACTATCTGATTTTGGATACAGCACGTAGTAGTTTTTATTATCATATGGCTGGGTAATTTTGAAATTCTTGTCTATTTGGCTTGGGTCGCCTGATAAAAGCAGTGCTGGCGTATTACCGACTTGGCTGTCAACGTTTTGCTTAGTTGCTTGCTCTAAGTCCTTGTCATAGACCCACATTGAGTTACCATTAGCAACGATCAATTGCTGTGACGGCGACTTTGTTTCCCAGCGAAAGTTATTTGGACGTTGTACACTCATCGTACCAGTAAAAGTACCACTGCTTGCGCCTTTGGTCGTTTGGCTAAAATTAGCCGTCATGCTTTTGGTATTTGTCAGCAGCTTGTTTAAACGCTTAGCAGCGGTTAAATTATCAGCTGGTGCAGCAGTAGCTGATTGGGTCAAAGCCATCATTGGCGCTGCGACGCCAAGCGATGTCATTAATACACCCGTTAAAGCACCGCTCATCATTTTTTGTTTTAAGGTTTTTTTTGTAGTCGTCTGTTTCGTTAGTAAAGTCATCATAAATCCTCTCTAAAAATGCATAATCGCTTAAAAGTAAAACTTCTTATTAAAATTTTTGCTTTCCATAAATGTTTATCTAGCCACCATAAAATAGCTGCTAATAAACAATGACGACAGTGTGCCAGTTTTTTTATTACACGCCTAGTCATGATTTGCAATCTTTACTACGGCTGCCATACACACTTGTAACTACTTTTTTGACCACTTTTTTGATCATAGTGGCGGCACAATCGTAAAGCGTATGGATAATGAATTTTCGACTATTCATCATTTCCTAACGTTGTTTAACAGGGTTAAGCTATTTTAGCATCCATAACCACGACGAAAACAACTAAGCAAAAAGCCCCTACTACCGAACGGTAATAGAGGCTTTTTAGTCATCGGATTATTTGAGTCAAAGACTAAAATAACCTAGATGGGCAATTATGCGCTTTCAACCATTACATAACGACGGTTGAACTTACCTTTGGTCGCAAACTTTACCACACCGTCATTCAGTGCAAATAAAGTATGGTCACGACCCATGCCAACGCCTTCGCCTGCGTGGAATTCTGTACCACGTTGACGAACGATGATGTTACCGGCAACGATGGTTTGACCACCAAAGATTTTTACGCCGAGCATTTTTGGGTTTGAATCACGACCATTACGGCTTGAACCGGCAGCTTTCTTATGTGCCATGGGAAAATCTCCTTGTTAATGTGACTTATCGCTGATGCGATAACTCTTAAGCATTTAGTGCGCTATTTAGCAGTAATTGCTAAGTGGATAATTAGGCATTAATGGCTTTGATTTTTAACAAGGTATACCATTGGCGGTGACCTTGCTCTTTGTGATAATGCTTACGACGGTTGTGCTTGACGATACGGATTTTTTCGCCGCGACCATGTTCAACCACTTCAACTTCAACGCTAGCACCTTCAACGATAGGCTGACCGATTTTGACAGTTTCACCGTCAACAATCATCAATACGTCTTCGAATTTGATTGTTGCGCCAGTTTCTGCTTTTAGTAGTTCAACTTTAAGCAACTCATCGACAACTACACGGTGCTGTTTACCACCAGTTTTGATTACTGCGTACATTGTATGACTCCGTTTAACCCGTGTGCCGTGGCTGATGTTATACCAACGCTTTTACGACGAACACGACAGGGAAAAATTAAAGGCAAGATTTTACGGCTTTTTGCTCATAAAAGCAAGCCGTCTATCTCACTTGTTTGACTGATTTTTGTAAGATAGTTAAATGAATAACCACCTCACTTTTTATTATATCTATTGCTGATTAGGAGCGCATCCAAGATGCTACTCCAACAAAAAAACACTATATAATAATAGCGGCTATTATAACTTATATAATCAGCGACTTACAGCCTTTTATGCATCTCTTGTATGACCTTAAATGTAGCCGATAAATGATCATTTATATCAGTGCGATTTCAGCCAATTTTTACAGTTTTTATGTCGATTTATATATATAGTAAATCTTATGTGAAAAATATTCGCGATGTTCTAGGCACGTTTTAACCGACAATCTAAAGGCTTAGCTATGCTATTATAGAAAATAATGCCTTATCTATCTATAAAGCCAAGGCTATAAAAAATTCTCTTTATTCTTATTAATATGACTATTTATTATGACCAGCACCCCTTCACATAAAACAGATTCAATGACTCAATCAATGCCTAATTATGCGGATATTCAAAGTATCGTGGCGGATGATTTTGAGATTATGGACAAGCAAGTATTCGGCAGTCTTAATTCCAAAGTTCAACTGGTAATGAGCGTCTCACAGCATGTGATTAATGCCGGTGGCAAGCGCATGCGCCCGCTGATTACCTTGTTATGTGCACGCATGTTTGATGACAAGCCCTCAGAAAAAGCCATGCATTTAGCAGCGATTACCGAGATGCTGCATACAGCGACCTTGGTTCATGATGATGTAATTGATGAGTCAGGACAGCGCCGTGGTAAGCCAACGGCTAATGCCACATGGGACAATGCCACCGCAGTATTGGTCGGTGACTATCTGATTGCTCGTGCCTTCAACTTATTAGTTGGCTTTCAAAGCTTGCCATTATTACAGGTATTTTCAGATGGTACCTGTGATATTGCTGAAGGTGAAGTATTACAGCTCCAGCATCAGCATAATCCTGCCGCGACAGAAGAGGACTACTTACGCATTATTGACGGTAAAACCTCGCGTCTGTTTATGATGGCCACTCAGGGCGCTGCGATTTTACAAGACAGAGTAGAACATATGCAGGCTTTAGGCGATTTTGGTCAGCACTTTGGTAATGCCTTCCAAATTATAGACGATGTTCTTGATTATAGTGGTGATAGCGAGCTGATGGGCAAAAACCTTGGTGATGACTTGGCGGAAGGCAAGCCAACCCTGCCTACCATCAAAGCCCTTGAGCTCTTAAAAGACAATGACAAGGCAGGCTATGAGCAATTGCGTGTCGCTGTACAGACAGGAAAGACACCGAACGCTGAGCAACTTATTGCATTGGTACGTGGGTCAGGCTCGTTAGATTACTGTAAACAGCGGGCATGGGAAGAAACTAAACTGGCGCAACAAGCACTGAGTACGCTACCTGACAATCGTTATCGTACCGGCTTATATCAATTGACTGAATTGGCTAGCGCACGCTTGCTGTAATGAGTATTGTCGTAACAGCCGTTAATACTAGCGGCTATTACGGAGATACAGCGGCAATTACTGTTGACCAAGACTATTAATGGGCAATTATGTTAATGGTCACACTTAATAGTTGCTAAAATTTTTGTTTTGTTTACAAGCCTTATTTATCATCGTTTAAAGACCTTAATATCTGTATGGATATGCTATTTTCACAAAAGTTTACAATTATTTCTCATTGTCCATTGTATGACTGTGCATTAGCTGTTAATGGAGATGGCGCTTGCCATGACAGCATTTAATTTATTCACAAAAGCTGATATTACTGTGTCTAACCATAAATCCTGCGCTCAACTACTTGACTGTGGGGTTATCCCTATAGTTTATAATTACTCGTTAAATTTACTAATCAAAATTGTGGTTGAGCTACATCTTTGATGCTGAAGAGTCTTACACCGATACTTGATACTTATATCGCTATTAGGAGTTCTAGTAGTGATGTTTTGCTAAATTCATATTATTAAGAACAAATTTAGCCAAGAAAGTATGGGTGATTAGAGTCAATACTAATTTTTATATTCAATACGCTTAGATTTATTGATAAATTTTTTATACTGTCATTACTTATTTTATACCTATTGCCGAGGACATTGATGAAGCACTCTACTCTTGCGCTTGTAATAGCATCTGTACTATCTGGAGCTGTACTGATTGGCTGTGACAAAAACGAGGACGCCGCTGGCACAGATGCCGCACAGCAGCAGATGCCGCCTGCGGTTGTCAACGTCCAGACTATTACTCTTGATACTGTACCTCAAGTACAGACTTTCTCTGGACGTACCACAGCTTATCAGACTGCCGACGTCCGCCCACAAGTTAATGGCGTTATTGACGAAGTATTGTTCCGTGAAGGCAGCAACGTCAAAAAAGGCCAGCCACTTTATCGTATCAATACTGATAACTACGCTTCTTCTGTCGCCAGTGGTCAAGCAGCGGTGCAACAAGCACAAGCCAACTACCAGACAGCACAAGCAAATAATGCCAATGCAAAAGCCGAGCTAGCCAGCCGTCAGGCATCATTGGCCCAAGCACAGAATGATTTACAGCGTTTACAAGGCTTGGTCAGCATCGACGCCATATCAAAGCAGCAGTATGAACAAGCACAAACACAAGTACGTACTGCACAAGCAGCGGTACAAAGTGCGGCCGCCGCTGTTGGACAGACACAAGCAGGTATCGAAAGTGCAAAAGCTGGTATTCAAACTGCTCAAGCGGGTTTAGATGCTAGTAATCTAGATCTTAACCGTACCATCGTACGTGCTCCGCTGACAGGTCGTACGGACCGCTCTAGTGTCACGGCTGGTACTTTGGTCAGCGCAGGTCAGCCTGATCCGCTGGTGACTATCTCACGCTTAGATCCTATCTATGTTGACATCAGTCAATCATCCTCTGAGCTATTAAAACTGCGTCAGCAAATCGCTGAGGGCAAAGCACAGCCAGGTATGAATTCGGTTGAGTTGGTATTAGAAGATGGCTCGGTCTACCCAGAACGTGGCAAGCTTGCTTTGTCTGAAGCAAAGGTTGATGAATCAACAGGCGCTGTGACCTTGCGTGCTATTTTCCCAAACAGCAATAATATCTTGCTGCCTGGTATGTACGTAACGGCACGTTTGACACAGAGCGTGATTACCAATGCTGCATTGGTACCGCAAAGCGCAGTCATGCGTACACCAAAAAGTGAGACGCAAGTTTACATCGTTGATGAAAATAATAAAATCCAAGTGCGTCCTGTCACTATTAATGGTACCTATGAAGGCCAGTGGGTTGTCACTGATGGCTTACAAGCAGGGGACAAGGTAGTTGTTATCGGCGGCTCAAAAGTTAAGCCTGAACAAGAGGTAGTCGTTAAGCCATTAGAGAATCCAAACCCAGCACCAGCTCAAGAAGGTGCTCCTAATGCCCAGACGCCGCCGCAAGCTGCTAAAGCGATGGATAAGCCAGCTAGCAAAGATGCCACTGCTCAGAAACCAGCAGACTCTACCGCTAACTAATTCCATTCAAAGATAGGAAGACTAGGGATATACTATGTCACGTTTTTTTATTAATCGCCCTATTTTTGCATGGGTCATGGCTATTTTAGTCATGCTCATCGGGGTGATATCGGTTATTAACTTACCGATTGAGCAGTATCCACGTATTGCACCACCGACGATTTCAGTCAGCGCAACCTATCCTGGTGCTAACGCTCAAACGGTTGAAGACTCAGTTGTTCAGATTATTGAGCAACGCATGAAGGGTCTTGATGGTCTGATGTATATGTCATCATCGAGCTCCTCGAATGGTGGTGCATCAATCACGCTCACTTTCGAAAACGGTACAGATCCTGACACGGCACAGGTACAGGTACAGAATAAACTCCAAGCCGCCATGAGCTCACTGCCCGAACCCGTACAACGTCAAGGCGTCAACGTTAATAAATCCTCTAGCAGCTTTTTAATGGTGCAAGGCTTTATTTCTGAAGATGGCAGTATGGATCGTGCGGATATCGCTGATTATGTTAACTCAAATGTTGTTGATCAGTTAAGCCGTGTCGAAGGGGTTGGTGAAGTACAAGTATTTGGTTCTGCTTATGCCATGCGCATCTGGTTAGATCCAGCCCGCTTGCGCAGTTATAGCATGGTGCCATCTGATGTGGTTGATGCAGTACGTGCACAAAACGCGCAAGTATCTGCAGGTCAGTTAGGGCAAGCACCTGCTGATACTACTCAACAGGTTATCAATGCTACTGTTACCGTTCAAAGCTATCTACAAACGCCTGACGAATTTAAAAACATTCTACTAAAAACTGATTCTTCTGGTGCAAAAGTGCGCTTAGGTGATGTGGCAGATGTTGAGATTGGTAGTGCAGACTACGGTGTCGTGTCGCTATACAATGGTAAAGAAGCAGCCGGTCTTGGTATTTCATTGGCTGGTGGTGCAAACGCTCTCGAGACTCGTGAAGCCGTTGGTGCCCGTATGGCAGAGCTGGAAAAAAACTTCCCAGCGGGTCTAACGACAGTAATTCCTTATGACACCACGCCATTTGTGCGTCTGTCTATCGAACAAGTGGTTATGACACTGATTGAGGCAATTGTCCTCGTGTTTATCGTCATGTTCATTTTCTTACAGAACTGGCGTGCAACGATTATCCCTACTCTCGCTGTACCTGTGGTACTACTTGGTACTTTTGCTGTCCTTTATATTGCTGGTTTTAGTATTAACGTCTTGACCATGTTTGCAATGGTGCTATCCATCGGTCTGCTGGTCGATGATGCCATCGTCGTCGTCGAAAACGTCGAGCGTATCTTGGAGGAAGATCCTGATATTTCCATCAAGGATGCTACCGTACAATCGATGGGTGAGATCAGTAAAATCGTTATCGGTATTGCATTGATTCTATCTGCCGTATTTGTACCGATGGCGTTCTTTGGTGGCTCAACGGGTGTGATTTATCGTCAGTTCTCCATCACCTTGATTACCAGTATGGTGCTGTCGGCCTTAGTGGCGCTTATCTTTACCCCTGCCCTCTGTGTGACCTTACTAAAACGTAGTAAGAGCCATGATAAGAGCAATACCGAAGAGCAGAAAGGCTTCTTTGGTTGGTTCAACCGCTCTTTTTATAAAACCAGCCGCAGTTACGAAAACTTCGTTGGCAAAAGCTTCCGTTTTAAGTGGTTATATTTAATTCTTTATGCAGCCATTATCGGTATTATGGCGGTGGTATTCTTACGTATCCCAGGCTCGTTCCTACCAGAAGAAGATCAAGGTATTATGTTTACCTTGGTTCAGCTACCTGCTGGTTCAACGCTTGATGAAACGCAAGAGGTACTCGATAAAGTCAGTGATTATTACTTTACCCAAGAAAAAGACAATATTGCCTCAGTCTTTACGATCGCAGGTTTCAGTTTTGCAGGACAAGGGCAAAATATGGGACTGGCCTTTGTACGTTTATCTGATTGGGCTGATCGCCCTGGTGAAGAAAACACTGCACAGGCGGTCGCTGATCGCGCCATGGGTTACTTCTTTACCCAATTAAATGAAGCACAAGTATTTGCGATTGTACCGCCAGCCATTACCGAACTTGGTAACGCCAGTGGTTTTGACTTAATGATTCAGGACACCGGTAACCTTGGACATGAAGGTCTACTCGAAGCACGCAATATGCTGCTTGGTATGGCTGCGCAAAACGACCAAGTTGCGGGCGTCCGTCCAAATGGTCAAGAAGATGCACCACAGCTAAAAGTGAATATTAATCAGGAACAAGCCGCCGCTTATGGCTTGTCACTAGCTAGTATTAATAGTGTTATTTCTACCGCTTGGGGCTCAAGTTATATTAATGACTTCGTCGATCGTGGCCGTATTAAACGCGTCTTTATCCAAGGTGAACCGAGCAGTCGTACTAATCCTGAAGATATCGGCAAGTGGTATGTGCGTAACGATATAGGTGAAATGATTTCATTTGATGCTTTCTCTAGCAGCGAATGGCAGTCTGGCTCACCACGTCTGACCCGTTATAACAGCTTACCGTCAATGAATATTCAAGGTAGTGCTGCACCTGGTCTGAGTACTGGTGAAGCGATGGGTGCGATGGAAGCGATGATGGAGAAGCTACCTGAAGGTGTGGGCTATGAGTGGACAGGTATGTCACTTGAAGAGCAAAAGTCAGGTGCCCAAGCGCCGATGCTTTATGCGCTTTCAATCTTAGTAGTATTCTTATGTCTAGCAGCCTTGTATGAGAGTTGGTCTATCCCCTTCTCTGTACTACTGGTCATCCCACTTGGGGTATTAGGGGCAGTCATCTTTACGTGGCTACGTGGCTTTAGTAATGATATTTATCTGCAGGTAGGTCTACTCACAGTCGTCGGTCTATCCGCTAAAAACGCCATCTTGATTATTGAGTTTGCAAAAGAGCACCAAGAGGAAGGTTATAGTCTGAGAGAGGCTGTTATGACAGCCGCGCGACAACGTTTGCGTCCGATTATCATGACCTCGCTTGCCTTTGGACTGGGGGTTGTGCCATTATTCATCGCCACAGGCCCTGGCTCAGGCAGTCAAAACGCCATCGGTACTAGTGTACTTGGTGGGGTTGTTACCGCGACATTGTTAGGTATTTTCTTTATTCCTATGTTCTATATTTGGGTACGGAGTTTGTTCCCGCACAAATACGAGAATAACAAGCCAAATGATAAAGATGATGGTCATGGTACGCCTGACCCACAAAACCCAACGCCTTCTGAGAGTTATCAGCCTGCAAGCTTTGGAGACAACACACAATGAGTGCTCAAAAAATATTTAACACCAACTCAGCAGCGGTAGCGAGCATGACTACCACTGCACAACCAGTGCGCTCACGAATGCGCAGAAATGGTGGTCGTCTAATTGGTTTGACCGCTTTAGCACTGAGCATGGCTGCTTGTAACACGATTCCAAAAGCAGATATGCGCCCTGTGCTTGCTGAGCCAAATATCCCTATCGAACAGACCTACGGGGCGTTCGATAAAGAAACGGTGAGTAGTGCCGATCAAGCAAGTATTGCAGGTCAGCGCTGGCAGAATTACTATAGCGACGAGCGTTTAAAGGGTCTGATTGCGTTAGGTCTTGAAAACAACAAAGACTTTGAAAGTGCTCGTTTAGCGATTGAAAAAGCACGTGCCCAGTATCAAATTACTGACCTTAATGACCTACCAGCTATTAATGGTAGTGGTGGCTACACACGTCAAGCACAAAATAGAACCAACAAAAATCCCAGCAGTAGTTATAACGTCAATCTAGGACTGGCTAATTACGAGCTGGACTTTTGGGGTAAAATTGCTAGCTTAAAAGATCAGGCGCTACAGAATTTCTTGGCCACCACAGCGGCCAAAGATTCGACCCAAATCAGCCTGATTAGTAACATCGCTCAAAGCTATGCTAACTTGAGCTATAGCTTAGCGCAGTTAAAGCTGGCAGAAGCCACGGTTGAAAGTCGTGAGACATCACTGTTTATCGCGGACAAACGCTATGAGGCAGGCATTGATCCTAAGCTGCCATCTTTGCAAGCTAGCGCGTCCTTAGAAAATGCCAAGCTTGCTGTCCTACGGGCGCAAAGCGGCATTTTAAAATCACGTAACGCCTTGCAGTTTTTGGTGGGTGGACCGATTCCAACCAATCTGATTCCAACACCAGCTGTCAGTAACATCACTAGTCAGCAGATATTTAGTGCTGGCTTACCAAGTGAATTACTACGTTATCGCCCAGATGTACTGCAAGCAGAATATAACCTAAAAGCCGCTGGTGCCAATATCGAAGTGGCACGTGCATCTTACTTCCCGTCTATCAGCCTAGCCAGTAGTATTGGGGTCAGTAGCGGCAGTTTAGATGATTTATTCAAAAGCGGCGCTGTCGGCTGGTCATTTGGTCCAAGCATTAGCGTGCCTATCTTTGATGCTGGTCGTTTGGATGCCAATTACGATGTGGCTAAAATTGAGCGTGAACAAACGCTCGCAGGCTACGAGAAGTCTATCCAAACTGCGTTCCGTGAAGTATCAGACGTACTAGCGACACGAGCCACATTGGGCGAGCAGCTCGAAGCACAGTATCGCTTGCAAGACAATTTTGAGCAGACCTATCAGATTGCCGATGCACGCTTTAAAGCAGGTATTGACAACTATTTGGACGTGCTCGATGCGCAGCGCTCTTTATTCTCAACCCAGCAAGGTATTTTGGACTTAGAGCTGCAAAAAATCGTCAGCCAAGTCGAGCTATACCAAGTGCTGGGCGGCGGTGCTAATCTGGATGTACCTACGGTGATTCCTGTTCCGCATAAGAACTTAGTGCAATTGGTGAATCTACCTGCCAATAGCAATAAAGCAAAAGCGGCGAACGCTATCGATGCAGCTAGCTCAGCGCGAGTTGCCTCTGCACAAGAAGCAAAAGCCATTAAGCAGGCGCAACCATCGGAAACGGCTACCTTTAGGCCAACCGCTGTCGTTGATGTCAATAATGATGGTAAAAAAGACGCTGCCGTAGGCGTGGTTACCAAACAGACGACTTTTAACGAAACCAGTGTTGAGCAAGTACCAGTCACGCAGATTGTTGAGCCTTAAACACTCATAAATAGTGTGAGGTGATTTCCTTCACATTGATAGTCGATATGTACAAAAAGCCCTACCGACTTGGTAGGGCTTTTTGCTTTTATAATGTACTTTTGGTTATAGTAGAAAAATGACATTAAAGGCATACCCTAGCGCCCTTTCTATAGAAAACATATGCTGTAAAACAGCTTGTTTAATCAAGCTGATAAATAACAATGATTAAAATCAAATAAGGAAACATCATGACTTATACCTTTAACCGCCAATACCCCGCCACTCGCTTGCGTCGTCTACGCTATAACGACAATGTACGAGCAATGATTCGTGAAGTCGAACTACATCCCAAGCACTTTATCGCGCCTGTCTTTGTATTAGAAGGCGACAATCAGCGCGAGACGATCTCTAGCATGCCGGGTGTTGAGCGTTTATCAATCGATTTGCTTATTAATTATGCCAAAGAGCTCTTGGCAGAGGGTGTCACCACCATCGACATCTTCCCTGTCATTGACAATGCATTAAAAACCCCTGATGGTAAAGCTGCTTACGACGAGGATGGTCTTACTGCACGTGCAGTCAAAGCGGTCAAAGATGCCGTACCAGAGATGGTCGTCATGACTGATGTAGCACTAGACCCTTATACATCGCACGGTCAAGACGGTTTGCTCGACGATAGTGGCTATGTGATCAACGATGCAACCACCGAAGTATTGGTCAAGCAAGCCCTAGTACATGCCCGTGCTGGTGCTGATATCATCTCTCCTAGTGACATGATGGACGGGCGTATCAAAGCTATGCGTGATGCATTTGAAGCAGAAGGCTTTGTTAATACTGCAATCATGGCTTACTCAGCCAAATATGCTTCTGCTTACTATGGTCCATTCCGTGATGCTGTTGGTAGCGCTGGCAACTTAAAAGGTGGCCACAAAAAGCAGTATCAAATGGACTTTGGCAATCGTGCTGAGGCATTGCATGAAGTCGCGATGGATATCAATGAAGGCGCTGACATGGTCATGATCAAGCCAGGTCAGCCATACTTAGACCTCATCCGTGAAGTCAAAAACACCTTTGGTGTACCGACCTTTGCCTATCAAGTCTCTGGTGAATATGCCATGCACATGGCTGCTATCCAGAACGGCTGGTTGAGTGATGCTGTGATTTTAGAATCTCTGATTGGTTTCCGCCGTGCTGGTGCCGATGGTATTTTGACTTACTTTGCGTTAGAAGCAGCCCGTCAGCTAAACAATGCTTAATATCAATTAAAATGCCTTTTACATCGTAAAACACCCCAGCTGCTTCATAGTCGCTGGGGTGTTTTTTATATTGAGATTCTATTTATGCTGAGCCGTTTTTGCTCACACGTATAAAACAAACATGTCTATAGCTGATCACGATTATGTGCTGTCGTAAAATCAATAGCAGGGCCAATAGGGATGATACGAGTGGGGTTTATATTGGCGTGGCTGGTGTAATAGTGTTGCTTGATGTGCTCCATATTTACTGTCTCAGCGATACCTGGTACTTGATACAAATCACGCAGATAGCCCCAAAGGTTTGGATAGTCGATAATTCGGCGCAGGTTGCATTTAAAATGCCCCACATAGACAGCATCAAAACGAACTAAGGTGGTAAACAGTCGCCAATCAGCTTCGGTGATAGTGCTCCCTGTGAGGTAACGTTTATCTGCTAGGCGCGCTTCAAGTGTATCTAATGCGGCAAACAGCTCAATCACCGCCTCTTCATAAGCCTCTTGTGTGGTCGAAAATCCAGCCTTGTACACACCATTATTAATCGTCGTATAGACAAACGCATTAATGTCATCGATTTCTTGCAACAACGATGCTGGCGAAAAATCACCTGCTAGTGCGCCCACCTCATCAAAAGCTGAATTAAACATACGAATGATCTCTGATGACTCATTACTCACAATCGTATTGGTCTTTTTATCCCATAAAACCGGAACAGTAACTCGTCCCGTATAGTTGGGTTTTGCTTTAATATAAAGCTCATAAGCATAATCTGCATGGATAAGCGGATCAGCAATCACGCCTTTACCCTCTGCAAACGTCCAGCCGTGCTCTCCCATAAAGGGATGAACCACAGATATCGGAATGATGTCCTCTAGACCTTTGAGCTTACGATAAACCAAAGTGCGGTGTGCCCAAGGACAGGCTAACGACACATATAGATGATAGCGATCGGGTTCAGCTTTAAATCCGCCAACACCTGTAGGCCCTGCACTGCCATCTACCGTTACCCAGTTCCTAAACCCGGCATCTTCACGCTCAAATCGACCACCATTTTCTTCCGTGTCGTACCATTTATCTTGCCACTTACCATCTACCAATAAGCCCATGTTATTCTCCGACTAATTCTATTTTGATATAATTTTATGGAACATGCATACTATGAAATCATTATCACAATAAACACTCTACTTTGAGAATTATGATACCAGTTATGTATTGCCTATCCATTAGCCTTTACTATTCTGTTGACAATAAAACATAAACCAACTTTACTGACTATTTAATATAACTACATAAAAACAATCTAAGTTCGCTCCATATAAAAGCGTAATAATAAGTATTATGCTAATAAAAGAATTTTATTAGAAATAAAGCTTGCAAAATCCTCAAAACTTGCTAAAATGCTCAACCTAAATAGGCGTATAGCTCAGTTGGTTAGAGCGCTACCTTGACATGGTAGAGGTCAGCAGTTCGAGTCTGCTTATGCCTACCAAATATTTAGAAAGCCCCGATCTCACGATTGGGGCTTTTTTTGTCTGTAATATATGGGCTGTAGAAGAAAAGGAAACTATACATCGATTCAAACCTCCTCTTTTGTCACTTTCGGCAAACGCTATCAAAAAACTTGTGTGCCCAATTTGGGCCTAAGTTGTGCCTGCTCTCTATTTCGCCTGTCTTTCAGAGTAGCAATTTCGACCTCTATCGTGAACTTCTAATTAATATTTATTTTTCGTTGTTCTCTGCTTTTATCTCTTCTACATATTCAAAAGTATCGAAATCAATCCTAGATGATTGATCGTTATGTATTTTGTACAAATTAATATCGGTGGCAACTCAAACAAATTTATCTTTACCTTATCATCGGGTCAGCGCCCTATTGATGACCATGTTCCGTTGCAGTTGCTCAAACGAGTCTTAAAAGACATATCGGTAGATGATAATGTAGCAGAGCATACCTTTCATGGGTTTAGGCATACGGCAGTGAGCAACCTATCTTTAGCGCTAGTAGGCCATTCAGATCTCGTAGAAGCCCTCACCGATTATGACGAAATCGACGTACTGCGTATAAAAACAGGCCTACTTGGAGAGCGTACAAATGCACAAGATCGCTGGTACGCTCTATCAGGTATTATGGGGCACTTATCGCCTGAGCGTAGCTTTGAGTATTACAATCACTTTGCTACTCTGATGGCTACTTATGCGTTAAGCGTCTCTAATATAAAACTACCTAAACAAACACTAATTAACCTTACCAAATCTACTAAAATTAACGAAAGAAAGATCAATGATAATGCTGACATTGATGATAACGGTATGATCAATATGCCTAGTATACGTACGCTGTTATTTAAAAATATCATAGAAGGTAAACGCAAGTCACCGAAATTCACGATCGAAAACTGTGATAAGCAATTTCTCTTGAGTACCAATACGCCAGCCACTGATGAATTGTTTGGTCGTTATGGTCTAAACCGAGTACAGCTGCTACTACAAACCTATGATAAAGAGATTCCTTTAAGTAAAGCAGCCCAGTTAGCAAATATTTCTATTCACGATGCAAAGGTTCTAATAGAACGTGCGAGCGAGATTGCCAACATCACTACCAAACACGGTAAACCTCGTTTTGTAAAGCTCATAGACTCAGAAACTACTGTCTTAAGTCCACTGAACATTCAATACCAAAGTGATTTAAGACTGCTATCGCTTTTGTTAAGTAATGCCTATCGTCTACGAGAAAAATCAGAGACTGACTGGACTTGGTTTATTGAGATATGTCGTGAAAAACTGTCTAATAGCAGAGCATACCTACCATTTGGAAAAAGAGATGAGAAAGAGTTGCAGCGGTTCATTGATATTGCTGAGAAACTGCTGCCTTTGAAACGTTGGCTGATGAGTAGCAACGAAGCTTTATTGATGAAAACTATGTCATCTACTGACTATCAAGATATTAAGCAACAATCTAATGATTCGAAAAACGCTCTCCATATCGGTATTGCTAGTCAAGACCATAGAGAACGGACGAATAAATGGCAATACTCGCCGCTACTACGGTTTTTTGTGCATATGATGCTAATCACTGATGAATCGCTATCCATTGTGAATTAGGTTTTTGTATCAAATCCATTTACCATAACGTTTCTTGTGGGAACAAGTGCAACTCCCCCATGTGGGTACCATGATTTATAGGTAAATTACTGATATTTATATTATTAACTGTAGATTATTACTGTCAGTGTACATCACCGTGTGCTTGTTGATGATATTTCGAGGTGTTTTGATGGGTTCGGCCTCAAGTCGAGGGTGTGAAGCAGTTTACCTTAAAATTTTAGAAACGCTCTGACGTAAATGTGCATATGTTATTAGACCTTGTATCAGCATGAAGAATGTCCATTACACCAATAAATTAGAGAAACTTTTTAATTATTCGTCATAGTATATATCAAGATAATTAAAACAGTCATATGAATAATTTGGGTTGGAACAAAAGCAAGTGCGTATTGAAAGCCACCAGTAACTGCCGCATTAATTGATTTAGAAATTGCATGTGTAGCTAAACCTAATAATAAGGCGAGCAATAAAATATGGTTAGTTGGGTTCCCTTGCATTACTACGGCAGCCATTGCTGCATGCATCTCAAAGATAGAAGTAAGTACGGTTCCTGCAATAAGACCAGCGTCACCCAGCCATAAACTTAAACCATAAACAAGTACTTGAATAATAGTGAGTGTAGCTACAATGATACCTGCCTCTTTTAAACTAAACATGGGGGTATCAGCTAGCTCAACTTTCTCTCCGGATCGAGTTTTTCTCATCAACCATATTCCAGGAATAATTAAAATTATAATTGCAATAATAGATGGGAATAGTAAAATTTTAAGCCAAGTAAAACTTACACCTGCAACGATAATCAGAAGTTGTACCAATGTTGCGACACAAGATATAAGGGCAGCTCCAGCATTTTCTTTTGCATCTGCACGACCATGACGAACTTCTATTCCAAGGCTTGCAATCGTAGCTGTACTGGATACAAATCCTGATGCTAAAGCAGATAAAAACATAGCGTGGCGTGATGATAGAAGCCTCTTTGCCATATGTGCTAGTGCTTGAATTGTTAAAACCAATATCAATAATTTTAAAATAATATAAGGATTTAGTACTGAACCCCAAAGATCTCTATTGGGGGTTAAAGGAAGTGCAATTAAAAGTAAAGCAAGTAAAAAGATACCATCTTTGAATTCAAGCTCAGTAATCCATTTAATCGCTACTCCATGCATTGAATGCTTTGTCATTAGAAGGAAAGTAAGAACTACTGTAAGTGCAGCTGCATAAGAAATATCCCATAAACATAGTCCACCTATAAAATAGGTGAGTATAAAAGCAAGTTCAGTTGTTACACCTAGATCTTCAATTTGTTTATTAATAGAGATGATACTTATACCACCTACTATCAATGCCCCTATGAGTCCTATAAAAGAACTGAAAGAGAAACAAATTGCCCCTAATAGAGAGCAAATTGCAAAAGATCTAATACCTGCAAAGCTGTGTTGATTTTCACGTTGTTTGCTACGCTCTCTTTCTAGGCCAATGAGTAGTCCACAGCCTAGTGCTGCAGTAGCTGCATTAATTAAATTTTGGACAGGTTCAACCGTAAATGTATTAACAATTATAAAACTCATCCCGCTCTCCATGACCTCTGCTGTCAAATCCGTATCACTAAACTTGGAGAATTACTATCTTAAAATAGTCTGATTAATTAAAAGAAGAAGAATACTCCCGTTCTTTTTTCATAAGCAACTTGGAACAAATCGTTGAGATTTCTAAGTAGTATATTTCTTGGATGTTTACCAAGATAACACTCCATAAAATCTTCTAAATTTTTTAGCTTATCCTCTAATACTTCTTCGGATTCGTAGTCATCAATTATCAATCCTAATTTATCATTTAGTTCAGCGAAAAATTCTATATCATATAATTCGTCAAATTCCTTCTCATTCAAATTATATTCAATTAAATCATTATCTGTACATTTATCATAATCTAGTCTTTGCTCTGCCTCTTTTGAAGTTGGTACGACTATTAATCTGTCTTTCATAGCGTTCACTCTATATTTGCTAACCATTTATCATAACATCCGTTATGGGAATAAGATAAAAGTTATTAATGTGAAAGGTCAGCTGTATCTATAGAGCACTGTGAGTTATTGTATTAACGCATCAGTAGGGTTTATGGCGCTGACTGTATTCCACTATTTCTAAATTTGGACGTTTGATAGTATTTCTTGTACGCTAAGGTTATATAAATATCTACAAATATTTTATAATAGCAATCATAATATCCATAAAAACAACAAGTAACCTTTGATATGCATACCAAGATAAATATACACAGCCACGACAAACTAGAAGAATCTATGAGTGATACCCCGGCAAACGCGCTCATAAGATTGATCTACGTTAGTGGTGTCAATACCACCGATAGCTCAGTGTTTGCACATATACAGCGTCACTCAGAGTCTTTTAATAAAGAGAACAAGATCGTAGGGTTTTTGTGCAATAACAATGACAGCTTTTTGCAATGTCTAGAAGGCACAAAGGAGGTTGTTTCCTCCCTGATGCAAAGAATTTTTAAAGACGAAAACCATAAGGATGTGGATGTCGTTTTTTCTAAAAAGATCAGCAGTTATAGCTTTACAGATTGGCGTATGCACAGTATTAATCTCAATGACAGTAACTGGAAAAAGTTCTCAAAGCATACTCAGCTAAGTGATAGCTCCCCATTCAAACCGCATCATTGGCCGAATTGGTTCGTCGATCATTTTATCGATACCGTAAAAACCATTGATTACTTCAACTTAGATAAAGACCTGATTACCTTTGATAAGCTAGGGTATTCCGATGTCCAAAAGACGTTGGTCAGTAATAATGTTTTGTTCTATATCTTTTTGAGCGTGTTGATCAGCTCTGCTGTAGTGATCTTGCTGTTTAGATATAATGTCATTGATTGATGCTAATCATTGCTTGAGATTAGGGCGTGTCCTCAGTCTGAACGAGAGCGCCTAAATGGGCTAAACATAGGCACATCAAGGCACGATGAGTCATAGGACAATATTCTTTCAGACTACGTTCGTGCCCGCACTCAAGCAGGGCTTTGTCTTGCACTCGGACAACGCCATGTGCTTTGATTATTTATTCATCACCACCCGTTTCTCCCTCATAAATAATACCTTCATCAGTGCCTTTTTTTGCTGTAAATCGTCAAGCGTCGCCAATTTCGCTTGTAATGCCAGACGATCCGTGCACACCGCGACTAGATTGATCTAGTTTTATTCCTCAAAGGCATCACTACGCTGCTCTTGATATTGTTCCGGTGTGACGGCATGGGAACCCATATTTATCAAAATGCTAGCTAAACTAAGTGATAAAACACTCAACGTATGATTTGCAATGCGCCCTTTTGAAATATTTATACACATAAGTCCACTGCTAATATAATGGTGGACTTATGCTACCGATAGATGTTCAAAAAAAGCTATTTAAAAGCACTCCTAACAATAGTAGGTGTATTCATTATTATTTCGCTTATAATCTCTAGCAAAAGATACTTCTCTACACGCTTATTAGCATGTCTTATTTAATCGATCACCATAACTACTCATCATTTATTTAAGAATATTTAACCCTTTATCTTACTTCCTGTGATAAATCCGTTCATACTTCATACACATAAATTGCAAAAAAGCCCCTATAACTGCCACTATGCTTGCGCCTACTGGCAACGTCCGTACAGGAAGATTTAATACCAAAACCATACCTCCTAAGCCTGCTCTAATCGCGCTACCCAAATAAAGCGCAGATTCATTTAAGGCGACAGCGAAATTGCTATCCCCTCCAGACTCTCTAACGCCTATCAGTTGATTGTTCTGCGGTACTTGCAATCCCTAACCAACTGCGCCCCAAATAACAATCGGAACCATAGCAAACCAAGGATTCCAAAAGGCAATGAAAGGTAGTAAAATTAAAGACAATGCCAATATCAGCATAATAAATAGCGTCATGAAAGGCGCTAAGAAGGTATATATACCAAGGCTGGCGATGGCCGCAAGCAAAGATACCAAAAGAATCACGAGGACTTGACGATCAAGCAGTAACGACATTTTTTTGCGTAGCGCAATACTCTCTGAAATAGGCAATGTGGGTAATCGCCAAAACAGTCCTACAAAGGCAATAATGCCAAGTAACGTAACCAAAACGCTGATGCCCAGCCCAAGCGCTAGGCGAAAACAATACCCAGAGCCACCCCTAAGACCGTCTCTGCAGCCATACCACCTATGATAATAGAGATGGCTTTTGCTCGTCCAAATGGCTATATTGTAGCCACTGCCGCAATACCAACTGCTAAGTAAACGCCTGACCCAATACCTACTAATGCTCGAAAAATAAGTAACCAAGAAAAACTTGTTGATAAGGCGCTGGCCGCATTGCCGAGTACAAAAATACCAAGCGCCAGCAGAAATACTGAAGGCCAGTTCGATTATGGGAATAAGTCCAGCCGTGACATAAGACGCTATCCCCAATGCAAAAGCGCATAGCGCAATCAAATACACCATAAGTGCATTGGTCTGAGTTGAACATACTTCAATGATGTTGGATGCAGACCGCCACTTGCGCCTAGTCGTCTTTGCGCAAAAATAGCTATTTAAAGAAACACTCCTGCAAACTCATATTACCTGCAAATACTGCCAATACTTTATTCATGCGCGCGGTTCTCTATTAGGAATAGCAATCGATGACCAATTGTCCGCGACTTCTTGTACCTTTGACGCCTGTACCGCTCTAAGATCGCGAGCATAATCTACCCCTTCAGCTTCCATGGCGCGGGTTGCATGAAACTGTCCGTTGGCGGCGCGAAGTATCCAGCCACCTTTTCTGCGGGCTTCGGACGCAAGATACGCGACCCATGATGCCACTTCAGCGGTCAGCAGTTCGAGTCTGCTTATGCCTACCAAATTTAGAAAGTCCTAATCTCACGATTGGGGCTTTTTTTGTCTGCAAAATATGGGCTATAGAGGAAAATATTTACTCGTAACACTCTGTAATCATCACTACTCATGCTCTTTTAAACTGCTCAAAAAAACGACGGTGACCAAATGATAGCCAAAAAGTGACCAGCCTTTTAAAACACTCCAAATTAAAGGGCTGTAGTAGATAAGGATTAACTATCACACCATTTTCTCCGCGTTTTAAGCTGACTAGATGGTGACCCGTAGTTGAATCTGAACTCACACTCTTTTAAAAATAAATGGAAATTCTTCTTATCGATCCCATTATATTTTCTGAGTGTTCGTTTAGACTGATTCCAAAAGTTCTCAATACCATTGATGTGATTGTTTTTACCGCAAGTAAACTCTTTAGAGTGATTGACTCTGAAATGTTTAAACTCGCTCACATCTAATGCATTGTAACTTCGATAGCTATCAGTATAAACAAAGCTGTCAGGCTTGATTTTACGCTTAATAACAGGCATTAGAGTAGTCTGTTTGGTGTCTGCTACGACAATGGTATAAACCTTACCATTTCGTTTTAGAATGCCAAATACGGCGGTTTTACCAGCAGCCCCGCGACCTCTTTTGCCTTTGCGTACGCCGCCAAAGTAACTTTCATCTAATTCGACTTCACCATCAAAGAGCTCATCAGCTTGTAATGAGAGATGGTGATCTATCACAAGTCTGATTTTATGATAAAAAAGCGTAGCAGTGTTAGGTTGGATATTGAATAAATCTGCGGCTGTTCTAGCGGTTACTGCAGCCGTGAAAAACGCTAAAAGCCTTCGCTGTACTTTTTTACTTAGTTTACAACGGGTTATCTTCATAAAAATAGTCTAGCATAGTGCTTATCTACTACAGCCCCAAATATATCCTTTCTTTTAGTTATCACTTTTATCTTAAAGTATACTAATAACGAACAACAAAGTTTCGTGGAGAGAATTTATTACAAATACTGAATAATAGCAAAACCCCAACAATCATGCCAACCCACGCTCCCGTCAAATCACTTGAAGCATCAACTAGAACACCCGCTATGAAAGGGAAAGCAGAGGCAATTAAGTATCCACCACCTTGTACAAACGCTAATAAAGTCGCTGCTTGCTTGGCGCTAGAGGCATAATCAAGTGCTACGATTAAGGATAAAGGAAATAAAGCACCGATCCCCAACCCTAAAATTATCACAGTTAAAAAAGCAAGCTTTGAGGGAATATAAATAAGCAACACTAGACCAACCAATATGAGCGATAGAGTGATAAATAAAGGCTTGCGGCGATCGGTGAATTTTTTGATGAATATAGAAATTAAGATACCAGAAATCACTTCTGCTACCGTCAAAATACTGAGTAAAGCACCAGAGGCGTCTCTACTCCATCCAAGCTGCGTATAGTTTAACGGCAACCAAGCTAAAACTAATGTATAGGCGCCAGTACCTATACCGAAGAAAAGCATTAGCAACCATGCATTTTTAGACTTTAGAGGTAAAGGTAAATAACCGTTTCTACTACTTTCGATACGTGGCATACCAGAAGCAAACAGTATAATTGCTAATATGGTAGGGATAGCCATAATCGATAAAGCGATATTCCATCCAAACACTCCTTCTAAGGGGGATGCTGTAGCAGCTGAGATCGCAGCCCCAGCCATAATACCCGTTGTAAACAACCCCATAAAAACGCTGGCATTTTCTGGCGTCATTCTTTTTAGGTAAGCTGGCATTAAAGTTTGGATGATTGCTATACCAATACCTCCAATAAGTGAAGTTATCAGTAGAAGTAATACAGAATCAACAAAAAATCGATAGGTACAAGAAAGCGCTATAGCCAACAATCCAGCCAATATGCCTAAATACTCACTTACTCTAGATTGAATTCTGGGACCTAAAAGCGCAAAGCACCCCATCATTGCAACTGGCACAGTAGTCAATAGACCGGCAGTTTGATTATTGATTCCTACAGCATCTGTTAAAACGGGTATGATTGGAGATATCGAAGCCATAATGGGTCTAAGGTTAAGACCTACAAGTATTGTTATGGTGGCTAGTATCCATTGATTATAACCAAGCTTACTCATTGACTACCTCATGCGATGGATTACGTGTGGCAATTGCTTGTGGTTTTACTGGTAAGTTATTATCTAAAAAATAAGTGAAATGATGTTTGCTAGAAATTCGTTGCAGACTGGCTAAGTTGTACTGAGGCATACTTTTTATCCTTTTAAATATTGTTAAATAGAAGGTCATTAATCTCACTGTATTACGGGTTATCAGATTTTTTGAATGAATTTAAAAAGGAGATCAAACTTGCTAATTCTAGGTTTTATCAGGCACTTCAACTTTTTATTGCAATAGATGCCATCATCTTCATTCCACCCCATGTAACAAGTACGACACCGATTATGATCAAGGATGCACCTAGAACTAGTCCGTCCGGCGGGGATTCACCTTGTAAAAAAATAGCAACAGGAACACCCACAACGGCCCCAACAGACCCTAGTAAGCTTAGTAAAACCGGACCACCCGTTTTTTGAAGTAGAAACAATAATTGAAACTGAGCAGCGAAGATAAAGGCCTGCAAGGCGATCAAACCAAGTGGTAGGAAATCTCCCAGTGGGACAGCAAGTGAGAATATTGGTAAGAGACTTGTTGCGCCAAGTAATATCACAGCCGCAATAAGCATTCCTGGAGCAAGTGCATTGGGGGATGCTCCTTTCGGCCAGCGCAATGTACGATAGAGATTGCCAATGGCAAGCAAAACAGGACCGCACAGTGCTATAAAAATCCAAAATACACTGGCATCTGGTGCAGAAAATTTACGTGCAGCTAGTACACCTGCACCGGCAAGTGCCGCTGCAACCCCAAGCGCTCGAACAGTTTGAAATCGTTCCATCCCTAACGCTAATGCCCCTAGATAGGTGAGAAGTGGTGGTAAGGAAATAATTAGGGCTACAAAGCCAGCACCAACATGAGGAATAGCGGAGAAGAAAATTAAGTTAGACCCTGCAACGCTGACCAAAGCAGAAATAAAGTAATACTCAAAGCTGCGTTTGTTGAGAGGTGGAAGTTCATGGCGTAGTAACGCAATAGCTAACAAGATTGTGGCAGCACCAGCAATTGACCAAAATAAAAAGGCAAGCGGAGATAAACCGATTTCACCCGCATATTTTGCAACATTGGTAGAGATACCAAGTAACGCGCCTCCAACCAGAAGACAAATTAAAGGAACTAACCATACACTTCTACAAGGAGAGCTATTTCGCTCTGTAAACTTAGTCATACAATATCCTAACGGCCGAAAATGACCTTGATGTCAGAATATCATTTAATATCTCTATGTCAAGATAAAAATATTGCTATTATTACTGCTTAAGAGTAATTTTCTCAGTAGAAATAGACATTTTAATATCTCCAAAATCATAAAAATTTTGATCGTAACGAGGAATAAATCAATGCAAACTGAAGGGTGCAAACAAGAAGATGCAGTACAGCAGATTATTAGCCAGTGGCAAAACCAAGGGTTTTCTAATGATGATTTGTTGGCAATGGAGACTATAGGCCGCATCAAGCGGTTAGAAGTGATATTGATGCGAAAATTATCTGCTAACTATAAGATAAATTACCAGATATCGCATTGGGAATTCGACGTGTTAGCGACATTGCGGCGCACAGGAGCTCCATACTTAATGAGCCCAACTGTTTTGTTTGATAGCATGATGGTTAGTTCTGGAACGATGACCAATCGCTTACAACATTTAGAAAAGAAGCAACTCATTGAGCGCGTTGATAACCCAGAGGATAAACGAAGCTTATTAGTTAAACTAACTTCCGAAGGTCTTGACTTGATTGATAGAGCCGTCGCATCACACGTGCAACTGGAGAATGACTTGATGAGTGATATTAGTAAGGAAGAGCTACTTATCATCAATTTACTATTAAAGAAAATTGAGAATAAACTTCCTATTATTTAGATATAAAAAATACCTCTATATAGAGGTATAATATATATAGCGACAATAATCGAAAACAACTGAACTTATCCTCGAAAAGCTTACTTAATGTATATGACAAGTACACCGTAATTCCATAACTTACGAAAGATATCGATATCAGTAGCCTACAGCCTAATATCCAAGTCCTCACCAAGGTACCGAACTCATTGAATCAGTTCAGCAATTACCAGCTCATTAAATTGGTTCAATGGGATATACAGTCATCGAAATATTAAGGTTATTGTCTACATATTTAACAGCATAGATCAAAAAGCACTATGAATACATTGATGATCAGCAGGCTCTTATTGATAATAGGTATACGTTGTTAGATTGAGTCATTGTTCTAGGTGGTTCTGCTAACTTCTTTCGTTAAGTTCTGAATTGGGCACACTAATAATTAATTGTCTCAGCCAATTATGCGCCGCATCGCCCTCACGGCGTTGATGCCATAGTAATTTAAAATCGAATGATTCAATTGGAAAAGGCGGTTCGAATATTTGAACCTGTGAGTTGCTATAAGTCATATCAAAGCTACGCCGCGCCGCTGTCAAGATCAAGTCAGTACCAGCCACTAATTGATTGGCAATTCCCCAGTGTGGCAAAGTCATTACAACTTGACGACTTAATCCTGTGCCACTAAGAGCACGTTCAATCTCATTATTGGCACCTGATTGCATCGCAACGAGGATATGCGGTCGAGCCAACCAACTATTCTTGTCGAGATTACCACTCTCTGGTAAGGTATTTTTGTCTGCTAAACAAGCAAAAGACTCAACAAACAGGGTGTGCATACGAAGCGCTTCTGGCACTTTATCTGGGAAGACACCGAAAGCCATATCAGTTTCACCATCGAACACATCCGCCATCATCGCTTCGCGGCTTCCTTGACTCACCTCAAGCTCAATGCCAGGCGCAAGCACTCTTAATGAGCGCACCAAACTAGGCATAAATACACGCGCGCCATAGTCAGACATAGCCAGACGAAATACTCGCTTCACACTGAGAGGATTGAATTCTGGTGTCTCAATCAACGTACCGAGCTGCTCCAGAGCATCCGTCAACGGCAGAATCAACTCGCTCGCTCGCGAAGTCAATTCCAATTTTCCTGAACGTCGCACCAATAGAGGGTCATCAAATATGGTACGTAAATGAGCCAACGCGTGGCTAACTGCCGGCTGACTTTTATGTAACCGGAGAGCGGCTCGTGATACGTGCTTTTCCATTAATAATGCGTGCAACGTCACGAGCAAATTAAGGTCGATACGTCTTAAGTTATTCATATGACGAATAGTGAAGTAAAAAAACAATAATTTCAATTCAAATTTTTAATATGAAATAATTCCTCTAGAAAAGTAAATAAATCTGGAGTAAACGTATGAATCTATCACTTACTGGCATCTCTTTTGCCATTATCGCCCTAGTTGCCGGCGCTTTAGTTCCTCTCCAAGCTGCGAGTAATGCTGAACTAGGTCGTGCTCTTGGGCATCCTCTTTGGGCGACAGTAGTGTCGTTATTAGTGAGTGTGGTTATAGCAATACCTGTCATTCTCGCTATGCGTGTCCCTGCGCCACTATTGAATCAAATCGGACAATTACCAATATGGGTGTGGTTTGGTGGAATTGCTGGCGTCATCTATATTACATCTGCATTAATTCTAGTTCCTCGTTTAGGCGCAACTCGCTTCATTGTTTGCGTGATAGCGGGTCAAATGCTTATTTCATTAATATTAGACCAATACGGTCTTATGAATTTACCGGTGAAAGAAATAAATGCTGGACGTTTAGTTGGTGTCTCTTTTGTTTTAATAGGCATGATTATGGTGCTGTGGCTCACTCCTTCATCTCCCAATTTAGGCGATGTTAAGGCTAACATAACGGACAATTTGAATACGACAGAAAGTACGGCGACAAGCAGTACTAAGTCTATTTTGAACCGCCCCGGGATTGTCGGAGACTCAACTTTCTGAGAGAATACGACAATGAAAAGACAAACCTACACTCCTGAGATTAAAGAGCGCGCCGTTCGCATGCTTATTGAATCAGCAAATGACTATCC